>QZIL01000001.1 GCA_003599025.1 Nitrospiraceae bacterium | reverse complement strand
TTCCTGCAATAGTCAACTATTTCGGAACTTGTCAAAACCTCAGGGACCATATATCTCAATCTGCAGAAAGAAGACCCACAGCCGGTCCATTCAAGCAGATTCGGACAACTGGAGATTCCCGTGTAATGTTCATTCTTTGATAACTGCATAAACAAAACCTCAGCTGCCTGTTCCAATACATTAAAAAGACGTTTTAAAAAAGAGAAGATAGGTTGATGCTCATTGATATATCAAGAAGCGTGCCATTACATCCTCAGCAGTAATATCACTGAATGCCTTCTGTATTACTTATGGCCAGGAATGCTACGCGGCCTGTAACTCGCTGATTAAATGAAATTAATTGCAGGGGCAGAGATGCGGTATATAACGATCATTAAATTGCAGGTTTAAATTAATTGAGAGTATGGTATTTGGCGAATGAATGACATGTCATGGTTTTGCGATGTCATATAACCATGACATGTCATGGTTATATGAAAGTATGTCTACTCGGTTTTTATATTGTATTTTTCTATTTTTCTGTAAATAGTCCGTACATTAACACCCAGAAGCCTTGCTGCCTTAGATTTGTTCCCTCCGGTTTTTTTCAATGCCTCTATAACCGTTTCAGGCCCGTCAGTCCCTTTATGCGGAGAAAGAGAAATATTCTTTGAAGAATGTTCGGTAAAACTTTTAGGTAACTCTCCCAATGTAATAGTATGCTGCCGGGTTACGACAAAGGCGTGCTCCAGTATATGCTCCAGTTCCCTGATATTTCCGGGCCACGGATAATCCATAAACTGTTTCTTTACATCTTCTGATATCGCAGTTACCTGTTTCTTGAATTTATCATTAAACTTATGGATGAAATAGTCAACCAGCAGCAATATATCGTCCTTGCGCTCCCTGAGCGGGGGCAGTGCAAGTTCTACGACCTTCAAGCGGTAGTACAGGTCCTCCCTGAATTCGCCGCTTCTTACCTTTTGTGAAAGGTCCTTGTTGGTTGCGGTAATTACCCGGACGTCTGCCCTGAGCGGCGTAGAATCCCCGACACGCTCAAATACCTTGTCCTGTAAAACCCGCAGCAGCCGCAACTGCATCTGATGGGACAGGTCCCCGATTTCATCCAGGAATATCGTACCCCCTTCAGCCTTC
The DNA here is from genome assembly GCA_003599025.1 of Nitrospiraceae bacterium. Lineage (GTDB taxonomy): Bacteria > Nitrospirota > Thermodesulfovibrionia > UBA6902 > UBA6902 > UBA6902. Next base: position 49,623 of record QZIL01000001.1, on the reverse strand, counting down.
TGAAACCTGCCGACCTTGTCTTTATCCGCTCCGGTAAAGGCACCCCTGACATGACCGAAGAGTTCACTTTCGAGCAGGTTCTCGGACAGTGCGGAACAATTAACCTTGACAAGCGGCCTGCTGCTGCGTTTCCCTTTATAATGAATTGCTTCAGCAACCAGTTCCTTTCCAGTGCCGCTTTCACCGGTAATCAGAACAGTGGTTTCCACATCAGCCAGGTCTTCTATAAGAGAATATATCCTCTGCATCTGCCTGTTCTGCCCGATAATATGATGGAATTTACGGCGCTCCCCGAGGTCCCTCTCGAGTTCATTGATGCGGGTCTCATCTCTGACTATCATTACTGCCCCTGAGAAGGTCCCGGATTTGTTGATAAGGGGCCAGGTGGAAATTGTTGCCACCTGACTGTCCCTGCCGTTATGTTCACATTCTGTCCGCTGGATTTCTAATGGCTGTTTGCTGCGGATGGTTTTTTTCAGGACCTCAAGGCACTTGCAATTGCAGCTTGTCTGGACCTCCTCAATGGGCCTGCCCAGGGAATTGCGCGTTATGCCGCATATTTTTTCCGCAGCCTCATTGGCTTCAATAACGGCCAGGTCTTTATCAACAGTAATTATCGCGTCCTTTACGCTCTTGAAGATCGCTTCCAGGTTTGCCCGGTATCTTTCATTTTCATCACGCAGGGCCTTGTTCTGCAGGGCCATACTTGTAATGTGAAGCAGGATCTCCTGTTTGACAGGCTTGAAAATATAATCAAATGCGCCTAAACGGAGAGCAGCGGAAGCTGTCTCAACACTCGGGTATCCGGTGATCATCACAACAGAACAGTTCACTGACATGTTCCTGACTTCCTTCAGCAGGTCTATTCCCGTCTTGCCGCCAAGCACAATGTCCATGAATATTAAATCGAACTCATTCCGGGAAATCATATCCAGCGCCTCATCATATTCCCCGGCAGTGGCAACCTCGTGCCCTTCGTCAGAAAGGAAGCTGTCAAAGGTGAATCGTATGCTTTCTTCGTCGTCTACTACAAGGATTTTAGCCATAATCTCTTATTCCTGCACATCTGATGTCATTCCGGCCAGTCCGGAATCTCTTTTTCCTGCTCTAAATAAATCTGAAAGATTCCCGACAGGCGGGAATGACGGCACAAAAACTCAATATGCTCTGCTGTTTCCTGCCGCACGGTCTTTACTGCCTGACCGGCAGCTCTACTGTGACTTTAGTAAACATGCCTTCAGCACTGTCGATTGCGAGCCTGCCTCCATGGTCACTTATTATACCGTGACTGATGCTCAATCCAAGCCCGGTGCCTATGTCTGCCGGTTTTGTAGAGAAAAAGGGGTTCATTATTTTGTTTAGGACCTCAGGACTGATCCCGGTCCCGCGGTCATGAAATACAACCTTTATATACGGGCGCACATCACCTGGTATCTTCTCAGCAGTGATCTCGAGTATTTTGTCTTTGTGTGTCCCCTTGTATTTAGTGTTCAGGGCATAACGGGCATTGCTGATGATATTAAGGAATACCTGTTCGACCTGCTGGGGCTGTACAAATACCGCGGGAAGGGTCCCTGGAACATTCAACATTAATATGATCCCGTCTTTTCGTAACTGGACTTCGGTAAGGCCGAGAGTTTCAGAGATTATATCGGCGATATTGGCCGGCATCCGGTCGCCTTTGTTGTCCCGGGCAAAAGAAAGGAGGTTCCTCACAATATTTGCGATGCGGTCACCCTCTTTAATGATTCTCCCTGCAATATCATGTTCCCTGCTCGTCTCAGTGCTTTTGTTGAGCAATATCTGTGTGTAGTTGATGATCCCGTTTATCGGGTTGTTGATTTCATGAGCCACGCCGGCAGCGAGCTCGCCAAGTGCTGCAAGGTGGCTGGCGCGTACAGCTTCCGCTTCTGCCCGCTTGCGGTCGGTTATGTCCTCGACGATCTCCATAAAGCGCTCGATATGCCCGTTTTCATCAAGCTCGGGGATTGTGGTGACCCTGATAAATTTATCTTTAAAAGGCCGCTCCATCGTCACCGGCTTTTTAGATGAAGTGCACAGCCCTCTGTTGCAGAAAGAGCATATTTTTTCCCGGTCCTGTCTTGTATGGTCATCTGCATACTCACCTACTGTTTCGTAACATGTCCTGCCTGCCAGTTCTCCCTCTCTGAAGCCTGTAAAGCCGTCGAAGAACTTATTTGTGCTGATGATCCTGTAGTTATCATCCAGATATACAATGCCGACCGGAAAGTTTTCGAATATGGTTTTCAGCTGCAGCAGAAGGGCTGATTCCCTCTCTGCAGAGATGACCTGTTCAGTTATGTCGTTATAAACTGATATTAATTCGCCATTTGATAGCCTGTAAATGTGGTTGTCCCTCCAGCCGCTGATCCTCCAGTCACTGTAATACCAAACGGCATGACGCTCGGTTTTGCCGGTCTTCCACACTCTCTGAAACTTGTCAAAGAGGCCGGAGTCCATTACTCCGGGGAAGACCTCGGTCACTCTCTTGCCGACGATTTCCTCTTTGCGGATATTGTCAATGACCTCGCCGGCACGATTGAAATCCTTGATGATAAAATCCGTTCCGTTTTCGACCGCATCATATACAGTGATGCCGCTGCTCATGTAATTGAAGAGTTCTCTGTACCGTCTTTCACTCTCCCTCAGGGCCTCTTCGGTTTTCCTGCGTTCCATGATTTCATTTTTGAGCAGGTCAATGACGGATGTCAGCTCGGCAGTCCTGTCGTCTACGAGTCGGGCGAGTTTCTCCCGGTGCTTCAGCAGCTCTTCTTCAGTATGCTTGCGCCCGGTGATGTCCCTTACTACCTTGACAGCCGCTATGATTTTACCGTCCGAATCACGGAGGGGAGATGAGATGAGTTCATAATATAAGGTCTCCTTTCCGGTGGCCACGGTTCTTTCTGTCTTGTGAATTTTGCCGTCCCTGAAAGACATTTCAACAGGACAGTCTTCACAGACGGAATCCCTCCCGCCATACGCCCTGTAGCAGAGCTCACCGGTGTGGCTGCCGGTGATGTCCTGCTGGACCTGGTTTTCATACAGGATTTTATATCCTGTGTCCTGCAGTATCACCCCGTCTCCCAGGCCTGCAATGATTGCCTTTGTCTTGGCTTCTTCCTCCCGTGCCTTCAATACAGCGGACTGAAGCTGCCTGTCTGCCCGGTGCTTGATAAGTGCGATCTCTATGGCATTATGCAGTTCCCTGCTGCCCACCGGTTTTATCAGATATCCGTATGGTGCAGTCTGTTTCGCCAGTTTCAGGGTCTCTTCATCAGAATGGGCCGTGAGATATATGACAGGGATATTATCTCTTGTCCGTATCAGCCCGGCTGCGTCGATTCCGTTTGTCTGTCCTGACAGTGTGATGTCCATCAGCACCAGGTCAGGATTGTTCTTGTGCGCCATTAGAACGGCTTCTTCACCGGAAGACGTCACAGAGGTGACCAGATATCCCATGATCTCCAGCTGCCTCTTCAGTTCTATGGCTATGATCCCTTCGTCTTCAACTATCTGGATCTTCGCCCTTTCAGAATTGTTTCTGCCTTCGGAGGATGTGAGTTCTCTGTCTGTAGTTATCATATTGATTTCATCCATACTGCGGCTGCGTATTAAAATAAATTTTGAGTTTAAGCAAAAGAACTTATCGAAGCACTGCTTCGAGGCAGATCATTTTGATTATCTTAACAGTGACCACTGTTTTTATGCATATTGACCGGAAGCTTTATGATTGCCCTGGTATACTGGCCCTCAACACTGTCAATGCTGATAGAACCGCCATGGTCGGCCACAATCCCGTGGCTGATACTCAGGCCCAGTCCAGTACCCAGGCTGGTCGGCTTGGTGGTCACAAACGGATTCATTACTTTATTAATTATATCATCAGATATGCCGGTCCCATTATCATAAAATGTAATACGTACATAAGGACTGTTTTTTTCGGTAATTGCCACACCAGTTATGTTGATGATTTTCTTCCTGTTTTCTCCGCGGTATTTCTGGTTTAAGGCGTATCGTGCATTGCTGATGAGATTCAGAAATACCTGCTGTATATGCTGCGGTTGGGCAATTATTTCGGGCAGATGCGCCGGCACGTTTATAAGCAGTTTAATGCCGTCCTTTCTTATTTGCGCCTCTGTCAGCGCAAGGGTATCAGAGATGATCTCGAGTATGTGTACCGGGTATTTTTGCTCTTTACCGTCACGTGCAAATGAGAGCAGGCATTTAACAATCCCGGCGATGCGGTCCCCTTCTTTTATGATTCTGCAGGCGATGTCATGCTCTTTACTGCCGGGAGTGCTTTTATTGGCCAGTATCTGGGTATAGTTGATAATGCCGTTGACCGGATTATTGATCTCATGGGCAACTCCTGCAGCGAGTTCTCCAAGGGAGGCAAGGTGGCTGGCACGCAGGGTCTCTGCCTCCGCCTGTATCCGCTCGGCCATTTCCTTTTTAAGTGCTTCATTGACCCTCTCCAGGTCGGAGGTGCGTTCTGCTACGAGTTCCATCAGCTGCTCCCGGTGTCTTCTCAATTCTTCTTCAGTTTCTTTGCGCTGGGTTATGTCCCTGATAATGCCGGTAAAAAAAAGGCCTTCTCTGCTCTTCCACTTTGCCAGAGACAGTTCGATGGGGAACGTGCTGCCGTTTTTTCTCAGGCCCACGATTTCTACTGTATTGCCTATAAGCTTCGGTTTTCCCTCTGAAATAACACGGCTTAGTCCCTCCGTGTGAGTAATGCGGAGACTGTCCGGAATTATTAACGTGAGAGGTCTGCCGACTGCTTCTTCTGCAGTATGGCCGAATATCTTCTCTGCTCCCCTGTTCCACAGGACTATACTCCCGCGGCTGTCAATTGAGATGATGGCGTCGTTTGCTGTTTCCGCTACTGAGCGGAACCGCTCCTCGCTGTTCTCAAGCAGTTCGAGGTTCCGGCTGTTGCGCAGTGCTATAGAGGCAAGCTCGCTGAAGGCATTGGCCATTCGTATATCATTTTCAGTAAAATCATCCTCTTTATTTGCAAGGCCGAGCACTCCTGCGATATTGCCTTCAATTACCAGAGGGGCAAACAGGACGTTTTTAAGGGGCACATGTCCCTCCGGCATATAACTGGTCCATGGGCTTCCCTGAAAATCATTATGATATACAGGCTGTCCGCTGCGGTATGCCTCTGCCCGCAGCCCGCGGACGGGCATTGGAAGGTCCGGGTTTACAGAACACGGGAACCCTCCCGGGTCCAGGAACAGGACCTCGTTTTCTGTCCCGTCATCAGACAGCAGCGCTATATATCCGGCACAAGCCCCTATAATGTTTTTACAGGAATCAAATATAAAGCGTGCAGTTGTATTGAAGTCACGGCTGTCAAGCACGGCCCGGGACCCTTTAAGAAGGGCGGAGATTTTGGCCTCACGCCGCCGGGATTTATAGAGGGCGTCCTGAAGACTGCTTTCCATTCTGATCCTTCTGATAGCAATGCCCAGCTGGACAGACGCCTTCTCAAGGACATGCACTGTTTCAGCCGGGAGAGAGTTCTCCCGGGTATCAGCAACATGTATCAAACCGAGCACAGAGCCTTCTGAAATAATCGGTACAACCGCCAGCGACTCATATCCTTCAATGCTGCATGTATTCCGTATATGTCCAGCGGGGTATGAGGTATGCAGAGCTTTCATGCTGTTGGAATAGAACGACCCGTATGCAGTGAAAGAGGCCGGGGCAGGGATGGTGTTCTGTCTGATAACATTTATACAGATGCACCTGTCTTTATGTATTGAAAGCGGGTTTTCAGAATTGAAGAATTTACGGGTATAACCATCATGAGCTATGTAAGGGATATTTCCGTTATCATTCAGTAAGCGTATCCCTACAGCGGAGCACTTGATGAAATTGCGCACTTCTTTGACGTACTCATCCAGCAGTACAGGCATCTCTGCATATTCGTTCGAGATTGCGAGAAGCCGGTTGGAGAAATGCAGCTCCCTCTCGATTTTTTTATGTTCGGTTATATTGGTTATTGCTGATCTTATGTTTTTATTTTTACCATCTCCGCTGGGCAGGGCAAAACTGACAATCTGTGCATTGAACCCGGAATTGTCATTTCTGATTATTCTGATTTCGCAGGTGCGCCTTCCCTTTCTCCTGAGGACTTCCTGACAATGGAGAACAAATATTTCCCGGTCTTTCCGGTCGATAAATTTCCGGAACGGTTTCTTTATTAAAGAGTCACGCACCGCAGCGAGCTGCTCTGCCCCGGTAAGATTCATTTCAAGTATAATCCCGTCTTTGTCAAAGGTGAAATACCCTACAGGAGCAAAGTCATACATGTCTGTGTACCTGCTCTGCGAGTCTTTGATCTTCCTGTTGGCAGCATGGAGCTTTTCATGCTGCACTTCGGGTACAGTTTTGCGCTTCATCCCGGTCCGGACACCCTTGCCCTTACCACTGAGTTTTTGTTCTTTCTTTTTACCGGCTGGGACGAGCTTTTTATCTGACGTCAATTTTTTATGTGGACTGCGCATGGAGTTATTCCCAATAAACGGATTTCTGCTTCTTTTATAGTGTTTGAAGGTTCTTTAAAACTAAAACATAACTGCCGGTGGTGTCAATATAATTTTAGGAGTCCATTTTAGGAGTCCGCCTGACCGGGCAGGCAGGACGGAAATGGTTTTGAGGTTAAGCGATAGCAGAAACTGAAAATTTAATTGCTACGAGTAAGCGGGAACTATTTATTGTAACGATAATAGATTTCCATCCTGACCGGACACTTGCAGATGTGGGAATATCCGAAAGACATATAGTAGTTGCATATCATTTTAGGGTTCTTTATAAACAGGATACTTTTGTCAAAGTGTGACTCAGCATCACAAAAGCAGTTGCCCTGGCCTTCAAGGCAGGAATAATTGTTATTGCAGTTAATGGCCTTGTTTAATATATCGGACTCAATATCGTATTTCATCCGCTTTCCTTATTTTCTTAGACCGTTTGAGTAAGCATAAATAAAAACAATTAGTAAATTAGTAGACTTTACTTCAACCATGTCCCATAAACAGGATGAAAAAGGTCTCAGTTTCCTGCCGGCGGCCTTATCATGATTATGCTTAACTGACATTGCTATAAGGTCAGTAATATGTTGTAACAGATTTAATAGGAGGATGGCACCTGTAATATCTTATAGGTACCCATAGAAAAGGGGTAAGGGGTAAGTAGTAAGGGGGAAGGGTTGAGATATTTCGGGTGCTGGGCCTGGATAGCTACTCTGAATTGATGAGTCCCTGCTCAATAGCTATGGCCACCGCCTGGACACGGCTGACAGCATTGAGTTTATGCATGATATTGGTGATGTGAAAATTGACTGTACTCTCGCCTATCATCAGTATCGATGCTAATTCCCAGGAGCTCTTGCCCTGTTTTAACCAGTTGAGCACCTCTTTTTCCCTGAGGGAAAGTGCCGTGGATGGAGAATAGTTAGTGTGAGGTCTGGCCTGCAGGGCCTTTTTGATGAGCGAGAGTATTTCGTCATTTTCGAAGGGTTTGGTTATATAGTCAAAGGCACCCAGTTTCATGGCCTTTACAGCGTCCCGTATGTCTCCATAGGCGGTCAGCATGATGATTGCAATGTTTCTGTCTATATTCCTGATCCTTTCAAGGATGGTCATCCCGTCCACCCCGGGTAGTTTGACATCAAGAAGCACCATGTCCGGGCAATGTGTACTGATCTCCTTGAGCGCAGTTTTTCCGTTGCCTGCGGTAAAGGTCTCATATCCGCCGCTCTTAACCAGATCGGAAAGCACCGACCTTATGTCTTTGTCATCGTCGATGATAAGGATTTTGTGCATTGCAGTCAAAGCTCATCAGGCTGCTGATACAGTCTGTTATGATTTTTAAAATCGTCATACACGCGTATGCTGGTATCCAGAAACTTTCTGAAATGAATAGATTCCCGCCTGTGCGGGAATGACCGTAAAGGTACTCACATAGTTTTTCAGCACAATGTCAGTTTTTATTATTAGGGAACGGGGGGATTAATTCAAGGGATTATTTTATTATCGCTTGAACCGGGAAAATGTTTTATGGATTTACTGGACACCCTGATGCCGGGGTCTGTACTTTATATCTTGCTTTATCAGCGTTTCTAATGCAGCATCAAGGTATGGTTTTTGGCAGTCTACGCAATTGATATTTCCGTCCCTGACATAAGACATATATCGGCATCCGCCGAAGCACAGGGGCAGGTACACACACTTCTCGCATTCTCCATTCCTCCAGTTGCCGAGCTTGTGGGATTGACTGTAGTCATTGACTCCTTCCCTGAGACTGCCTATCTCAAAGTTGTTCCTTCCGATAAAAGAAGGACATTTGAAGACACCTCCGTCATAATTTACTACATAGTAATTGTTTAACTCTATCTGACAGAGTGAAGGCATGAGCTTTGGGGTGTTATAGCCTCTCTTGAATATTTCTTCCCTTGAATAAATGCTTGCTTTGATCAGCCAGGGTTCATTTAAAGTCATGAACCCATCGGTAAAGTCAATGGAAGAACTGATGTCAGCCGGGTTTTTCATTACAGGATAAAAACTCATGTTATATATTTTTTCAGGTGTTAGTCCTTCTTTTTTTAAATGCTGGAACAGTAAGGGGTATTTCTCATAGGACCCTTCACGGTAATTTCCCCCAATACTGATCTTCACAATGTCCCAGGTGTCTTTGATATTTTTAATAATAGTATCAAAGCTTCCTGCGCCGGATTTAAACGGACGGCAGGCATTGTGAATTTCAGGGGGGCCGTCAATTGTCGTTTTAATGCGTTTTAGGCCAAGTAAGGCAAGCTCTTCCGCTATGCGTCTTTTAAAGAGCGATCCGTTGGTTATGAGTGCGAAGGTGTATAGTACACCTTTGCTTTCAGCAAACGACTTTAACTCTGCAGAAATGGATTTGATGAGTTCAAGACTCAATAGCGGTTCGCCGCCGTAGAAATCTATATTGATATTTGTCATATTCAGAGCAAATCTGCTTTTTATAAAATCAATCAGCAGTCCTGCCGTTTTGTCAGTCATATAGAGAGAGCCTTTCATTCCGCCTTCGTAGCAGTAGATGCAATTAAAGTTGCAGTCGAGGTTCAGAATGACAGATATGCTCAATGTCTGGTTCTTCTCATTTATCTGATCAAGCATGCGAAAGACTTCTTTTTTTTCAGCCTCAATATCCGGGACGATCATGCCTATCCTTGACAGTGTTGCTTCATCTTCAGTTGGGAAGTCCCTGTTGATGATGGACTTAAAAGTCGCTTCTTTCAGAAGTATCTTTGATGTGTTCTTCGTAGAGAAGAGGAGAACGTACCCCGGCTTTTCTTCGTAGGGATAGACTATTGAATAATGGGAAAGTATCATCAGACATTAAAGAAAAGGGGGAAGACAAAGTGTCGTCCCCCTTTAGTTGTATTAACTTGCGGCATTCTGCGGTTTACCGACACAGCATGGCAAATTTGCCAGTTCCTTCGTATCAATCCCCTCGTCAAGAACAATGATTATTTCTTCTTCCATATCTGTCCCTCCTTTTATGGAATTACCTGTAAATACAGGCAGTAAAGCCTAATCAAAAAAGTCTCAATTAAAACTTTAAACTTATTCCTGCCTCAAGCCACCTGCGCGGGTTATCAGTATCTGATGGCTTATCGATGATGGATGAGCTGTTAAAAATGTTATGCACAACAAGAAAAACATCGGTACTTATTTTATCAACGGAATATATCTTCTTGCCGAGACTCAGATCCCATATGAAGGTATTGTATTTTCCCTCCCATGGAAAATCCCACCATGTATAATTGCCTGAAAGCTGGGCTGAGAGAGACTTTACGTCATCATATTTGACAATAACGTTACAGTCATAAATATTGGTTACATTCACTGCGTCCGGGAAGTTTTCTTCAGGTACAAGTTCCTTGCGGACATAGGACAATCCGGTTTTCATTGACACATTATAAAAAGGTATTGTCTCCAGATCAAACTCGGCGCCTGTACGCTTTGCCTCCCCCCCTCCGTTAATATACTGGTATTTCCCGACTGCACCATCATATTGGAATTGTATTTCGTTCTTCAGCTCGTGATAGAATAACACAGCTTTGGCATTCAGGAAATCAAATATGAAAGCCTCTGCACCTGCCTGGTATGACCATACTTTTTCAGGCTTAAGATCCGGATTTGGCTTAAGGTAAAGCTCTTCGCTTGATGTATATGTGATCGGCGGATAGGCGAAACCTCTTGCAACAGAGGCCCTGAGGACAGTTTTCCTGCCGATCCTGTAGGTCGCCCCGAGACTCGGGCTTGTAAAGTCGCCGCTTACGTTGTTCTTGTCATGTCTTAACCCCGGGGTGATCGACAGATCGCCGAAGGATATAGTGTCATTGACGAACACCGCCCATTTACTTATACCTGGATGATTTATGTCGTCATCCGCCCCCGTGCTCATGCTGATCTGATCGAGGCTGCCGTGGCTGATATCCAGTCCTGCGACCGCGTTGTGAACAGAATTATTCCAGAGAACCTTGGCTGTCCCGCCTTTAGTTGTTTCATCATAGATCCACTGATTGAATGTGTCCCCTGCATTGAGATCAATACCGTATACAGCATCCCAGAACCCTGTGTCTGACAATACATCATTCCTGCTTACGAACTTCTGCTTATACCTGTAAAAAGACGCCTCCACACCCAGCTCATCGGTAATCTTGGTGGTAAGGACGGCTGTAATAAAAAAGGCCCTGAAATTGGCAACATTTGAATAATCCCATTCAATATAATCATTATATTTAAAATGAGGATCACTATATCCGGCCGTGAGGGTAAGATTAATGTCAGGAAATAAGGGGACATCGAATTTTGAATAAAGGCTGTCCCTTTCAAAATATCTGTTCTTCCTTAGTCCATCAGAGTCCATTCTGTCTACGTGCAGATAGTATCCGACTGTCCCTGCTTTTCCCATGATTTCTGCATTGTAATCCTGCGAATTCCTTTCTCCATAAGACGCGCTTACTGAGCCTGAGGGAACAGCCTTGTCCCCGGTATTCTTAGTTACTATGTTTATAACACCTCCGAGAGATGATCCCCAGGCTGACGAGGCCGGGCCTTTAATGATCTCAATGCGCTTAACTATTTTTACAGGGATTGTATTAATTGTATGTGTGCCTCCAGCCATAAAATTCCAGGGCATCCCATCAAGCAGTATAAGTGTGCGTCTGTCATCATTGTAGAAATCGGACCCCTGAATAAAGGCAAATCCTGAAGTCCCGAAATCATTCATCGTATTATAAAAAAATAGCCCGGTGACTATCTCAAGGACCTTGGAGAGCATGTGTGCGTTCATTGCCTCTATGTCTTGAGCAGTGACTATACTGATATTCTCCGCAACCTGCGAAAGTGGTTTCAACGACCTTGTAGGCGCATATACAAGCTGGTCCTCCTTAAAATACATGCTGAGCATTTTCATCTCATCTTCTGTCTGGGCTGAGGCAAAGGCCGGGACAAACAGGATGGCGCTTATAAAGATTAATGCTTTAAAAAATGATAGATAACACTTGCGGGCTTCACAGCAGAAGACATTTCTCAGCATACGTTCCTCCCCTAATCAGTAGCTATAAGTTTTTACAGGTGTTTTTTTGTGGTTAATAAATTAAAATGGGTAGACCATTATATTTAAAATAAGATTAAAATTCAACGGATTAATATTATTATAATGAGTATGAATCGGGGACATCGGCCTCCTGCCGGACGGCTAATATGCCTGGACATATCATGTCCTGTACTTTTATTATTCAGGGGAAGGACCGGCAAATTTATAAAATGACAAAACCCGGACTAAGCAATCTATGCCGTACCTTGTTCATCCTGTGGCTGATTTTATGCCCGTCTCTTGTATCTGCTGCGCATATCGTTTCTGTCCAGAGCGTCAGTATTGCGCCTTATAACGAGGCCTTCAGGGGACTGGAGAGCGGTTGCCGCTGTGACCTGACACGATATGTCCTTTCCGACATGAAGGGATATGATATCGTGAAGGAACTGCGAAGGCAGCGGCCTGATGCGATTGTTGCCATCGGAAGCAGCGCGCTCGAACATATAAGGGCGATAAGAGATATTCCTATTATTTACCTGATGGTGCTTGATCCACAATCTTTAATCGCTGGTAACTCCAATATATCGGGGATCAATATGAATATCCCCCCTGACAAGCAGCTTGAGCTTATCCGCAGGGTTATGCCGGAAGTGAAGGATATAGGGGTCCTGTACAGTCCAGGACAGAAGGCCGGGTTCATCGAAAAAGCAAAAACAGCAGCTGAAAAGGCCGGTATCAATCTCATAACAAATGAAGTCAGGACTCCCGGTGAAGTGCCTGAACTGTTGAATCATATGGCAGGGAAGATAAAGGCCTTCTGGATGCTCCCTGATGTTGGTGTTTATTCACCCGAGTCTGTTGAGGCCCTCTTGCTGTATTCAATAAAGCACAGGCTTCCGGTCATCACCTTTTCGAACAAGTATCTTGATATGGGCGCTACGTTGTCTCTGGAAATTGATCCATATGATATGGGGCTGCAGGCAGCTGGGACTGCGGCGGAACTGCTTTCGGGAAAGCAAACGGCCCCGATACCTTATTGCAGTGCCCGTAAGACAAATATAACTGTAAATGAGAGGATTATAAAAAAAATGGATGTTAAGGACAGCACTTATTTGTTGACCAAGGCAAAGGAATTAACAGGTGCTAATGTATGCTTTCAGCAGATATTCTGAAATTAAAGCGTAAAAGCTTCGGGACCAGGATTCTGCTTATCGTCACCTTGTTCATCATGGTCATGTATGTGACATTTGCCATGGTTTTTGTTTTATATCAGAGCGAGACACTAAATGATCATCTGCTTCATGAGGGGGAACAGCTTGCACGTCTTACCGCCTACAACGCAAGGATCGGCGTCTTTTCCGAGAATGACGACTTGCTGAAAGACACTCTTGAGGCCATATTAATGTATAAAGAAGCTTTGGTTGTGCAGGTCTATACCTCTGACGGCAGGCTTTTGCAGACCAGGGTAAAAGCAGGAATGCCGAAGCCTACTGATCTCACAAGTGAAAATCCTGACGTGCATGCGAGTGTGATGAGCAATGTGAAAAGTTCTGGAACTCATAATATTATTGAAAACAGTAATGATGTCGATATCTGGGCACCGGTAGTATCAGGGGGAACTTATACCGAGGAGTCATTGCTGTTAAATGAAACACAACCTGCGACAGAAGAGATTATAGGATTTATCCGGATAGTTTTGTCAAAGGCTGAATTGCATAAATTAATGAAAGACACCATAAAAAATAGCCTTGTTGTGCTGGGTTTTTTTATGCTTGCCGGATGGATTGTTTCTTATTTTGTCATCAGGAGAATAACAGGCCCTCTTGTAAGGCTCACTGCCGGTGTAAAATCCCTGGAGGCAACAGGTATGTTTGAAAAAGTGCCGGTTGAGACTGGTGATGAGATCGGCAGCCTCGCATTTGCCTTTAATAATATGGCGGAGACATTAAAAAAGAGAGATGAGGAAAAGCAGCAGCTTGAAGAGCATCTCAGGCACTCCCAGAAGATGGAGGCTATAGGGACCTTTGCAGGCGGGATAGCCCATGACTTTAACAATATGCTGACGGTGATAAAGAGCTACGGACAGATGCTTCAGAAAAAGGACCTTAAGGGCGAGGATGAAAGGCGGTTCGTGGACCATATAATGTCTTCGGCCCATAAGGCATCGGCCTTGACCCGAGGGCTCCTTGCTTTAAGCAGAAAGCAGACAACTGCTTTCTGTCCGGTTGACCTTAACCTTCTTGTTTCAGGGCTTGAAGGTATTCTCAAAGGAATTATAGATGAAAGCATTCAGCTTGAGATTATTACCTCAAAAGAGGGTTTGACAGTGGTTGCTGACAAACTTCAACTCGAGCATGTTGTGATCAATCTTGTTACTAATGCAAAAGATTCGATGCCTGATGGCGGAAAAATTGTAATAGCCACAAAGCTCTCTGAAGTTCAGAAGAATCCTCCCGGAGATGGAGGGGCTCATGCACGCGGCAGATACGCTCAGTTGTCTGTGTCTGATACAGGAGCCGGAATCGATGAGCAGACAAAAGAGAGGATGTTAGATCCATTTTTTACCACAAAGGATGTCGGGAAAGGTACAGGACTTGGGCTGTATATTGTTTACGGAATCGTAACCCGGCACAAGGGATATTTAGATGTCAGGAGCGAAAAGGGCAGGGGAACGGCATTTGACATATTCCTCCCTCTGAGCAATAAAGTTCCGGAGGCCGGAGTGGCTGAAGTAGTGCAGGCAGTGAAGGGCGGGACCGAGACAATCCTTCTGGCTGAAGACGACGATCAGGTGAGGACACTCCTGACTGATATCCTTACGGGTGTCGGTTACACTGTTATTGCAGCGCGAGACGGGGATGAGGCAGTTAATAAATTTATAACTCACAAAGACCTCATCCAATTTCTCCTGCTGGATGTAATGATGCCCAAAAAGAACGGGAAAGCCGTGTTAGAAGAGATTCGCCGGACAGTCCCTGATACCAGGTATCTTTTTATCAGCGGGTATGCAGCTGAAGTCCTGGAAGGGCATAAGAAAGGTCTTTTTAATGGGCCGATGCTTCCTGAGGATGGGAAATATCTCCTTTACAAGCCGTTGGTCCCGGAGGATGTTCTCAGAAGGGTAAGGGAGATGCTGGATAAGTAAGTATAGTTGAGTCTGTTTATAAAAAGTATAAAATGTTTATAACTTCACTAGTTCAGGCATTCCAGATTGTCGAGAGGTCATTCCAGTTTGTTTAGCTGTCATTCCGGCTTGTCCGGAATCATTCCTGCAATTTTTTTATATAAGTCACAAAAAGCCGGATTTTTCAGTTGAATAAGATTTAATTTTTCCTGTCTGCTCATGTTTTTTATTTGTTTTTCCCGGATAATTGCATTTCGACTGCTATCACAAACCTCATAATATACAAGTTTGTGAAGATTACATTTAGCAGTAAAACTGTCAGGATTGAGATGGTGCTTGTGTTCATACACTCTTCTCACAAGAGCATTTGTAATTCCTACATATAATGTCGGCCTGTCATTTGCCATAATATATACTGCAAAGACTGTGTCTTTCATGAGTTTCGTTTTTTCTATTTCCCAGGTATCATTTTATAAATCAGATTCCGGACAAGCCGGAATGACGACAAGGCATTGATTCCGGATACGCAAAAACATCGGGCACAGGCAAGCCGGAATGACGACCAATATTTTTTCCACAGACGTTTGCCTAATCTCTTTTAATAAGCCCCCGTTCAATAGCAACTGCAACCGCCTGGGTCCTGCTTACGGCATTGAGCTTTTGCATGATATTATTCACATGAAAGTTTACAGTCCGTTCGCTGATATTAAGTATTGCTGATATTTCCCATGAGCTTTTCCCTCTTTTTGACCATGTGAGAACTTCCTGTTCTCTCTTCGACAAATTCGGGATTTCCCCAAAATTACCGTTCATGCTGCTCCCCCCATTAAATTATATTTGTATTTCTGAAAACAGGAAATGACCGGAAACCTGTCCTTTCCGTTTACAGGAATTAACATGCTGACAATGAGAAATAATTTAATTATGGATGAAGTGGGAATCATGTGTTCACTTCAGCCAGGTCCCCTAAACTCAGCTATATATTACTATGGCAAATGCCTGTCTGCTGACTAATCTATTTTGAACTGACAAGATATCTGTTAATGATTTCTAAAAGTGACTGCCAAGTTTGTTCAATCCTGAGATGAGGTCCTCAGTCGAATACGTGCCGCCTTCAGGCATATACAGGCTTTTGCCTGTGAACGATAAATTCCAAATGTCTGATATTGATGGAAGTATCTTGCGGTCCGTATCTGCTGTCCATTCAATTTTCAGAGGGCATTTTTTTATCTCTTCACAATGACCCCCGCAATGCCTGCACTGATTGACTATCTCGTTTTCTGAAAACATGTATAAATCCTCAATCTGGTAAAAGATATTTTTTGAAGTTTCCTTATTTTAATGAAATACTCCATTCATGTCAAGTGGATTGCTAAAAAAAACCAACTGGGTTGCTATGATATTGTTTTAATGTTATCATAATAACCATGAAGAAGAAAATAATTTACCCGAACAATACGCTTACAAGAAAAATGAACCGGCAGGGATGGGAGACGGTTGAGCAGTTCTATCATAATTCTTCTGTTAACCAGGTGGTATCGCGTGAAACATGCAGGCAGCTCATCCTTCACCAGAAAAAAGTTGTAGAGCCTATCTTTATCAAGATAGCCGAGGCCCTCGGCTTTACACCGAATGAGATAAAAGATGTTCTTCATGAGTACGGCTATACGGATTTTGTGCATCTTATCGGTGACCATCATGGCCTGAAGCTTACAGATGAAGAGGAGACCTTTCTTTCTCTGTTCAGAAAATTGCGGCGCAGCAGGCCGGCTGTTGTCACGTCACTGCTCAATATTTTTGATTCTCTGTGCTGTGTAGCGGAAATTGACTGTTCAGAAGAGATCAGCAGGTTAAACAAGAGACAATAGTCTTTCCCTGAGCACAACATCAACTATCTCGGGGTCAAATTGCGAGCCGGAGTTTGACCGAAGCTCTCTATTAACTTTCTCAACTGGACAGTGGCTTTGCCTGACAGGGGAATTCATCATTGAATCCACTGCATCAGCGACCGCAAGTATCCTTGCCTTAAACGGTATCTCCCTGCCCTGAAGTCCAGAGGGGTATCCTTCACCGTCGTACCGCTCATGGTGGTGCCTTATTGCCGGGACTGCCTTGCCGAGAAAGGGGATGCGCTGGATTATCTTTTCTCCTTCAACAGGATGCTTCTTCATGATTTCATATTCGTACTTGGTCAGTCTGCTTTCTTTTGTCAGTATATCTTTATCTATATTTAATTTCCCGATATCATGAAGGGAGGCAGAACATTTCAGCCACTGCCTCTGTTCATCCGTTAATCCCATTTTCTCAGCTATCATCAATGATAACTTGGTGACTCTTTTTACATGCGACCAGGTGTAGCCGTCTCTTGAGTCGATATTTAGCAGCATGGCGGTCATATGACTTTCACTGCTGTTCATCACGGTCTCTTGTGCGCTTCTTATCAGATGCTCCAGGTACAGGGTTGATTCATTCAACATGTCAAGTTCATTCTTTATGCTCAATCGACTCTGCCTTCGTGTCATGGCTTTTAGCACCACGGACATCAGTTCGTCCTTGTCAAATGGTTTGATAAGATAATCATAGGCCCCGTAACGGATGGCCTGTCTTGTAGTATCAATGCTTGCATAGGCCGTAATCATAATTATCTCGATGTAGGGGTACTTGTGTTTTATGTCAGCGAGCAGTTTAAGGCCGTCTGTTCCCCGCAGTCTTATATCCAGCAGTACGATATCGATATTGTGGGTTGAAAGAAAAAAATTGCCTTCAAGCGCTCCCGGGGCCATAAGGACATTGAAAGTGTCTTTCAGAATAAAATGCAATGACTGCCTGACGCAAAAGGCATCATCAATGACGAGAACATTGGGTTTATTATTTCTCTCTGTCATAGTATCCCACTGAAAATTAGTGTAACACAATAAGACATTAGCTTCGCTGGATGTAAAAATGAATTACACTATACTATCATATTTCAGCATAAATATGAATATAAAAAATGGTCTATTAACCATCTGACGAAAAGCTGGAAGGAATTATCTAATTACACAGTTCTGGCAAGTCAGTAAAGACCCCGTCTGCACCCATGCTTTTTATGCGCCGGATATCCGGTTCTCCATTTATGGTAAATACTAGTACCTTTAAATCATTATTATGAGCGGTATTTATTATTTCCGGGTCTGTTATCGACAGGGACATGCCAATGAACTTTGCCCTCACACGGGCAGCAAGCCTCACAAAGTCAATACTTCTGATGTCAATCAATAAACCGAGGCATATATCAGGGCAAAGTGATCGGGCAGTCTCGAGTTCCTTGATATCAAAGGAAGAGAGTATAAAGCGGTCTTCAGGCCATCGTTTCTCTCTTGTATAACTTCTGACAAGTTTGCAGACCGGGCCTGCGGTCCTCCTGCCCTTTAATTCGAGGTTTACGTATGCCTTTGTGTTGATAACATTGAGTACCTCTTCCAGGGTAGGGATCAACTGCCCCTTTCCGACATCGAGTGTCCGTAAGGTCTCAAAAGAACACTTCGTGATATCAACCGGGCCTCTGACCGGGTCGTTGATGACGGTGTCGTGGGTAACAAGCAGTCTGTTATGGACATAGTGAATGTCCAGTTCTATGGCCCGGGCCCCGAGTTCAAGCGCTTTTTGCACTGCCGGAAGCGTATTGCCCGGCTCATGGCCGCTCGCCCCCCGGTGAGCGATGCAGAGGAAATGGCAATGATTGTCAAACATAAACGTTATTGTAACTCGTAATGCATGGCATGGCAATTATGAAACAGGGAATTGTGGTCTATTGAATTTATCAAAAGGTATTCTTTATAATGTATAGGCTTATTTTATAGTATTACTGTCTAGTTTCCCGGGTAGCTCAGCCGGCAGAGCGGGTGGCTGTTAACCACCATGTCGGGGGTTCGAATCCCTCCCCGGGAGCCAGTCGATACTCTCAGCAAAACCATTTGCTGAGTTTAGATTATGTGGATCTATGGGAGGTAATTCCCATAGATCCATTTTAATTTTGCCTGTTCTATCACCGTTTCTGCTGCCGTTTCCATTGCTTTTGGCATCTGCATAATAAACTACTTTCTTGATTAACAGATGCATCAGGTCATACTTTTCTTCCTGTGTGAGCTGGTTGAAAACATCTCTGAAGACCTTGAAATTATCCCGGATAGCGTCGGCATCGATAATCTTATTTTCCAGCGTGTTCATTTCAAAAGTAATATAATCGATCTGTCTTTTGAGTCCCGATGCCTGGTCTTCAAGATCGTCAAGTTCTTTTAAGATGTAGTTGAAACGCGTTCCCTCTTTCCCTTCCGCGCCGAGGATATTCATAAGATTCTTTGCCTTCTTGTCCGCTTGATTAAGATTCTCCTGGATCGCCTTCTTCTTTGACGCCAGCTCTGTTACTTTTTCTTTCTGTTCTTTTGTCGCGCTTTCAACTACTCCCTCAATTACGTTTGGCTCTTTCGCCAGAAACTTCAGCTCCTCTATAACAAGATTTTCAATTTGACCCGCGTTGACACTTCCAGTGTGACATTGTTCTTTGCTTCTGTCATTATTAGAAAGGCACCGGTAGTAGTAATATTCCTTCCCCTTGGATAATGAAAAACTCGGGGTCATTGCCGAATGGCATGATCCGCAATAAACAAGCCCTTTCAATAGAGACTTATTATTATCCTGTCGGTATCCTGTTTTTGTGACATTGTTGACATTCAGAATAGACTGCACTGAGTAAAAAATGTCGTCATCTATAATACCCGGGTGTTTGCCATCATATAGATTATCTTTATGTTTTATTTTGCCGATGTAAACGGGGTCGCTCAGCAAACGGCTGAGATTATTTTTTGAAAACCTGTCACCTCCCATTTTCCGCCCGGTCTGTGCCGTCCATGATTTCATTCTGTAGCCTCTTGAGTTAAGGGCTCTGGCCGTTTCACTAAGAGAGCCTTCTTTCAGATAGGTTTCAAATGCCTCTTTAGCGATATGGACTTCGGATTCATTTACCACAAGACATTTATTTTCATAATCTATGTCGTAACCCAGCCTTGGATACCCTCCGTTAAACATGCCCTGTTTTGCTCTGAAGGCCATGACATCCATAGTCCTTTCCGATGTTTGTTCCCTTTCCATTTGAGCAAACACAAGAACTATTCTTATAACAGCCCTGCCAATGGCGGTAGAGGTGTCAAAGTTTTCCTGGATGGATATGAGGTCAACATTCCTGGCGTCAAATATCTTATAGATATTTTCGAAATCGAGGATAGAGCGCGAGAGCCGGTCTATCTTTTTAACAATAACGGTATTGATTTCATTCTTGTAAATATCAGCCATCAGACGTTGAAATTCAGGCCGTTTCATGTCCTTGCCGGAAAATCCCTCTTCTCTATAAACGGTAAAATTATTCCATCCCTTGTAAACGCAGAAATTCTTCAATCTCTCCGTTTGCTCGTCCAACGACTCCCCTTCTTCAGCCTGATTTGAGGTCGAGACCCTTACATATAAAGCACACTTTCTTTCTTTATCATCAATTTCGGGCATAATTTCTCCCTTTCAGGTGGTTTTGTAAAGAGTAGCAGATAGGCAGGTTAAGAATCAATACCCCTTCTCTTAACTTTAAATTGGGGGGAACAATTCTTTATAAGCAATTCGCCTGAAAGAGATGAATCATCAAAAGAGTAGACGTGACGTCGGGGAAAATTTTGGCACTTGCCGATATAACCTCTCCATTGGATCAAAGAAAGCATAAGCTTAACGGTTCCGCCGCATAAAGGGCATTCTCCAGAATATGATGCCAGGGATATTCTCTGATCGATCAATCTTAAAAAATAATCCGAATAAAATATGAAGGTGAATTTGTCTTCCTGAAGCATAAATAACGGTATTGCTATAAGCCCCGTTAAGATAGCTATGGTTATAGAAAGCATACCCAATAAAATAAAACTGAGTTGCTGGGTCGTCCAGAATATGGCGACACCGAAATATAATGACAATAGAGCGATTATGAAACAAACAGCCTTAAAAACTTGCAACAGCACAGGCCGGTATCTTGTTTCAAAATGTTTGCTTTCACTATATGAAATCCCCGTATCCGACGAAGTAACCGCAAAAGGATTTTTGATCGGTTTCAGATAATATCCTTTCTCTTCATAGGTTAGCCGGTAAGGCGCATTTCTCCCCTCTGTCTCAAAGTATTTATTCATAAAGTTCAGAAAACTACGCTTGTAAGATTTCACAGCATCCTGGACAATGGTGGCTTCAGCTTTAAGGTCATGAAAATCAGCAAATGTCCTCCAGTTAATATTAGGATTCGGCTTTGAATATTCTGCAATATACTGATCTATATAGTTAATTCTGACAGGGAATTTCTCTTCGCCACCTCTCCCTTGAGCATACTCTCTGAGCAGAGCCAATGCCTTGAGTATTTCTTTCTTTTTATCAAATGGTTCCATGAATACCTTTTTTTTTAAATTTCCACGCTTACGGCAGGTAAACAGAAAATCTATTTCCTTCTTTAATTATATAAAAGAATAGGTTTTTCAGGTGACTCACCGGTGATTTGCTTTTTTACCCCCGTATAAGCTCGGCAAAATGGGGAATGATTAAAGAAAAGCGAAAGAAATCATTTCCCCGAGTGTTGCAGCATCAGATGCCTTCTGATGTGAGGTCAAAGCAAATATGTGAGATTCTTGCAAGAGGTGTTCTGCGATTAATTTCGCAACCGGGGAACGAGTGTTTTCAAAGCAGCTCTCAGAAGAACAAATCAATGAAAAGCCTGCGACGCAGGCATAAACAGATAGACACAAAATATAAGGAGGGATAACGATGGACGAACAATTTTACACCAGGGAAACAATCGAGGCGGTTAAGGCAGCTAAAAACGTTGCTGTCTTGCCACTGGCGTATCAGATTAAGTTCTGCAAAGTATTTTTCAGAGAAGTCAACGAGGAGAACAGAAAACAGATATTTGAACATATAGTAATTTTTGCAAATCCTGAAGTTCAGTGGCAGGAAGTTGATCTGTTTTTTGAAGAGTGCTTCAGGGAAAACCATGAGCTTCAACCCGGAACCGCCGTGCACCTTTGCATGCAGGCAAGAAAACTTGAGCTATATCTAAAACCTTTTCTCCTGAAAATTGCGCAAAAAGTGAAGCAACGCATTGGGTACCACCTGCGGAAGAATCTGTCAGGAACAAAGGCATCGCCAAAGAGGTCAACATGAACAAAGAAGAGTATCAGGAACTAAGAGAAAAAGTTGTAAACACGGCCATATGGATATCAACCTTGCCGGAAAACCAGCAGAGAGAATTCTTGAAAATACTTGCAGGAAGTTTATCTCAGGAAAAGCGTGAAAAGCTTCATTCAATATTGACGAATTTAGTATACACGGAAGAGCGATGGAAGAGATTCGAAACGTGGATGGAAGCGCGATACAAGAAAAACCCGGGACTGCTGCCAAAGCAAATGGCTGCTATGTGCATGTCCTTATTGAAGATCAAAACTACAATGGCGCCCAAGATGATTACCATCGCTCAAAAAGTAAAAGACCGGCTGAGGAAGCAAAGAGATTATAAGTTAATGACGCTGCATAACACCGCAGCTACCATCGATAAAGAGGAGGAATTGCAATGAATGAGAATGCCGGGTTATCTGAGGCCACGATGTATTTCATTGATGAATGCACCAAGCCATACCTGAAAGAGATTAAAAGCCTTAACGTTGAAGACGTCATTAAAGAGCTGATTGAACTTCTGGAGAGAAACAAGGATTGCCCGTCCGTAGTTTTTGACAGGCTGGACGGTGAGCATAGAGATTACAAGCCTGTTGTAAGGACCCTTGCAGATGTCAGCTTACAGGCCCACTCTTACAATGTCGCGCGGTATTTGATTGAAGAGGTAAAAACATACTTTAGTGACTATGCGAACTTCATTCCCTGGGCGCTGATTGCGGGACTCGGACATGATATCGGCAAGACACCGGAACTCAGGATCTTACACCCGCATACTGTTGATGACCATCAGATAACAAGCGTCCGCAAGCTGTTTGAGCTTATGTCTGGAAAAGCTGAAATTCTGTCAAAGCGGGTAATAGTTGCAGTTGAGCACCATCACACTTTTTCAGTCGATGATCCTTTTACCAATATGCTTAAGAAGGCAGACCACCGGGCACGTAATCAGGAGTTAGTCAGATTGAGAAAAGGATTTCAAGAGGGACGCTTCATAGATTGGTTCGAAAGCTATCATTTCTTTAATAGCATAGAGCCGGAAATCAACCATGTAAATGAAAAGGGCAAATGGAAGGCTTTTACATTCCGGGGTGTTCTTTATTGCACGCCTGACTTTTTATTTGAAACTGTGAGGAAACAGTGCATAGAGAAACAAGTTGCCGATATGGCTTTCATCAAGCATTCTGAACAAGCGTCTGCTCTTAAAATCATTGTGAACTATCTGCAGGAGCATAATATGATTTATCACCATTTAAAACCCGGACAATATTTCCGGGTGTATGAGATAGCATTTTATGCCGGCAGAAAAATAAGGATACCGCACATACCGTTGAAGCCCTATATATTTTTTGATCTGAGGGAAATCGAGTCAAGAAAGATTGGAATACTGCAAATTATCAAGTCTGTGACGGCAGTATAATATCGCTATATCAGAAAAGGGATTCCGGAAATTCTCCGCACATAATATATATTATTTATATATAGATGGGGTGATCTGGTGGAAATAGGATGGGAAAAGATATTGTAGGCGTCGCCCATACGCAACTTTATATTACCTCTTACTTGTATATTCATAATTCACCCGCCGATGTTATATTCACCAGATGCATTTAGCTGTGTGGCCCATTTTGTGGCCCGTAAAGATTATAAAACCCGAATGGAAGTCTTTTGTAGCCCATATTGTGGCCTATTTTGTGGCCCAAAGAATGAAGTACTGTTGCCGCACATAATTATGAGCAACAACTTTATAATTCACCAGCCGCGTTAAGCTGTTCGTATTGCTTGGCAATCATTGTTGCGGCTTAATTCACCTGGCACCTTTTCTTTTGCTTCATCCGGGAACATCCCGGAACTGATAAGGGGATGGAAGATCAGATCCATATCCCCAGTTTACTGAGCAAGGCATTTACCCACTCATAAATTCCGTTCCTGTTCATCCGGATCAGTGACCTCCGCTATTGTCTGTTCTATAAGCCATGAACTGTTACAAAAGGGAGACAGTCGAAACTCAATTTCATACCATGTGGCTTCTTTTTCAGGAAGGTTGGTATATGCCTGTTTATCCTTGCCGGGGCAGCACTTCTTCAGAACTTTTATTCCGGGACGGAATACAAAATGATCCCTCTTAAGCAGTTTACTCTGTGTTTTTCTTTAAAAATTAACATGTTCTTAATATTCCTGTAACATTGCCCTGTTATTCTAAACCATGTTGATCATCACATTAAGCCTCACTATCTACTTACTCACTGTAATAATTCTGTTAAAAGAGGATACATTAAATGCCGGCAAAAAAAATACTTGTAGTCGATGATGAGCCTGATATAGTTGACCTTGTTTCCTATAATCTGAAGAAGGAGGGCTTTGATGTTGCATCCGCATTGGACGGGGAGGAAGCCCTTGAAAAAATCAGAAAGGACAAGTTCGATTTTATTATTCTCGATCTTATGCTTCCCGGGATGCATGGAAATGAAATCTGTCGCATTCTTAGAAACGACCAGAGGACCAAAAATGTACCGGTTATCATGCTCACCGCAAAAGGAGAAGAGGTTGATAAAATAGTCGGTCTTGAAATGGGGGCTGACGATTATATGACAAAACCTTTCAGTCCGAGGGAGCTTTTGGCGCGTATTAAGACCGTCATGAGAAGGGCGTCAGAAAAAACAGCGGAAGAAAAGGTCATACGCATAGGCAAACTTACAATCAATAAGGAATCATATTCAGTTCTCAGAGGTAACGTTCGGTTGGACATCAGCACCACAGAATTTAAGCTTTTTGTCTATCTGGTTGAAAGAAGAGGAAAGGTTTTTAACCGTGAGCAGCTACTGGACGGCGTATGGAAAGACGAGTCGTTTGTAGAGCCGAGGACCGTTGATGTTCATATAAGGCGTTTGCGCACTCAAATTGAGGATGATCCGGCAAATCCCAAATATATTAAGACTAAAAGAGGCATCGGCTATTACGTAGATGCCGGAGCATGAGGGACAGTATCTCTCGAAGAAAGTTTTACATCTATGCCGTTGCAGTAATCGCGGCAGGTCTTTTTAGTGAGCTTTATATCGCCTCAGCCGTCAGAGATAATCATATCAGGACCAGGATCATACTTGTAACGTCCCTTGCTTTGATCGTCACGTGGGGTTTTTCTGCCTGGCAGACGGAGCGCTTAAGAAGATTGCTGAAGCAGATTACGGATTTCTCGCGGTCTTTATCACGTGGGGAAATAGACAAAAAACTCGTTCTGCAGAGAGCAGGCGAATTCAATGAGATCGCCGACAATTTGACCTCCATGTCTTTCAATCTTCAGGGTATGATGAAGCAAAGCGAAGAAGAGCGGAGCCGTCTTAACGTCATTCTCAGAAGCGTGCCGGATGCCCTTCTGATAATAGACGTAAAAGGGGCCGTGACGCTTTCAAGTTCATCCGTGAGAGATTTCTTCGGGGATATTCCCGTGACCGGGGTGCATTTTATCGAAGTCGTCAGAAACCATGAATTCTCCGACCTGATAGATGCAGTGAAAAAGAGCCACTTGCCGGGAATGACTGAATGTGCTCTCGAAGTTCCAACTGAAAAACATCTTACAGTCAGGGTATCGCCGCTTTTTTATAAGGAGAGCGAGCTTTCAGGGTTTGTCGCCGTATTCCATGATATAACCGAAATTAAAAAACTTGAACAAGTCCGGAAAGATTTTGTCGCGAACGTATCACATGAATTGAAAACGCCTATCACGGCAATAAAGGGCTTTGCGGACACTCTTCTTGACGGCGCCCTCTCTGATAGAGACAATGCAGAAAGGTTTGTTATGACGATAAAGGCAAACAGCGAGCGTATCAACGCCCTAATTGATGACCTTATGACTATCTCCAAGGTCGAACTGGGAGTCATAAAAGTCGAAAAGACCCTGCTTGATATTCAAAGCGTCTTCGAAAACATTGTAGAGATATTCAAAGACAAGGCAGTTGCAAAAAAACTTTATTTGAAGGTCGAAGGGAGTCCCGATATACAGCAGATCGAGGCCGACAGAAACCGCCTTATCCAGGTCCTCACCAACCTCGTCGGCAACGCGATAAAGTTTACTGAAACCGGCGGGGTGACCTTTGGCATTAAGCAGGAAAACGGAAAAGTTTTCCTGTTCGTCGAAGACACAGGCATAGGAGTGCCTGACAAATATGTCTCTCGCCTCGGGGAACGGTTCTTCAGGGTCGATCCTGCGAGATCGAGAAAGATGGGTGGGACCGGTCTCGGGCTTGCTATCGTCAAGCATCTTGTTAAGGCGCATGGATGGAGCATGCAGGTTGACAGCTCCCCCGGCGAGGGAACAAAGGTCAAGATTATTCTTTAACTGAAACTTAACATTCCTTTCATATTGCGGCAACATTTTCTCCGTATACTTTATTTATTTCATATCGAAGACGCGCGGGTAATGTGACAAAGCAAGAAACTCAAAAAATTCTTATTGTCGACGACGAGCAAGACATTGCTGAACTGCTCTCCTATAATCTTTCGAAGGAAGGGTTTGACGTTACGACTGCGCTGGATGGCGAAAGCGCCCTTAAACAAATCAAACGGAAGATTTTTGATCTTATCATCCTTGATCTCATGCTTCCCGGTATACAGGGGATGGAGTTGTGCCGGATGCTCAGGAACGACCCTAAAACAAAGAGCCTGCCGATTATCATACTTACAGCCAAGACAGATGAAATAGACAGGATTCTCGGTCTTGAGCTTGGCGCTGATGATTATATCACAAAGCCTTTCAGTCCAAGGGAATTGATCGCGCGGATGAAAGCCGTACTGAGACGTTCGGCGAGGGCTGTGGCGGAAGATAAACACATTACCATAGGTGAACTTTCCATAAATACGGAGACATATTCCGTCTTGAAGAAAAATATAACACTTAACCTCAGTCCTACCGAGTTTAAACTCCTTATGTATCTTGTAGAGAGGCGGGGAAAGATATATAACCGTGAACATCTGATGAACGCGCTCTGGAAAGATGAGGGGGACGTTGATCCGAGGACTGTGGATGTTCATATAAGCAGGATACGAGCTCAAATAGAAGACGACCCTGCAAACCCCCTGTACATAAGGACAAGAAGGGGGCGCGGGTACTATATTGAAGACAATTCACCAGAAAGCGAATGACCGGGCCGCAACGGGGAACTCTGCACCGGCAGCATTTGCTTCATTAGCCGCTGAATTAAGGGGAGATTTTTTGTGGGGTGTTGCGACCTCGGCCTTTCAACTTGAGGGATCTTCTCATGCTGACTGGTCGTCATGGGAAGAGATATTAAACACAAAACCCGAAGTCACCAATCATTATGAGCTATACAGGGAAGACCTTGCGCTTCTAAAAAAGCTCGGGGTCAATGCATACCGCTTTTCCATTGAGTGGAGCAGGATACAGCCGCGTGAAAATATCTGGGATGAAAAGGCGGTCGAGCACTATCAAGAAATCATCGATATTCTGAGGCGTGACGGGATTGAACCTATGGTGACCCTTCACCACTTCACGCATCCCCTCTGGTTCAGCAGGAAGTATCCCTGGCATGAAGATGGGTCTGTTGAAAAATTCCTGGCATATGTTGAGAAGGCCCTCTCAATACTATCAGGGGTTCGTTACTGGATCACCTTTAACGAGCCATATGTCCTGGTCCTTGCCGGATATTTTGAAGGGTGCACCCCACCGGGGATAAAGAGCGTTCCCCTGGGGATCAGGGCGCTCACAAATATATTAAAGGCCCATGGAGCGGCCTATGATATGATCCATGCCAGATATCCTGATGCCCGGGTCAGTGTTGCACATAATATGGCAGCTCTTGCGCCATGGAAAAAATGGAACCCGCTGGACAGGCTTCTGGCCCGCATTGCCAAATACTTCTACAATCATTCCCTGCTCGACGCCTTTCTTACAGGCAGGCTCAGGCTTAACCTCCCTTTCCATAAAGAGCAGGAAATAGCTGTTCCCATACAGGGCAAGCTTGATTTCCTCGGCGTGAATTATTACACAAGGATTCACATGCGGTTTAATCCCCTCAAGAAAAAAGGGGTTGAGATGAGGCATCTGGACATAGACGGACACGGGCTTACGGACATGGGATGGGAGATCCACCCTCGCGGGCTCGAAAAGGTGCTGAGGTATGCGTCAAGACTTGGGGTCCCTCTTATAATAACTGAAAACGGCATCGCCACCAGAGACAGTCAGGAAAAGATCAGGTTTATGAAAAAACATATCGATGTGGTAGAGCATTGTCTCCGGCAGGGCATGGATATCCGGGGATACTTCTACTGGTCCCTGATCGACAATTACGAATGGCTTCAGGGGCTTGACGCCCGCTTCGGGCTCTATAAAGTTGACTTTGATACTCTTAAACGCACGCCGACAAATGCGGCCGCATACTATTCGTATCTTATAAAAAACAGAAGGTTCTAAAGAATAAATATGCCCCGGCATCACCGGAGGTAGTAAGCGGGAATCCCGCATATTTATGGTCGATCCGCTGGATGCCTTTGTTCGACAAATACACCTTTCAGTTGTTTTCTCAGCAAGTCAACGGCTGGCGCTGCTTGAAGGAAGACTTCCTCGATTTTACGAAAATCAAGCATCCGTACACCTTCGATCTCCGGTTGGACATAGATGTCAGGCTTCCTGTGTTTCATCTTTTCAGCAAGGGCTGAAGCCTGCATGATATTGAAAGCCCCAAGAACTGATTCAAGAGCGCCTGGAACTTGATTTTTACCAGGATTGCGCGCCTTGCTCACATCTACTGCTATGATGAAATCAGCTCGATCTAGAAGGTGGTCGTAGGGTACCAAGTTTACAACACCTCCATCGACGAGAACTCTACCCCCAATGGACGCTGGGGCAAATACCCCCGGCACAGCCATGCTAGCCTGTAGAGCAGGAAGTAAGTCATCCGATTCAAACACGATCTCCTCTGCGGTCCAATAGTCTGTGGCAATTACTAAAAGAGGAATCCTTAGCTCTTCGAAAGTTCGCTTCTTGATTTCGCTAAAGAGGTACTCAACGAATCCTTGAGTGTTGATGAACCCGCTGCGTGGAAATTCCACAGAAAATGCCGTTAACAATTTCAACATGTCGTCTTTCTTCGCAAGGATGTCTCGCCAGGTATCATCTTTCAGGACAAAGAGTTTGCTGATGCGCTCTTTGATTTCCTTTCCAGACATCCCAGAGGCATAGAGAGCCCCAATGATCGCACCCATACTGGTTCCTGCAATGATGCTCGGCTTGATGCCTAAGTCGTCGAGCGTCTCCAGGATAAGAGTATGTGCAAAACCTCGAACTCCACCGCCTCCCAAAGCTAAGCCTATTTTCATGGCCTCCCCTTTTCAGCATAGTCGAACGATATCTATACTATGCAGGACGGCAATAAATGATTAGCCCGTCACTGGATAGGAAATTATAAACTTCCCTGTGGCATTTGTCACAAAAAAATTAGAGGTAAAAAAATGGGAAAGAGGACGCAGAGATGAAGAACATGACGTGCAGGAAGCACCAGGAGAACAAAAAGATGATATCAGGGAAGAGGGTAGCGGGGATCGATCCGGCCAAGGAGAAGCATCAGGGGACGGTAGTGGATAGAGAGGGGCTTCAGGTGGGGAGTTCATTTTCAATCCCAGTCAGCTACGAGGGGTATAACGAAAGGCTGTGGGAGGGGCTAGCGCGGAGAATTGGACAATACAGTCCTGAGGATATGGTATTTGCGGTGGAGACTTCCTGCAACTTATGGAAGACGCTTGTGGTGTATCTGTCAAAAAGGGGCTATAACCCCCTTTGATTAGCCAAAGCAATAATCCTGGTTATGGTAAAATAAGAAAATAAAAATGTGGGAGGGAATACATGCAAACAGCAAAAGATATAATGATCAAAGTCATTCAGGAACAACCTGACGACAGCAGCTTCGACGAAATATTAAGAGAGCTTGCTTTCTCAAAAATGATTGACAGAGGTTTGGCAGACTCCGATAAAGGGAATGTCGTTTCTCATAAAGAAATGGGGAAGCATATCGCCTCATGGCAAAAATAAATTGGACGAAGGAAGCTGAGGATTGGCTTAAAATAATTTTCAATTATATTGCAGAAGATAATAACGATGCTGCAGTAAGACTCGTTACTGCAATATATCGTAAAGCAGAAATACTCAACGATTTCCCTCTTATTGGATATAAACTTCATGATTGGCCAGATCGGCATATAAGAGTTCTTTTATATGGACATTATCGAATAGCATACCTCATAAGAGACGAAGAGAATATTGATATTCTCGGGGTCTTTCATGGGTCCTTAAATCTGGATAAATATCTGCCCAAGGAATAAAGCAAGAAACCTTGCCCCTGCCCCTGCCCCTGCCCATTATTTCTATTTTACACCCTCTCTTTATCAGCAAAAGAGAGGAAATAAGTGAATCGTTGGCTGCCTTCCTGACCAGTTTTCATGAAAATGTCATCGTGAATTAACGCTGCTGTAAGGTCCGACTGTTTATAATAGAAAGCAGGATATGACTGTATCCTCCTTTCATGGAAGCAAAAGGATGATACGAATATGATTGAACATTACAGGTAATTCATTTAGGAGCACTCATGTCACAGATTTTAGAGATTATCAAAACAGCAGAAAAGGGATCAAACATATATCATTTAATTGAGAAAGTCGCAGCAAAGGTAAACAGGGAAAACCCGTGCAGCACTGACGAAGATAACTGGTTTGAAGCTCAGGCACGAATCAACAGGTTTATTATCGAAGAAAAAGTTGCGGAAAAGTGTTATGAGAAAGACCCTCATAGAAGTTATGAAGACTGTCTTGAAGAAGCAAGAAATAAACTGGAAGACATTAATTTAAATGAAACAAACGACATAGCAATAAGCAAATCAGAATTGGAAACAATAGTACAATGCAACCTGAAATATTATTCAAATTATTATTTCACGGCAAGAAAACAGAACAAAGAACAATCAGAACAAATAGAAAAGGCATTTCAGGACTGGCTCAATGCAATAGATTGCGTAGCGTACAATATTTCACTGTATCAATAAATATATCCCTCATTTACCTTCCAATTTCATTGAACCGTAACAGCCCTCTCATATTCATTTAACAATCAGCGGATAAAATAGTTATCGAAAGGAAGGGAAAAGGTAAATGATCACTATTGATGCAAGAGGATGTGACTGTCCTGAAGCATTCAGAAGACTGCATAACGGGATGCTGGCTATCGGGGAAGCGGATGATGATTTGGTTTTCTTAACGTATTCTCACTCGATAAGCAACCTTGTCAGAAAATTTGTTGAGGACTTCTACGGATGTCAAACAATGCTGGAAGTGACGGACGGTCACTTTTCAATAATCATAAGCAGCGTATTTTCCAAGCGGGATGAAGAAGGCGGCCACGATATTTTAATCGCGCTGAATTTCAATTAATAACAGGAGAGAAGCCATGACACTCGATTTAAGAGGACTTTCTTACAGCGATTCATTCAAGCAGGTAAAAGAGGCCATAGCGTTGTCTTGCCCGGGGAAGGACGAAGTCGTCGCCTTCATCGATGCCCATGAACATGAAAAATGTACTCTGCTGAAAGGCTTCAGCGAATTATTGCTGGACTGCAAAACCAATCTCGAAGAATCGAATGGCATGTACTTGCTGAAAATAATGCCGTCGTGTGCGCATTAAGAAGTCATATCGCAGCTCATCGAAACTCTTCATGATAATGTAATCTCTGCTTCATAATCCTGTAATCATCCGTCGGTAAACTATATTCAAGATGTTAGAGAATTTGAGGATTAATCAAGACAATGCTGCTGTGTGATTTCCACATCCATACAAAGTATTCGGACGGCTCTATGGAAATGAGAAGAACGATTGACCTCTTCGGGCAGGCAGGGTTTGATGTGATAGCAATTACTGATCACGTAGTAAACGGTGACAGCACACTTGGCAAGCTCGCGCACCGCTTCAGGTATTCAGTAACAGGTGATATTTTTTATCGATATATTTCCAACATTCAGGAGGAGGCAGAGCGGGCAAGAAGCAAATACGATATGCTGGTCATCCCCGGCATTGAAATTAGCAAGAACCACCTCTCCGCTGATAAATCGGCGCACATCCTGGTCATTGATGTCCATGATTTCATCCCTGCATGCATGAGCTATGAAGAGATATTCCTGGAGGCCAAAAAGCAGAAGGCCCTTATAGTGGCCTGCCATCCGCACCATATGTCGCCAAAGACCGACAGAGACACGCTCTTTCTATGGAACAACAGGGACAAATATTCCCGCTACATTGATGCATGGGAGATAGCCAACAGAGACGATGTGTTTAATGTCATAAGCCTGAAAAAATATCCGTATATTGCAAACAGCGATTTCCACAGGCCGAGGCATCTTTATTCCTGGAAGACGCTTCTGAACTGCTCAAAGGACGTAGCTTCCATAAAGCAATGCATAAAACACAATAAAGGTGTGGCATTGACACTATTCAGAAATTAGGAGGCAGGCATGATTTTATTTTGGATATTTGCGGGTATTGCACTCATAGGCATAACAGCTTATCTGTTTCAGATAATTGCTCTGCGGTCATATACAGCCCCCATCAATTCAGGGGAAGGCAAATACCTTCCCCGCCCTTTTCCTCATGTTTCCATCCTTAAACCTCTCAAGGGAATTGATGACGGCCTGTTCGATAATCTCGAAAGCTTCTGCCGGCTTGATTATCCCCGGTACGAGATTATCTTTGCGCTTCAGAACCAGAATGATCCGGCCTATAAGGTTGTGAAAAAGGTAAAGGAGAAATATCAGTCACTTGATATAAGCATAGTCGTTGAATACTGCGATGAAGGGCTGAACCCCAAGATCAACAATCTGATGCCCGCATACAAAAAGGCGAAATATGATCTGATATTAATAAGCGACAGTAATGTCCGTGCGGAAAAAAATTATCTGACTGACATAACACGGCATATGGAAGACAGTTCCGTAGGACTTGTCAGCAATATCATCAGGGGTGTGAGCGGCCGTTCCATCGGCGCAGTGTTTGAAAATCTCCACCTGAATTCCTTTATCGCCGGAAGCGTCTGCCTCCTGGACAGATTTTTAGGGATGCCCTGTGTTGTAGGGAAGTCGATGATGTTTAGAAAAAGCGATCTTGAGGCGACAGGCGGACTTACTGCCGTGAAAGACCATCTTGCGGAAGATTATGTCATCGGGGAGAAAATTCACCGCCTTGGAAAGAGAGTGGTCCTTTCAAATCATCTCATCAACAACGTCAATGAATACTGGACAGTCGGAAGGTTCCTCAACAGGCATTCGAGATGGGGGAAGATGAGATGGAAAATCGGCGGGGCAAAATATGTATCGGAACTATTCGGCAACCCGGTTTTCATTTCCTTTGCGGCGTTCTTCATGTTGCCATTTTCAAAGACAATGCTATGCCTGACCGCGCTTGTAAGCGCTCTGAAGATCGTCGGTGATTTCTACGTGGGTAGAATGATGAAAGCCGGAATGCATCCTGCCTTGTATCTGCTTGCGCCTCTGAAGGACATCATCATCGGATTTGTATGGTTTGTCCCGATCCTCAGCGATACCGTGTCATGGAGGGGCAACAGATATATCATCGGCAGGGGTTCAATACTCTCGCCGCATCCGGATACAGTGCCCCGCTCATGGAAGCCGGGGTTCGTAACGACGATCAGGGCCAAACTGGCATGGTCGAAAACTATATGAAAGAGGGACCAATGTATTCTTTACAACATGTGACACCGGCAAGGCTATCGTATACTTCCCACTGTCCTTTTATAGATGAGGGGAAGAATGTTTGTGCAGCTTCCCTGTCCTCCATTATTATCGGACCGCAAAGCAGACATGCGCGCTGTTCCAGCGAGAATTATGATAATTGCCCGATTTTCCTTGCGAAACTCCTGAGAAAGGCCGGATAACGGCTGATGATGGCCGGGGGAAAGGGCTTAATCAATTTTTAATTTAACTGTAATAATTGTTTAACAGTCTTACTTGTATGATATCCAGTATCAATCGAAGCAAACACCGTCGAAAACGTGCAGCCAGGCAGCGCTGCCGTTACTGGCAGATTCTATCAAGGCGCGATTCCGGAACAGTGAATGTAACTCAGACGGCGGAGCATTGCCTGCTTAATGAACCTCTGTTGTATATAACATCAACAGTCACACGCACTACGTAGTCAACGTAATTCAGAAAATAATCTAATGAAAATATTCGTCACAGGCGGAGCAGGTTATATCGGCAGCCACGTAATCAAGGAGTTAGGAAGGGAAGGGCATGATCTTCTTGTTTTTGATAACCTGTCCACAGGGCATGAATGGGCGGTCTTATACGGGAAACTGATCACAGGGGACCTTTCCGATAAGCTTCTTTTAAATGAGGTCATGAAGGAGTTCCGTCCTGAGGCCGTCATTCATTTTGCCGCATCAATTCAGGTGGAAGAGTCTGTCAGGGAGCCGATGCTGTACTATAAAAACAACATTAATAATACACTAAACCTTCTGGAAGCCATGAGGGCTGCTGAAGTCAAAAATTTTCTCTATTCCTCCAGTGCGGCGGTATATGGGATTCCTGTCAAAGTCCCGGTAGACGAGACTGTGGAGCTGAGACCCATCAACCCATACGGGACAACGAAAGAGGTCGGGGAGAGTATACTCCGCGACATGTCCGTTGCTCACGATTTTCATTATATTGCCCTTCGGTATTTTAATGTTGCAGGAGCAGATGTGCAAGGACGTATCGGACAGGCCTACTCCAAGCCAACCCATCTGATTACCCGCGCGCTCAAATGCGCGAAGGGCGAAGCGAAGAAGCTTTCCATCTATGGCACTGATTATCCAACCACTGACGGGACCTGTGTCAGAGATTACATTCATATTGATGACATAGCCAGTGCACATGTTCAGGCCCTTGCTTACCTGATGGATACAGGGGAATCGGATGTAATGAACTGCGGCTATGGTCATGGTTTTTCCGTCCGGGATGTCGTATCCGCGGTAAAGAAGGTCACGGCCATTAATTTCCCGGTGGAAGAAGCTGAGCGAAGGGCCGGTGACCCGCCTGTAATTGTCGCAGACAGCGGGAAGTTGAAGGCAAAGACAGGATGGGAGCCCAGGCATAACGATCTGGAGTTTATCATCAGGACGGCGTGGGAGTGGGAGTTGAACTCGGTCAGGAAAATTAAAGTCTTGAGCAGTAAGGCCCGGACTGTTATAAGGAATGGTCATTGATGGGAACATGGATCGCAGTGAGTTGAAAGAGTATCTGCGAGCTGACCTGTACAGATACAATGGGGCAAAGGCGACCTGCTGTTTCCTCAAGGCTATTTCGCCTCAGCTTCCGGGATTCAGATACACCTATTTTTTAAGGCATGCTTCTGTATTCCCCAGGCATTCGGTAAAGGGGATTTTCTATAGGGCACTGTTGCAGCATTACAGTTACAAATACGGGTTCCAGATACTACCCAATACCAGGATAGGCAAAGGGCTCTACATCGGTCATCGGGGCGCAGTTGTTATAAACGGCCAGGCCGAACTTGGGGACAATTGTACCCTTGCTCACTTAGTGACCATCGGGCAGGCGAACCGGGGCAAGAGAGAGGGCTGCCCGAAGATCGGTAACAATGTTTTTATCGGAACCGGCGCTGTTGTGGTAGGGAAGATAGTCATAGGCGATAATGTCCTTATCGCGCCGAACGCCTTTGTCAATTTCGATGTACCGGGCGAGTCGATTGTCATCGGCAATCCTGCAGTCATCAAAAAGGACGCTCATGCAACAGAAGGGTATGTCAGGTTTGCAGTTCCCGTTGCTGAGAAAAACGAGACATTTATCTGATGAAATATGATCATGGAAAATCCTGCCCCAATTAATTAATTGAGAACTGCTGTGCCTTCAAGTCTTTCAAACAACCGTATTCCTAATGAAGATATCCCTGTGCTTCTGGCTGTCTTCAACAGACCGGAGAAGACAAGGGCCGTCATAAACAGTCTGCGGCAGATCAGGCCGAAAAATCTTTTTGTTGCGGCTGACGGCCCCCGTCCTGATTACCCCCAGGACATAGAGAAGTGCCGCCTAGCCCGGCAGGAGGCGACAGCCGTTGACTGGGCTTGTGAAATCAGGACGAGGTTCCTTGACGACAATATGGGTGTTGACCCTGCTGTCTCTACAGCTATCGGGTGGTTCTTCCGGGAGGTAGAGTACGGCATTATTCTTGAAGACGATTGTCTTCTTCACCCCGATTTCTTCGCCTTTTGCGGAGAACTCCTCATCCGGTATTCCGGTGATAAGCGTATCATGCAGATATCCTCTCTTTCCCCGTATGACTCACGGCAGCACCCTTACGATTACCATTTCAGCAGGACATTCCGATGCAGCGGCGGCTGGGCAACGTGGCGTCGGGCCTGGAAGCATTATACATCCCACATAAGCCAATACAGTGATGACGAGGTCCTTTCGATATTTAAGGCAAGCCTGCCGGATTATGCGAAAATATACCATTATTACAACACATGGCTGGCATTCCGGAAGGGCTCGCTCAATCAATGGAGTTGCTGGGATTTTCAATGGAATATGGCATGCTATGCACAAAATGGTCTGAGCATCGTTCCTGAGAAAAATATGATGAAAAATATTGGTTTTGATGAAGAGAGCACACATACAAAATGTTTAAATCCGATTTTCGAAAATCTTGAAACGTCTGCTCTACAATTTCCCTTACGGCACCCCTTGTTCGTTTATGCAGACAGTCTTCCTGAGAGAAGCCTTGAGAAAAGGATTTACCGTAGTCTTTCAATTAAGAGCCTCTGTATGTATTTATTGCGTCGAATCCTTGGAACTGCAAGCTATCTTCGTGATGTCATGCCGTTTGGTTAGCGTG
The DNA here is from genome assembly GCA_003599025.1 of Nitrospiraceae bacterium. Lineage (GTDB taxonomy): Bacteria > Nitrospirota > Thermodesulfovibrionia > UBA6902 > UBA6902 > UBA6902. Next base: position 12,760 of record QZIL01000001.1, on the reverse strand, counting down.
TTTTCCCTGCTCCTCATTGTTGCCTTCGCGTTGCCGGCTTGGGGAGCAGCGTACTATATGAGGGCCGATGGGAAGGCAGTAAATAAGTCTGCTGCTGTCTCCTGTTCTTCGGCTTCTACTGCCATGTCCGTTGCCACGCACAACGCAGAGGCTTTTTCTCCGGACGATATTATTTGTTTATGTGATGATGGCGGGGATTATAAGACCAGCATAACTGCCCCCTCCAGTGGAACAAACCGGCATCCTATCACCTACAAAAACGCAGATGGTGATACGCCGGTCATTGACCTCAGCGTAGATGTGGGAGGTTCATCGGGCTGGACTGATATGGGGGGCGGAGTATTCCGTAAAAAAGGATACGGTCGTGTACTGTGGGAAGATGACGTGCCGTTAAAAGCAGCCACGTCTGAATCGTGCAGTGATGGAAACTGGTATTATCCTATCGGAAGCGGGTTTCTTTATTACAAACCGACGAGTGGTACTCCTTCCGGCCATTCAATACGCACGATGTGGTTTGAGGCGGGGTGGGCGCCGTACGGGCTTGATCTCAGAAACAGAAGTCATATCACGGTTTACGGACTGACCTTTGACCGCTGCGGAGGTGGCATAGGCCACGGTCAAAACCTTTCTTCTCCTATGTCTTCTATCACAAACATCACTCTGCACAACAATACAATCAGAAGATGCATGTGGGCGATATGGAGCCAGGTAAGCGGTAACGGAGTAGAATCAGATGTGTGTATCTATGACAATGTCATTGACTACTGCAACAGCGGCATAAGCGCGTGGACAAACAGCGATAAAATACCGGGACATAAGCAGTATCATACGAGATATTTCATCTCCGGTAATAAGATAATGCATCTGTATTCAATTACCGACACCAAAATATGGTCCGATGTCCTGCTGAGCAGCCACTACTACACCGACCATGAGGGCATATCATTTCAGGACGTTCAGGACAGCGTGATTGCAAACAATACCATCAGCGCCACCTTTGATAAAGCCTTTATCTCGGACCAATACTGGACCCGTGCCGTCTATTTTTACCTGACAAACGGCGATACGCCCACTTCAGGAAACTCCGTCCTGCGAAACCACATTTACGGGCACTATTATCCGGCGATATACATATCCACTGCCGACGGCCATGCAGGGTTCCAGAACAATACCATCGCCTATAACGTGATGCACTACGACGGGTCTTATGCAGAGCATATCTCGTTTTCAACGAGGAGCACTTCGGACAACCCTTTGACCGCGGCCAACTATTTTGTGAACAACACAATTTACAACCCAATCGAGGGCATGGCGATTTATGCCTCATTCCGCAAGGACGGCAACTGGGTAGTGAGAAATAATATTATCAGTTCGCCTGGTAAGGTGACACTCAGCTCAGATAACGACAGCGGAGGTTTTACATTCGACCATAACATATACTCTAATGCGACGGGATTTCAGACAGGAGTCAACGGTATGAATTTCGATTCCTGGAAAAATACCAGGAAATATGAAACGGTCGGTTCGCGTGTTGCTGATCCTCTCTTTGTCTCCCCTGGAAAAGACTTTCACCTTCAATCAGATTCCCCTGCTGTCAAGGCAGGTGTTCCCGCCGGTCTTCTCGAAGACCATGCCGGAGCCCGTATTTCCGGAACACCTAATATCGGCGCCTACGAATCTCAAATTGCTGTGCGGGCCCCAAAGGCTCCGGTGTGTCCGATCTCAGACAGGCCTTAATGCGTATACTTCATTTTATGAATGCCCCATTCAGCATCGACGAACTGAAATCGGGGGGGGAAGGAATTCATTCGTCCGGTGGATGGATGGCAGCGCTTCTGGGCCGTATGTTAAAGGACACCGGCCACTCGTTCGCTTGTGTGTCGTTCGGAAAAACCGAGAAGGTCCTGGCCTCGCATGATAACCGCATAGACTGTTTTATAATGCCTGGGAATTTGTTTGACAGAACATCCGATCACACCTTACATGCATACCGTGATCTGGCTGGCCAATGGAGGCCCGACCTGGTCCATATTCACGGCACAGAAGCGGCATATGGGCTCCTGACGGCCCGCGGCATGGTCAAATGCCCGGCGCTGATCAGCCTGCAGGGGCTGATGGGACCTTACTCCAGCTGGTATCACTACTTCGGCAACAACAGCATATTGGAAATTGTACGAATGCACCGGTGTGTGGAAATACTCTCGATGCGCGGCCATTGGACAGGATTCCTGAGGGCCGGGAACATAGCACAGAGAGAGAAGGAGATCATAACGGGAAACAGGTTCTTTATGGGGCGAACGGCCTGGGACCGGGCATACATACGTGCCCTGAATCCCTCAGCAGCGTACTATCATGGCGGGGAACTGATGAGGGACGCATTCTGGCAAGAGAGGTGGAGCATCGGGCGGGCCCGGCGGCGCAGGATCATTTTTACCAACGCCGGCGGTTATCCCCGAAAAGGGACCGAGACCCTGCTGGAAGCGGTCAAATTATTGCAGCCCGATTTCCCCGACATCCAGGTGGGTATCGCAGGAAGCATAAGCCGCAGAAGCGGTTACGGCAGATATGTTCGCCGTCGTATAGCTGATCTGGGCCATACCGCAATAGAACTTGGTCAATTGAGCGCCGCAGACATGGCAAAGGAAATGGTCAAATCCCATGTATTCGTGTCCCCCTCTTATATTGACAACAGCCCCAACGCTGTTTGTGAGGCCCAGTTAGTGGGCATGCCCGTTATTTCGACATACACCGGAGGAGTGCCGAGCCTTGTAGAGCACCGGCGGACCGGCCTGTTTTTCCCGACCGGTGATGCCCCCATGCTTGCTGCAAGACTGCGGGAAATTTTCGACGACGATGACCTGGCCGTGCAACTGGGCGGCAACGCTCACACCGTCGCGGTCAGACGGCACAATCCCGACAGTATTGTTCGCGAAACACTAACGGCATACGAAAATGTTCTCGGTAATTGCGCGTAATATGCTCTCCATCTTTGTAATGACATGAGAAAGATAGATCGTGACAGTCTCCCCCATATGGTGGAATGTCTCAGGCGTATTTTTATCACACGATGGCACACATTTTGTTCCCGCCTGCTTGCGCGATGGTGGGGTGTGGAACTGGCCCCTGGCTGCTCCTTTAACGGGCTTCCCCTGTTTCGACGCCATCCCGGCAGCCGGATCAGAATTGGTCCTGGATGCATGTTCTTCTCTGCCCCTAAATCGAACCTTATCGGAGTCAATCGTCCCTGCATAGTATCGACACACAGGGAAGGCGCTCATATTCATATAGGACCGAATTGCAGCTTCAGCGGGACGGTCATCGGCTGCGCAGCTAAAATTGTGCTTGCAGAAAACGTACGGTGCGGCGCTAATACGGCAATCACCGATACTGACTGGCATCGCGACGATCCACGCACCGGCCCGGATGCGCCGGTGATGATCGAAAAAGGGGTCTGGCTGGGTATCAATGTCACCGTGCTCAAGGGAGTCACTATCGGTGAGAATACTTTTGTAGCAGCAGGAAGTATCGTGACGCGCTCATTACCCGCCAATGTCGTGGCCGGCGGTGTCCCTGCGAAAGTCCTCAGGCTTATAAATAATTATCAGGCGGGCGTTGACCGGTGACTAAAAAGATCAATCTGATTTTTATGGGAGGGTTCACCTATCCCTTCGGAATGGCAGGGACAAAACGGATACAGAATGCTATCAATGCACTGAAAGAATACCCTGATATGGCAAGCCGGGTCATCTTACAGCGCCAGTCGGATGAATACAACGTCCTATCGGGGGTCTACGACGGCACGCCCTATGAGACAGTAATGGGGAACCTTTTCCGGGGCAGAATGTTTGCGGCCTTGCCCATCCTTTACCTCAGGACGATTGCTGCACTGAAAAGGGCCTTCCGGCCTGATCACAAGAACGTCATCTATTTCTACGGCCCCGTGCTTCTTGACAGCGTTGTTCCTCTGAGCTTCGCAAAAAAAATCGGGTACAAGATCGTCTTTGATGTGGTCGAGGACTTTGATCTGGCAAAGGAGATTACCCGCTCTGTCTCTGACAGCTTGAGGGGGACCATCGCGAGCAGGCTTACGTCACGAATCAGAGACCTGTCTGCGGGTGTCATCGTCATAAGCTCATACCTTGAAAAGAAGTTCAGGACACTTACGCAGGGGAAAGTACCAGTTCACATCATGCCGATTTCGGTAGACATGGACCGATTCCCTGAGAAGCCGAAAAGGATGAACTCGACCGTATCGCTTTTCTATGCAGGGACCTTCGGCAAGAAAGATGGCATCTCTGTACTGCTCGATGCATTCGATGCTTTGGCAGAAAGATATAAGAACGTACGCCTGGTCCTCACCGGACGGGGCGATGGTGAGGCAATGAAGGAATTTTTTACCCGATGGGAGATATCTCCACACAAGGAGCGGATAGATTTCAAAGGGTATCTGGAAGAAAAGGACTACTATGCCTTATTGAATAACGCTGACATACCATGCATGACCCGGGTGGACCTTTCCTTTGCGCATGCCGGCTTTCCGTTCAAACTGGGGGAATTTCTTGCGACCGGCAAGCCCGTCATTGCTTCCCGTGTATCTGATGTAGACAGGGTCCTTACGCACGGAAAGAATGCGATGCTTGTACAGCCTGGGGCCGGCATGGAAATATGCAAGGCAGCGGAATACCTCATCGATAATCCTGAATCTGCAGCGGCTATAGGCATACGGGGTCGTGAAGCAGCCAAATCTTTTTTCGACTACAAAGAGCAGGGGAAGGCCTTGCGCATTTTTCTGAAAGACATTTAATGAGCAGACGGCGGGACTGACATCAATTGAAACTGAAAGTGAACAGGATTGCAGCGAATGTCACGGTCCCTGAAAATATTTCAATTTTGAAGAACCGTATCCGTGGACTTGGCGCAAGGATATCCGGAAGCCGCGAAACAGTCCGGTCTGTTGCGGCGCTTCTGAGCAGCAATATAACATCATCAGCGCTCACCGCTGTCGGAGGGCTGCTGGTTGCGCATTTCCTTGGCCCCGAGGAGACCGGATCATTTCGCGTATTTACAATTCCATTAATGTATCTTATGTTTTTACATCTTGGCACTTTTGATGGGCTATGGCGCCAGATCCCTTATTACGTCGGCAAAGAAATGCCCGAAAAGGTTGACGCAATTGCCTCTGCGGCCGGGGCATTCAATCTTTTTATGTCTGTTATTGTTTCCTGCGGGTTTGTGTGCTGCGCGGCATACAGTTTAGCGGTCCGCGATTATTACGGCTTTTTTGGCTGGCTCTCTCAGGCTGTTTGCTGCTGGGGAGTTTTTTATGGCGGCTACCTTACCTCGACTTACCGTACCCTGCATCATTTTGTGACCCTGGCAAAGATTCAAATGGTCCAGACAGTTATGACCTTTGGAATGGTCTTCCTGCTGCCATTCCTGAAATTCTACGGACTCTGCGCCCGCGCTTCAACTCCGTCGCTGCTGTCGGTATGGCTTTTCCACAGAAACCGGCCGCTCAAACTACGCTATCGGCTCGATATAAATGCCCTGAGGGAGCTGATTAAGATGGGTCTCCCGTTCAGTTTTTGGGGGAGCCTTTATACTTCTATCTGGACAGCTACCGAAAGCGCCCTGGTCTTCTCTCTCAGCGGCGTATCTGCTCTGGGGCTCTATTCGGTTGCTGCTATTATGGGGGGTGCGGTGAACTCCCTGCCGATGGCAATATGGCAGGTCCTGACGCCGCGCGTTGTCACCTCCCTGGCCCAGGATGGCAGCGTACGCAATGCCAATGCGCGGATAACCTGGGTAACGGTGGGACTTACGCTATCCATGATACTGTTAGCAATTACGGGCTCATTTTTGCTGGATATACTCGTGCCTCATTTGATACCCAAATATATTGCCGGTATTCCAGCCATGAAGGTCAGCCTCTGGTTTCCCGTTGTGCAGGCTGCATTCCTGCCGATCAATACTCTTTTTGCGACCGGCAGACCGTGGCTCTACGGCCGCAGCGTCATCGCGGGAGTCGCTGTCTTCGGGTTATCGACATGGCTGTTATTGCCTGTGACCGGAGGTCTTCTTGCCGTAGTAACCGGTTCTCTGCTCGGTCGCGTCGCCAGAACCGCTGCAGCTTACGTCGACCTGATTGCCCTGACGGGTCGTGAAGAGATCGATTAGGAAAGGATTATATTGACATGAACGATTTTGCAAATACACTGCCCCTTGCGCCCGGCGTCGATTTCCGGGAGGTCCGGGGAAGGGCCTCTCTCGCTGCGATTTTTCTTGGGTTCGCAATTATTGCCGCATCCGTAGCGCTCGGGAATTCGTATGTGCTCTATGGCTCCATTCTGATCATCTCGGTCCTGATAACGCTGCTCTGGAGGAACGCGCCCCGCCCGTGGATTTTCCTTGTTTCGATAGCAGCGGCAACCCCCATAGCCCTGACCCAGCAGAAGTTTGCCTGCAATCTTGTCTTTGCCTTTTGGTTGGTGTTCTTTAACACGCGGTATTTATTCAGACTGCCCAAATGGCTTTATGTGCCGACCGCCCTTGTAGTGTTTGGAATCTTTACAAGCTCTATTAACTGGATGTCGGGTGATGTTATACGCAGCGTAATACGGCAGGGAACATTTGCGTTCAATTTCTTTCTCGGGCCGTTCCTGTTGTTGCCGGCGGTCTACCTGAAACTAAGGGACAGCAGGGACCATGCCGCGGACCTCCGGGGCCTGCTGTTTTGTCTGATTGTCCCCTCGACATTGCTGCTGATTTCGGCAAACCTGTTCGGTACTGTTATTAATGAATGGGAAGCTTCATTGCACGGTCAGGGCATTTCAGACGGGTTCATCAATTACAGATTGGGCCGGGTGGTCGTAAGCTTCATGAGAACTGAGGTTGGGTTTATACTGGCAGCCCTGGTTTGTTCGTCATGTGCAGTAGCGGTCTCGCAGGTCAAGGGGCTGTACAGATTGACGGCTGCAGCATGCCTGGTCCTGAACGCGTTTCTTCTTCTTAGTACCGGCAGTTTTGGAAGCGGTTTTGCATGCCTTTGCGGTCTCACAGCCATATTTATTACTCATTTTCGTATGGTCAATATAGTAAGAGTGCTCGTGTCTGCGGCAGCCGTTTGCAGCATACTGCTCATAACATACTACGTTGCTCCATCTACGACCAAGGAGTACCTGAAAAAACGGTATGAGCATCGTGTGACTAAAGCAAATGACGATAGACTCGTTCTATGGGAGATCGGCGTGGACCAACTCTTGCGACATCCCGAGGGTATTGGGCTGAGCCTGTCGGTCGGTGATAAAAATAAAACGTTTGTCCATAATGATTACCTGGCTTATGCTGTAAGTTATGGCTTCATTGGGGGACTGGGTTATGCAGCGCTGGTTTTTGGACTGCTGATTTCCTTCTTCCACGTGCGAAGGACGGCAATTAACGACCACTCCGCGCTTGCCATACATCTTGCCGGTCTCGGCGTGATAACCGCGGTCGCGGTAAATTCCATGACCGATCATATGAATGCCAACCGATGGTACTTCAACGTCATGTGGTCCATTATCTGGTACAGCTATTTTTGCAGCCGCGCCGGGGCCAAGAGACCCATTCCCAACGGGGAAAGACAGGAAGGCGGGGTTTCGTTCTCAGGGTGATTTAAAAATGACCACTCAAAGGATCAAATGGCTGGACACGTTAAAGGGACTCGGTATTTTCTTCGTCTTTCTTGGGCACACTGCCTTGACAAATGAGAGAGTAGACCATTACATCTTTTCTTTCCATGTGCCTTTATTTTTTTTTATTTCGGGGATGTTTTGTAAGTACGCAGATACATCAGGAAGCTTTCGCAAATTTCTCTTAAAGGGACTCAGGACGCGTATTGTACCTTACTTTTCATTCGGCCTGTTGATGTACTGTGTTTGGCTATTTCCGATCCTGCTCAGGAAATACGGCATATATCAAGGTTCTCACGCAATTCCTGAAAGTCTGTATTATAAACCGGTTCTAGGGATGCTTTATGGAATCGGCGACAGCAGATGGCTTCCCCACAACTCCATGTTATGGTTTCTGGCTTGTTTATTTGTTACTGAAGTAATTTTTTTTGTGATGAATTCAATTATCAAATCAAAGCATATGGTGCTCGCAGCTTTGGCGCTGTTTTCAATCATTGGGTATATCGATTCTATATATTCACCGGTAAGACTCCCATTCAGTATCGATGTTGCTTTTACAGCAGTCGTATTCTATGGATTAGGTTACCTGCTTAAGGATTACTTATTGACCTCCGGGTTTGATGTTCGCATAGCCTTCATCTGTCTTGTATTCGGACTCGGTATCGGATTCATAAACGACCGGGTGGACATGAATTACAAAGCCTATGGCAATCCATTATTGTTCTATATGTCATCTCTTATGAGTATATATGCATATATATCCTTTGCCAAGCGACTCCCCAACGTTAGACTGATCAGCTATGTAGGACAAAGTAGTCTTGTCTTCTTTCTCCTTCAAGATGCCGGATTCCTCATAGTCAATATTATTACGTACTTAATGTTTAGAACAAGCCCCAATTCGCTCGCACCGAACATAGGTTATGCCTGCAGTTATGTTTTGCTGTCGATATTGGTCCTTTTTCCAGTAGCGTACATTATAAACAATAAGCTTCCAATAATTACGGGCAGGTCACGAGGGAGAAGCTACAGGGTGGAAAGAGGGCATTGAGAATACTGGTAGTGACCAACCTCTATCCTACCCCGAAGAGACCTTCCGTAAGCCCCTTTGTGAAAGAACAGGTCGAGTCGATGAGGGAAACCTGCCCGGAGCTGACCATAGACGTTCGTGTAATTGAAGGGCACAGGCCAAGAAAGGAGTACTTGCAGGAGATGCTGCTCCTGCCGGCTGTTGTGAAGAGAGGCGGATATGACGTTGTCCATGCCCATTTCGGACTGACTCTCATTTCTCTGCTTTTTGTCCGCACTCCCATAGTCATTACTTTTCATGGCACGGACCTGCTCGTGAACCCGACAAGGTACATTTCCAGATTTTTAGCTCCAACTGCTTCAAAGGTTATCGTCGTCGCACAGAGGCTGCGGGAGAGGCTTGGCTATGGAGAGGTGATTCCGTGCGGCATCCGCGTTGGCGATTTCACACTCCCGGCATCTTGCGAGAACAAAACAGGGCCGAGTATACCAGGCCGGATCAGGGTATTGTTCCCGGCTGATCCGGCAAGAAAGGTAAAGGACTACGGTCTCTTTCAGGCCGTATGTCAGGAGCTGGAACGAAGGGGGAACAAAGTAGAGAAAGTCCATCTGGTAAATGTCGATCGTGTACGTGTCCGGGAAGTATACTGGAACAGCGATATTATGCTTCTTACGTCCTTGTCAGAAGGCTCGCCTACCGTCATAAAGGAGGCGATAGCGGCCAAGCTCCCCTTTGTTTCCGTCGACGTCGGCGACGTAAAGGAATGGGAAGCGCTAGTGGAGTTTGGTGTAGTTGTGTCTGACCGAAACCCGATGACCATCGCGGACAATGTTATATCGCTTCTTTCTCGTATTAAACAAAGGGCATTGCTGGATAACAGTAAATGCGTTGAGGCGATGGATGCGGCATTCGCAGCGAAGAGGATTAAGCGCATATATGAAGAACTGTTAGAAGCGAGACGATGATTAATACGCTGTATCAATTTATGGTGCTGCTTCCTGTTGCCGTGCTTTCCACCCTCGCCTTCCCGGTGAAGGGATGGGGCGCTACATATTATGTCGACTCTTCCGTAACGGACACTCATGTTGCCGGCGGCATTCCTGATTTTATGACATATGATCCGGAAACATTTTCAACCACAGGAGGAGTCGATCCGGTTTTCAAGACCTGCGCGGATATCGGCGCACATGTATGGTCTGGCGGCGATATCATTAAATTTCGACGCGGGCAGACATGGGGTGAGCGATTAAAGACCTATTATGCAGGGGTAACGTTTACTGCATTTGGTATGGGAGCACCTCCTGTCTTTACCGGCGACGGAATGTATTCAGGAGAAGGACGAACGAACCAGGTATTTGAAGGCTTGTGGTTTAAAAACAGTCAGTTTTTTGCGGGCCAATCCGGAGTGATTATGAAGTACTGCATATTCAGTGATACGCCTGAAACCGATTGGGGGGGAGTATACGTGGACGTCGCCGGCAGTGTTTCAATATATAATTCTTTATTTCTGAACCACAAAACGGCCGGCATCACTGTATTTGGTGGAAATACTGCAACAGCGAAAAACAATATCTTTCTCGGCGCCGGCGGCGTTTATGGGCCGCTTTATTCAAGGAACAACGGGGCCGTCAGCTACGGTAACAACTTATTCGGCGGAGGAACATACAATCCTGCCAGTTCAGGACTCTCTCTTTCATGCACAGGGACGAATTGCACCGACCTCGGCGGAAATATTTACATCACCGAACAGAATACCGGTCCCAGGTTTGTATCCTACAGGTATCCTGTCCCGCAAGTGAGTATTCAGTATGATGACGATGTTAATCATTACATTGATATGATGTCGGTCCTTGGCAACTACGGGGTAAAGGGGACGCTTTTCCCGGTCTACGGGTTTGTCCCCTTTTCGCAGGCCCAGAAAGCTTCGCTCCAGGCTTTGATTGATAGCGGGCATGAAGTGGGCTGCCACGGCGGTTCTCATAACAGTCTTATCCTTACAAAGGCTTTTAAGATATCGACCACAAACAGCGGAACCAATAGACTCACAATAGATGGGACGACAAATAAACGCCTTAAACTGGAAAGTACGGGAAATCCGTGGAACAATGTCACCATCGACTGGTCGTCTGCTCCCAAAACATACATTGATTTAGTCAATGCAATTTCAGGCAAGGGATGGTCAATTACGGATATTCATATTACTGAATCCCTGCTCCGGCTTTCATCCCTGATGGACACATCCTGCTCATCCTTTCCGTGTCAGGCGGAACTCGATATAACGGGACAGAGCAGATTTTATGAAGATGAGATGATCAATGCCTGTACCTCCATATCAGAAGACCTGGGACGGCCGGTCACTTCTTTTGCTTACGGGTTCGGGGACTGGAACACAGGTGTGATTGATTATCTCAGGAACAACACATCGCTCAAGGGGGCGAGAGGGACCAGCTCCGGCGCCCTGTCGTATTATCTCGATTCAATGAATGTCTATGCCGTACACGGGCTTTCATCATGGAACCTGAAGACCGACGGTTCAGAAACCAGCATTAGGTCGGCTGCCCGTGCCCTGCACGGATGGGCAAGGGGCACAGGCGGCGTAATCGTAATTTATCAACACAACCTCCCCGTAGATCTGACCCTGCAGGAAATGGAATGGCTGGTGGATGAATTTAATCAGCTCGGCGTAGAGTGGGGCACCTTTTCCCAGCAATTAGACTGGATAAAATCTGACCATACAACCGTTGACGGGATCACATACACGAAAACCTACGCCCAGGGTGATTACCACCTGAACTTCGACTCCCCTGCTATTGATGTGGGAGAGTGGGTTGACCTGCCAAGCGACATCGAAGGGAATCCTGTCGTGGGTCTCCCTGATATAGGGCCTTATGAGGACCAGGGAGCTTCCCCTGTCCCGGCCCTGGGGCTTTGGGGCATCCTGCTCCTTACCGGAGCGCTGGCAATAACAGGTATGCGGAGGGTGAATAAAAGTAAGAGGAACTCTTGCGAATCTCATAATGCAGAGTTGACTGGAAAAGGAGAACAATGAAGATGATGTCCACGGCAAGGTCTAATCCCCTGGTATACGGATTGTTATACGCCATTTTGCTGGTTGTCACGTATTATTCCGCCTATGAATGGCTTATCGGATATGACTGGGCAAGAGAGGATTACAACTACTGCTACCTCATTCCGTTTGTCGTGCTGTATTTGATATGGGAGAAAAAGGACAGGTGGTCACAGGAGGCATCGGTCCCCTCGTGGCTCGGGTTGCTCGTCGTGATGTCCGGAGTTATCCTGTTCTGGCTCGGAGAGCTTGCCGGAGAGTATTTCACCTCTTACCTCTCTTCATGGCTTGTTGTTGCGGGGCTTTTATGGACACATGCGGGATGGAAAAAAACGAAGATTATGGTCTTCCCGCTTTTTGTGTCTCTTTTCCTCTTTCCCCTGCCGGTTTTCATCAACACAAAACTCACTTTTAATCTAAAACTGATATCATCCGAGATCGGTATCAGGATCATTCAGCTCATGGGCATGTCGGCTTACCGGGAAGGGAACATTATTGATCTCGGTTTCACGCAGCTGCAGGTCGTGGATGCGTGCAGCGGACTCCGCTACCTTATACCTCTTTTTTTAATGGGCATCCTGACGGCCTACTTTTACCGCGCAGCGCTCTGGAAGAAAATTATCATAACGCTCTCAACGGTCCCTTTATCCATCGTGACCAACAGTCTCCGTATTGCAATGACGGCCGTTCTTTATCCTTCCATGGGCCGGGCCGCAGCGGAAGGCTTCTTTCATGATTTTTCGGGCTGGGCGATCTTCATGGTTTCTTTCGCGACTCTCCTTGCCGAGATCTGGATACTCGGAAAAATCATGCCCCGGCCTCATGAAAGTTTCATAAAAAAGAAAGGAGAGGCTGAAGGCAGCGACAACATAAAACAGGAAAGCCCCGGGAAACATGGTCAGGCAGCGGAAACAAAAAACACGGGAGGGCCTTTTATTCAACCTCAATTTATCGTTGCCGCAGCTGTCCTGGCAACATCGCTGGCTTTCTATTCTA
>QZIL01000058.1 GCA_003599025.1 Nitrospiraceae bacterium | reverse complement strand
ATTAGGGAGCCTTCCCGTCTCCCTAATAACCCTCTGGGTAATGCATGTATTCATCCCCGTGGCAAGCCACGGGGGATTCTACAAAGCTTTCGCTAAATAAAAAACCCTTCCTTTAACAGGAAGGGTCTGTTTTAATAAAATGAACTTAATATTACATCTTCATTTTCGCAATTTCCTTTGTCAGCACAGTGGCCTTCTGAGCGCTCATCATCCCTATGACAAGCCCGGCTTTTTTACTCTCCATCTTAAGCAATATCTGTACTGCCGTATCATTATCAAGACCTGATAGCCTTGATGCCGCGTCTTCCGGCTGCATTGCCTCATAGGCCTTCGCAACATGCTTCAATCTTTTATTGCCGACTTCTTCCGCCTGTTTAAGAGACTTATCAATCTGTTCAAGGAGCGCCGTATATTTAGCGATATCCTCCTCCACTTCTTTCTTAAGTGTCTTCAGTCTTTCTGTCTCTTTCTTTAGCAATTCCTCTTTCTGGTTAAGTTCTATACGCTGTTTCTCGATTACACCTGCAATATCCTCTTCTGCATATGCATTAACAGCCAGAAATAAAAGAACTAATATAACAAGCCCCGCTCGTTTCATTTTGACCTCCTGGAGATGGCGTAAAAATCAGCATCCTTCTGTTCCGATGAAACTTTCTCTTTAAGGTCCTGCTTGATGGCCTTCTCATTTAATATCTCAAAAACCCTCTTGTCTTTATGTGCCTCAACAAGGTAGTTTTTTAAAGATTTCAGTTCGTTTTTATGATGATCATGTATTTTCTTCTGTTCATCTATCTTCCCGTTAATGCGTGAAAAAAAATCATAGTACGAATTGATATTATTTATGTCCATGGAGCCCTCAAAGTTTTTTTCGTTGAATAAACCGAGAGTGTCAGTGAAGTCTTTTTCAAGACTGTTGAGTTTGGATTTCTCCTGATCAACTCTGTCGGCCGCTTTTTTTACCTCTATTTCTATTTCTTTTTTTTTGCTGTCTTTTAATTTAAGCAGCTTTGATATGGTCCTGTTCTTACGCATTGCCTTTCTCCATTTCATCAAATATTGAATACAGACCCTGCATACTGTCCGTGTAATCCACCAGGTCATTCATGTCCTGTCTCAGATAACTTCTTAACCGATCAATTATTTTTATCGCATAATCAACCTTGAAATTTGAGCCCTGTTTATATGCTCCGAGATTGATCATGTCCTCAAACTTTCTGTACGTGGAAAGCACCTCTATAAACCTTGCTGCATATTCCCTGTGCCTTTTATCTATTACATGCGGCATGACCCTGCTGATTGACTGCAGCACATCAATGGAAGGGTAGTGGTTTTCCATTGAAAGTTCCCTTGACAGCACGATATGTCCGTCCAGTATAGATCTCGACATGTCGGCAACAGGCTCCAGCATATCATCCCCTTCTACAAGCACTGTGTACAGACCGGTTATACTGCCTTCATTCTCCGAGGTCCCGACCCTTTCAAGAAGCTTGGGCAGGAGGGCAAATACCGACGGGGTATAGCCCCTTGTAGTCGGAGGCTCTCCAACAGCGAGGCCGATTTCTCTTTGTGCCATTGCTACCCGAGTCAATGAATCCATCAGGAGCAGGACGTTCTTCCCGCGCTCCCTGAAATACTCTGCTATCGCAGTTGCGGTAAAGGCGCCCCTTACCTTTGCCAGCGGGGCCTGGTCTGACGTAGATACCACAATAATGGATTTCTTCAGACCATCTTCACCAAGGTTCTTTTCAACAAATTCCCTTACTTCACGGCTTCGTTCACCGATCAGGGCTATTACATTGATGTCCGCCTCAGAATATTTGGCAATCATTCCAAGCAAAACACTCTTGCCAACGCCGGAGCCAGCCATGATACCTATTCTCTGACCCTTGCCGCACGTCAACAAACCGTTAATGGCCCTTATGCCTATATCAAGAGGCTCAAAAATCCTCTGTCTCGTTAATGGATTAGGAGAATGCGAGAAAAGGGAATAATCTATCCCGTCAATCGGGCCATGATTGTCAATTGGATTACCTGCAGCATCAATGACCCTGCCTACGAGCGCATTACTTACTCGTACGGTGATATTTTTGCCCAGTGGCAATACCCTGCTTCCATGCCGTATGCCTGACACCTCACCAGTTGCCATAAGTATGACCTTCCCCTCTTTGAAACCAACCACTTCAGCATCTATGGGAGATGCGCTGTCTGAATAAATCTTGCAGGCCTCTCCTATACTCACGTCAAGACCGGTCGCCCTGATAGTAAGCCCCGTTATCTCAACAATACGTCCATACACTTTTAAGTGGTCTGAGCCGTTGACAGCATTAATATATGGGGCAAGATCAATGTTCATCATGATATCCGCCCCTCTTCTCCGGCACGTGCCGCAATCTCAGGGGGCAGTCCAGGTTCATCCTGAGTACTCTCTGTGTTTTGCAATCGCAATTCCGGGTTTTGTATTCTTTGTTCTGTCTTAACTGCCTTCAGCATATTAATGTCATGAGTAACATTGGCTATAAGAGCTTCAATATCTGTTACCACCTCCTCAGTCTGACTGATGACAAGAGGTCCGGTAAGAGAAACATTGGAACTGACGTCAAATATGATGTCTTCATGTATTTCAATCAACTCCGGCTTATTCTGCATGAACAGATCATAAAGTGACGGGTTGATCTTTATTGTAATAGTCCCCATCCTCTGCAATCTCTTCAGGGCCTCCTTTACTACTGTTACTATAATTTCAGGATTAGAGCTGATCTCATCAATTATTATTTTGCGTGCCATTGCAACAGCAAAATCAACTACCTGCTTCTCCATCTCCCTGACCAGGTTTTCCTTGAAAACCGCTACATCATTTATAATTGACTCAAGCCTCTCCACCAGGATCTCAGCTTTCTGCACTCCGTCAGCAAAGCCCGCCTTTTCACCTGATGCGAAGCCCTCCTCATAGGCCCTTCTCTGGGTTTCTTCGATTTCCTTAATAATATCTTCTTTTCTTCTGGGAAGACTGTCATCTTCCAGGGCCGGCATGCAATATGGAGATGCATCACAGTCATCAATAATTCTGGCTTTAAACAACGAGTTCCTCCCCTCCCCTGCCGGCTATAACAATCTTGCCTTCTTCGTCAAGCTTTCTGGCGACCCTGACAATATTCTGCTGTGCTGCCTCGACATCCGACACTTTTACAGGGCCCCTTGTCTCCATTTCTTCTTTTAATATCTGAACTGCCCTCTGGGACATATTCTTGAATATCTTCTGTTTGAATGCATCTGATGCTGTCTTAAGGGCAAGGGACAGGTCTTCCGAGCTGAGTTCTTTCAGTATCAGCTGGATTCCCCTGTCATCGATCTTCTCAAGGTCATCAAATACAAGCATGAGCTCCCTTATGGACTCTGCGAGTGTTTCATTCTGGCCTTCTATTTTCTCAAGGATGCTCTGTTCCGTGCTTCTTTCACACTGATTAAGTATCTCAGCGATTACCTTTGTGCCCTGAAATGACTTTCCGGTCCTCCCCTTTCCCATGTCCAGCTGTCCCTTAAGGACTACTTCTATTTCTTCGAGCGCGCTGTCAGGTATCCTTTCTGTGGATGCCACCCTCATGGCCACATCGCCCCGTATATGTTCCGGCAGAGCACTCATGACCTCAGCTGCCTGTTCGGACTCAAGAAGACATAATATCAGGGCAATTGTCTGGGGATGCTCCGAGGTCAGAAAGCTGGACAATGTCTTGGGATTGACCCATTTAAGGGACTCAAGCGGGCTCTCCTTAGAAACCATCTCCATTATCTTCTCAGCATCATCGCCACCGAGCCCTTTTGTGAGTAGCTTTTTCACATAATCTTCTCCCCCCACACCTATTTCACCGCCCTTGACCTTTTCCATTATTTCAGTCATGACACTCTCAAGCTTAACAGTATCCTTCTTTCTGGATCTTGCCATATATGACGATATCTTGCCGATGTCCTGAGGGTTGAGGTCTTTTAATATCTGTGCTGCTACGTCCTCTCCGACAGAACTCAGAAAAATGGCCGCTTTTTCATATCCATTCATCGCCATCCGCTATTCCTCCAGCCAGCCTTTCACCAGTCCTGCCGCCTGCTGCGGATTTGTATTTGCCCAGTCAATGACCTGTTTCTCAAGAGGAATTTCCTTGGCCTGCAGAGAAGATTCCAGCATGGCCTGTTCCTCAGAGAGACTGACCTTGCCGGCTGCCTGGGGTATAGATCTTGAAAGAGATGCAACCAGAGGACGTACTACTACCAGGAAAAACACAAGAACTACTATCCCCGGGACCAGATATTTAAGTACGCTCATGACTATAGGCATATAATCCCTGCCTTCATCCGGCAGTTCCGCTGTTTCTATTCCATTAAACGGCATGATATTCACACTAATTTCATCTCCCCTTTCCCCACTGAAGCCGATAGTCTTTTTCACGATGTCTTCATAGTATTTCAGGTCCTCATCAGAACGCACGGTATATTTGTCCGCATTTTCGCTCGTCCCCTTCTGTGAAGCAAGTATGCCGTCAATTATAATGGCAACGCTTAATCTCTCGAGACTGACAGGAGACTGGATTACACGCGTTACTGTTTTACTGGTTTCATAATTGATCATCTCGTCCTGCTTCTGGGACTGCCCCATCATTGAAGCCGCCGGCTGGGCACCGCCTCCAGGGAGATTTGATGCAACACCGGGCACTCCGCCGCCGCCGCCGGAAGTGCTCTTTTCAGTGCTCTTCTGTTCACTCCTTACCACCACTCCTTCCGGATCAAACTTCTCCTCTGTCCTTTCGCTTCTGGTAAAATCAAATGCCGCTGATACCCTTGCATTGACTTTGCCTCTCCCTGCAACGGGTTCAAGTATGCTTACAATCTGGGATATCAGGTTCTGCTCATAGTTATGCTGAAATTCCATCTGCGATCCTGACATACTCATTATGCTGTCATCCGAGGGTTTAGTAAGAAGGTTCCCCTTGTTGTCAATAACTGTAATATTGTCGGCTCCCAGGTCCTCGACACTGCTTGCCACCAGGTGCACTATTGACTCCACCTCGGCCCTGTCGAGTTTCCTTCCGTTTTGCAGGGTGACAAATACTGCTGCCGACGTCTTTGGTTTGCTCTCCTGAAATGCAAACAGGGTCTTGTCCGGTATCACGAGATGCACCCTGCCCTTCTGCACTCCCGACATCGATTTGATGGTCCTCGCCAGTTCACCTTCAAGGCCCCTTCTGTAATTAAGCTTCTGTACAAATTCACTGGTAGTAAAGCTTGTGTTGTCAAAAATCTCAAAGCCGACGCCCCCGCCCTGGGGGAGTCCCTGTGAGGCAAGCTGAAGCCTGAGGTCATAGACCTTGTCTGAAGGGACCATTACAGTGCCGGAATTGCTCAGCTGATAATCAACCTTCTTGTCCTTTAATTCCTGTACGATCCTTCCGGCATCATCCTCTGAAAGCCCGGAAAACAGGACCTGGTAATCAGCCTTCTGAATCCACGCACTCAAAAGGAATATACTGGCAATGCTCGCTATTAAGACTCCCAGTAAAGCGACCTTCTTGCCATCAGGCATGGCCTTTATTTGTCCGATGATATTGTCGATAGCAGCCATTCAATTCCCTTCCTGGATAGTGTCAGTATCAGTTATCAGTTCTCAGTTTTTTTACTTCCTACTTCTTTCTTCCATCTTCCTACTTGCTTTTTTAAACCGGCATCTTCATCACTTCTTCATAGGTGGTTATTAGTTTGTTCCTTATTTCCACCATCAGCTGAAATGACATGTCCGCCTTTTCTATTGCCAGAACTGCATCAGTAATGTCTCCGCCTGCAGCGAGCTCGTTCACTGCAGTTTCCACATCTTTCTGCACCTGCGAGACCTTGCCGAGCGCTTCACTTATAACCGCATCAAAACTGGACCCCGGTTCATTCTTAAGTGGATTTGGCTGTAGACCTTCACCAGCACCTATTTTACTGCCTATATCTTTAATGGGCAGATCTGCCATATTTACCTCCCGAGTTCAAGGGCCTTCTGATACATGCCCTTTGACGTATTAAAGGCCCTGACGTTGGCTTCATATGCCCTGAATGCCATCATCATGTTGACCATTTCTTCAATTACATTTATATTCGGCATTGACACATTCCCGTTTTCATCAGCGTCCGGATGTCCCGGATCATAAACGACAATCGGCGGTTTTGTATCTTCGACAATGCCTGACACCTTGACTCCATTAAGAGTGCGATCAGCATTTGCCTTGACCGGCATTGTAGAAAACACAACGTCTTTTTTCACATAGGGCCCGCCATTTTCTGTTCTTGTTGTCTGCGCATTGGCCATGTTAGAGGCTATCGTATTCATCCTGACCCTCTGGGACTCAAGCGCGGATGAATTCACCTTGAATATATCCATAAATTACCTCCTGCTTATCGCGTTCCTGAACATTTTGATTTTTGAATTCAATATTCTTATCGCTGCATCGTGTCTCAGGGAATTTTCCGTCATCTTGGCGACCTCAACATCAAGCTCTACATTGTTGCGGTCACCCCAGGTCAGATCATTTTCGGTAATTATCTCACCACCTGATTTGCCACCGTTTTTACTTTTCATGTGTTTAGGGTCTGTAGTTAACAACTTGACCTCATTGTTAAGCACACCGGTAAATTTAACGTCTTTGGCCTTGTAACCCGGGGTATCTGAATTGGCAATATTTGAGGCTATGACTTTATGCCTTTCATTGGATGACTGGATTATTTTTTGTAAAATCCCGAAGCTTTTATCCATCCCGTTATTCTCCTGTATACGCTATACTTCTCTTATATATCAAAAACCATGCCATGATAAAGATGACTTGCAACTACATATATCAACACCTAAAAAAACAATTACCCATCTAACAATCACAAGCAAACTCCTTGAATGATTTAACAATTTGGCATGTGAGCCCGGGTGTTTTGATTTTGGCATGTCCGCTCTGTACCTTATGCCGGGAGTTATGCACAGCAAGATAGCGTCTGTTTTTTGACAGTGCCTTTTTTTCATAGAGCAGGAAATTTTTTCCCATACCCGTTAAGCTTGTTCCTGATAGTTCTTACACTGACACCCAGAAGCTTTGCAGCCTGGGTTTTGTTTCCGTTTGTTGTCTCGAGCGTTTTTGCTATCAGGTCCATTTCCATATCTTTTATGCTTCCCTCGTTAGCAGCACTCTGAGCAACACTTTCCTCAAGCATAAAATCCTCAACATCAATCAATTCCCCTCGGGCAATAAGTACAGCCCTGTGGACCGCGTTTTCGAGCTCCCTTATGTTTCCCTTCCATCGCCTTGTCCTGAGGAAATCTGCTGCTTCTTCAGTAAAGCCGGTAATATTTTTATTGAGCTCTCTGGAAAACTTCTCAGCAAAATGCCCTGCGAGCAGCCTGATGTCCTCCGGTCTCTCGCGAAGCGGTGGCATATGGATCGGGAACACGCTCAGCCTGAAATACAGGTCCTCCCTGAACCTTCCCGCTTCTATCTCTTTCTGCAAATCTCTGTTTGTAGTCGCAATGACCCTTACATCAACGGGGACCGGCTGCTTCCCACCGATACGGTCTATTTCTTTTTCCTGCAGCACACGGAGGAGTTTGGCCTGGAGGGTCGCTGTCATTTCGCCGATTTCATCAAGCAGGATAGTTCCGCCATGGGCCAGTTCAAATTTGCCCGCCTTTTTTTCCACCGCGCCGGTAAAGGCACCCTTTTCATGACCGAAGAGTTCTGATTCCAGAAGATTGTCCGGAATGGCCGCACAATTCACTGCAACAAGGGGCTTCCTGCTTCTCCGGCTTGACTTGTGAATATATCTCGCAAGCACCTCCTTGCCGGTTCCGCTCTCTCCAAGGACAAGGACTGTCATATCGCTTGCTGCAACGCTGCCGGTGAGCTGCAGCAGGTTCTTCATATTTTCGTCGGATGTTATTATCTCTTTACTGTTAACGCTGTCCCTGGACATAATCGTTTCAATCGTATTTGTAAGGTCCTCAAAAGAAAAGGGTTTGATCAGATAGTCACATACCCCTTCCTTCATAACATCCACTGCATTTTCCACAGTAGCGTAACCGGTGATCACAAGAATAGGCAGGCTCCCGATCCTTTTTCTCGCTTCCCTCACGAATGAAAGGCCGTCCATTTTCGGCATCTTCATATCTGTGATAATCATCGAGACAGAGATGTCTTCAAGCTTTTTCAGTGCTTCAACCGGGTCCTCTGCAACAACCGACTGATAGCCCATCCTGACAACTGCCTCTTTCATGGCAGCCCTCATCTGCTGGTCATCGTCAACAACAAGTATTGATTTGATGTTTTCATTCATAATTATTTACCTGCTTTTTCATAAAATGTTTTACTGACATTGTCACTGTTTTTGTCAATGTTGATGTTCGGGAAAGAGACACAGAAGGTACTGCCCTTTCCCTGATTTCTACTGGCCCGTATGAAGCCGCCGTGGGTCTGCATAATTTTGTGTGCAATCGCAAGCCCCAGTCCTGTGCCCTTGTCTTTCGTACTGAAAAACGGGTCGAATATTTTCTCAATATACTCAGGACTGATGCCCTCCCCGTCATCAATCACAGAAACTGTCACATATTCATTGTTTATGTCCGTAGCAATCTCAAGACTGCCCCCGCCCGGCATGGCCTGCACTGCATTCAGGATTATATTCATAAACACCTGCTTTAACAGTTCCATGTCACTGCGAACTATAATACGGGTTGTGTTTTGATTAAGTTTGATGCCTCTTATCTGTATAAGGGGCATCAGCATATTGACTGAATCTGTAATGGCATCAGCAAGTTCCACGTCCGTAAAGGCAGGTCTCTGAGGCTTTGCAAAAAAGAGCATATTGGTAAGGATATTATTAAGGCTTTTGATCCCTGTAGATATACCGTTTGCCATATCTGAATGGGCAGTGTCCCTGAGATCATTTGAGAGCATGGTCGAGAAAAGCTCAATACTGCACAGGGGGCTTCGTATCTCGTGTACGATTTTAGCGGCCATTTCACCCATGGATATAAGCCTCTGATTTCTTTCGTGCTGACGCTCAAGTTCTTTGATCCGAGTGATGTCCTTGATCAAAATTACATAGCCCCTTACAGAACATTCCGGCCCTGATACAGTCGATCGCGAGATTATTACATCATACTCTTCGCCTTTAACAGTCAGTCTTGTGCCTGAACTGTTTTCCTCAATATTAAAGGGAAGATCATTAAATGTAATTCCAGTCAGGTCCTGTTTGTTTGAACCGAGCAGATCCTCTGCGGCCCTGTTCAGCATTGTTACGCGGTCATTCTGATCAAGGACTATTATTGCTTCACCTATACTCTGCAACACAGCCTGCAGATAATCTTTTGATTCCCCGACTTCCAGTACGGCCCTGTTGAGCTGGATGTTCTTCTGTTCCAGTTCCTGCGTGAGATACTGGACCTTTTCCCTTAGTTTTTCGTAGTAGGTCTGTAAGTTCTTTGATGCCTCAGTGAAATTATGAAAGGCCTCATTCAGCTTCGCGGCTTTCTCCACTAATATACCTCCCTCACCTTATTCAGCAGCGACATCTCCATAAGTTTTGACTTTGCCAGCCGTCCGTAGATGTTGTCTCCTTTTTCAAGCCGGCTGAACATGTCCCGGGCCTCAGGCCTCTCAGTGTCACGTGCAACTCTGTACATGACCCATTCGTTGTCCGGATTTTTCTCTGCAGCTATCCTGTAATATTTGAGCGCCTTACTACTGTCATTATTCATATACAGAATATCGGCAAAATGAATATAGCTCTCAGCATCCCATTCACCCTCATTCAACTTTCTTTCATAGTAGGCCATGGCCCTCTGTACTTCTTTCATCCCCGGATCATCTATTTTGGATATCAGGCTGCCAAGCATGGCCAGGTCACTCTTTTCTGTGTCTTTTATAATTAATATCTGTTTTAGAGCAGCAATAGGCTCTCCCTCTGAATCGAGTATTCTTGCTTCAACTCTTGATGACCCGTCTCCGGCCCCCCTGGAATTCCTTGCGATATCAATATAATTCCGGGACAAATCAGTGCTTCCGATACCTATATAGTAGCCGGCAAGGTCAATCGCTGCTCTGGCCCTTGCCTGCTCAGATGCATTTTCAACAAGCCACGAACACAACTCAATAAAAGGGGTCCCTTCATGTCTGAGGCGACTGGCAACTTTAAGAAGGAACTCTTCTCTGTTCCTGTCAACAAGCCACATTCCGACCTCACTCCATAACTTTGCCAATGTCAGTCCGTCCTGAGATGGGCCCGTGCCTGTCTCAAGAACAATTTCTTCCAGCACGTTAAAAGCCTCCGCAGGGGGTTGCTTTCCGTAAACAAGCTCTTTGAGCAAAGAGAGAGACTCCTTTACCCTG
This sequence comes from Nitrospiraceae bacterium, assembly GCA_003599025.1. Lineage (GTDB taxonomy): Bacteria > Nitrospirota > Thermodesulfovibrionia > UBA6902 > UBA6902 > UBA6902. The sequence continues at coordinate 40,374 of QZIL01000058.1, read as the reverse complement.
CCGCCTTTCCTATAAATTTTAGCCAGTGCAAGAATAGCCTCCTTGTACATATTCGAATCAATATGGTTATACCTGATTTCCTCCAGACTTGAGGTCGCCTCCTTGTAATTTCCCTCTTTTAAATACACCAGCGCCAAATTAAACAGGGCCTGTACCTTCACCCGCTGGTCCCTTGCCGGTGCTACAGTTTTAAATCTCCTGACCGCCTCCCGCATTTCTGACTCTTCCATGGCAATGAGACCCAAACTGATAATTGCATTGTCTCTATATGGCCCGGACTCAATCTGTGAGAGAGTAATCTTTGCATTTACCATGTCCCCTGACATTCGCATATTTTCACCAATAAGATATGCGGTCTCTGGAGAAGATTTAATAAATGTTTTGTCTATCAGCATTGCCTGATCATATGCCTTCTTTGCCTCCTGCACCATCTCCAGTCTTTGCATGGCATTTGCCATCCCGTACAGGACCCAGACGCTGTTTCCTGATTTCCTGTAATTCTCAATTGCCTCCTGATAAGATTCTATCCTGTATAAACTTGTAGCCAGACCGTAATGCGCTTTCTCTATATATTCTGATGACGGGAAGTCCCTTATAAAGACAATATAATCAGCCCTGGCTTCATAATAAAGCTTCAAATCCAGATATAATCCGGCCCGCTTGAGAAGCGCCAGCTCCTTTAAAGCGCTGTCTGTTGCATAAATGTATGCAAGTCTTAAGTACTTGACTGCATCAAGACGCTGTTTTGCCATTATGCTTACCCTTGCGTATATATAATTTAATGCTGCAAGCGACTCGGTATTTTCCGGCTTATGCCGTGGAAGCTCCTTCAATACAGCATAGAAATTACCGGAATCCAGAAGCGACCACATCGCCCTGTATTTCTCGGGCATTAAACTTTTTTCATCGAACACCTTTCCCGGATTTGCTGCGGCACCCATTTTTTTGGCGGCGGAATGCTCATTGCTCGAGACTGCAGGTACAGTCCCTGGTTTTATTCTCTGGTTTCTTTCTACCTCAGGCTTTGTTTCTATATTTGCCTGTTTCTTTTCTATTTCCTCTTCCGGATAGACATCAATTACAAACCGACTCGGACCCTGCAGGGAGTAGGATTTAAGTTTTCCAGCCTGCTTCAGCGTGAATATGACAGTGTCTCTGTCCGTCCTGTATACTACAGGTACTCCCGTCTTTTTGATTTCGAAATTCCTGCCTGTAAACCTGACGATTATATCTTTTCCCTGCTGACTAACCCTCCCCTCTGATATCGTTGACGAGCGTCCTTCAAGTACTATCCTCAAAAAACCGGAATGCTCGCCTGCCCTTATTTGTAATAAATCGGCCCCCCCTTCAGGAACGCTGGCATCAGCAATAATAGGGATTGAAATCAGAGAAATGATAATGAAGATCACAACACGCACATATTTCATGCGTTAACATGAGCAATTAGTGTGCCAAAATTAAGTGCTTATTTTTAAAGAGATCCGACCGGGAGGGGCGTCATATCGATGACGCATGTATTCTTCTATCAGGCTAATTGAAAATATTGTACTATCGGTTATTTAGGGGAAGTCCCGAACTCTATTGCCTTTTTCTTCATCTTCTCAATAAGGGTGGTCCTGTTAAGTCCAAGAAGGCTTGCTGCCTTGCTCTTAACGCCTTTTGAGATTTCGAGGGCCTGGATTATCATATTGTTTTCTATCTCGTCAAGCATCATATTAAGATCGACTCCGTCAGATGATAGTTCCTGCTCTCTGGATGGCTTACTTTCATCATGATGCTTTTCACGTAATCTTTCCGGGAGGTCCTCAAGCCTGACCTCATCGCCTTCCTTGAGGATTGTGAGTCTTTCAATGAGATTTTCGAGCTCGCGCACATTGCCCGGCCACCTGTAATTGACCATGCAATTCATTACCTCAGGGGTAATTACGGGCTGGTCCTTCTTCTTCCTTCTTGAGATATCCTCGACAAAATGATTTACAAGGAGCGGAATGTCTTCCTTCATCTTCCTCAGCTGAGGCAGATGTATCGGTATTACATTTAATCTGTAGTAAAGGTCCTCTCTGAAAGTTCCTTCCTTGACAGCCTTCTCAAGGTCCCTGTTTGTGGCTGCAAGTATCCTGACATCAACCTTGATTGTCTTGATGCCTCCCACCCTTTCAAATTCCTTTTCCTGCAGGACCCTGAGCAGTTTGACCTGAAGTGCCGGGGCAAGCTCTGCTATTTCGTCAAGAAACAGTGTGCCATTATTGGCGAGTTCAAAACGTCCGATTCTTGTATTAACAGCCCCTGTGAAGGCGCCTTTTTCGTGGCCGAACAACTCAGACTCAAGAATGTCCTTGGGAATGGCTGCGCAATTTAAAGGGATTAAGGGTTTTTTGGAACGTGAACTGTTGTAATGTATAGTCTTGGCGACGAGTTCCTTTCCTGTCCCGCTCTCTCCGGTAATGAGTACTGTACTGTCTGTGTCTGCTATCTTCTCAATGAATTTAATAACATTTTGTATTGGAATGGAATTACCTATTATCTTACTGTACCCGAATTTCTTTTTGAGTTCCTGTTTGAGCCGGGTGTTTTCTTCCTGAAGCCTTGAAACATCAAGTGCCCGCTTAACAGACATGAAGAATTCTTCGAGATTAAACGGTTTTGTAATATAATCAAAGGCCCCGAGTTTCATCGCCTCCACAGCAGTCTGCACAGTTGCATGGGCGGTTATTACGATCGAGGGGATATCTATTTTTTCAGAAGCAGTCTCTTTCAAAACATCAAGACCGCTCATGCCGGGCATCATGAGGTCAAGTAAAAACAGGTCGAATTTCTCTTCCTTGAGGAGATTCAGACCGGACTCACCATCCGCAGAAGTAATGACTTCCATTCCCTTGCTTTCAAGAAAATCCTTTAATAATTCCCGGATGGATTCTTCGTCATCAATGACCAGTATGCGATGCATATGACTATATTGCCATAACGCGATAACAACGTCAACAGATTGACGGCTTTTTTTATAACTTATTATTTTTTGTAAAAGTTCTTTGCTTTACAAGCAGATCAGAAGAAAGAAAAGTGATTTATATGATGTCTGACTGTTATTGGATATTAATGATGTTGCAGAGGCCCACAGCAGGTGTTTTCCGCTTTCAGAAGTTGCTTCAGTTCATCGTAACGACTCTGTTACGCCCCTCATGTTTGGCCCTGTAGAGCGCCTCGTCAGCCTTCTTGATGAACAGTTCGACAGTGCCTATCCCTTCATTCAGTCCTGCAACTCCGAGACTGATAGTAATATTAATAATTGAATTATCAAAGTGGTTTTCCATTTCCATTACAGCTTTTCTAAACCTTTCCGCTGCCTGCATAGCACCATCCAGTTTCGTTTCCGGAAGCATACAGCAAAACTCCTCACCTCCATAACGGAATAGATAATCCACATTTCTGATTATGGATGATATCCTTGAACTGACTGACTTCAAAATAAAATCCCCACACTGATGCCCGTACCCGTCATTCACCTTTTTAAAGAAATCTATATCAAACATTATTATGCTTAATTCACCGCCGTACCTCTTGCACCTGCCAAATTCTTCCCGGACTTTAACTTCCATATATCTCCTGTTAAATACTCCTGTAAGACCGTCCTTCAGATTCAGCTCAACAAGTTTATGCTCATATACAGCTACTTCCGTTACGTCCTGCACATAAATAAACAAGCTGTGAATTTCATTGTTTTCATCACGCAAAGGCCCCATGGCGCAGCTCTGCTGCATGTATTCAAAAAGGGACTCAAAATAGCTTGTTGATTTAAACGGAAACAGATAATGATGGAGCTTCTGGGAAAAGAAACAGAAATTGCCAAAAGAAAAAACTGATTTGCAACTACGTTGAAATTTTGGATTATTCAGGTTCGGGAAGGTCTCAAAAATTAATGATCCCATGATCTTGTTCTCGGGAACCCCGCTGTGGACCTCCATCCAGCGATTCCACTTTTGGACCCTGAACTCCCTGTCAAGGATGACAAGACCGATATTTATCGTATCAAAAATCTGGTTATATATCATTCATACTGCTCAATAAACAAACGCAGGGCCTCTTTCATCCAGGACACTGAATCGTTGCTGGTTACCAGGAACAGGAAACCGCTCACATCGCCCTCATCAAAACAGAAATCGGTCTTCAAAACAATCGCTGTACTCTCCGGATCATACCGTCTCTCTATAACAGCATCAGTATAGTCCCTTTCTACAACAACCATCGGCGGTGTGTATGTAACAACGTCCTTGAGCAGTTCAGCAAGTTTACCTACACATGCGCCTATCAGTATATTGCCGACTTCCATTAACGTTTCTCTCTCCAGAATATCTATAGGATCAGATTCAAAACCTGAGGTCGTTTCATGATGAAGCATTTCAATCAGCTCTCTGCCGGCGCCGGAAGAAAAAATAAGAAGTGCATCACCCTTAAATCTGCCCCAGAATTTCTGCTCAACAATGCTGATTGTTTTATAGTCTTTCACATGGTCTTTGAAATATGTCGGAAGTTCTGTCACCTGGATTATTTTGATAAAAGGCACGCTTAAAACCACATGCGCGTCGATTACATCCGCAAGGTCGGCTGCCGACTTACCAAAGGAAATGTTCATGATTTCCTGTAATATTTCTACTTCTTCATCAGAGAGAATTTTTTCTTCCTGCATGTTCATGACTAAACTTTCTGCAATGAATCATTTACCTTTGATAACGCAGATTGAATGTCCTCCCTTTTCAGCGGTTTCTTAAGTACCATATATGCTCCTGATTCCATTACTGTTTTAATAGCTTTCATCTGAACATCTGCTGTCACTACAATGATTACAGCATTCTTGTCATGCTTTATTATCTCTTCAATGGCTTCATATCCGGTCATTACCGGCATGGTCAAATCCATAAACGTCACATCAGGAACAATGTCCTTGTATTTCTCAAAACCCTCTTTGCCGTCACCCGCCTCGAAGAACTCAAATCCCTGGTCCTTTGGCAGGCAGCTCTTCAGCATCTTTCTCGCAATCGGGGAATCGTCAACTATCAATATTTTCTTTATCATTTTCTTACTGTTACAACATTAATATATTGGAGTCACTGAATAATTTCTGTTTGCACATATTAAATACGGTAGTCCATGCATACACCTTTAGGGAATCTATTAATTATGCATTGATTATCTAAAGTTTCCTGCCTTTTGTCAAGTTAACTTCTGTTATAATTAAGCTCGGTTAGTCCAAGAGAAATAAATAAATTGTTAGGATAATGAGAGCAAATTTGACTGGCAGAAAAAAAGAAATCACAGGTGTAATATTATTGAATCTGGGCGGTCCTGATTCCCTTAAGGCCGTAAGACCTTTTCTTTATAATCTTTTTTCTGACAGAGAAATTATCAGACTCGGTCCTTCCTTTATGCAGCGGCCTATAGCATGGCTTATTTCTACGCTTCGTTCAAAAAAGACAGAAGCAATGTACAGCCGGATCGGCGGTAAATCTCCCATTCTGGATATAACGAGGTCCCAGGCAGTTGCTCTTGAGAAAGCACTAAACAATGAAGCGGGGATCAGAAGTCCGGGGACTGGGGGCGACTCAAGTCTCCGGTTCAAAGTTTATGTCGGCATGCGTTACTGGCATCCCTTCATGGAGGAGGCTTTTAAAAAGATAATCAGTGACGGTGTCCATCGTCTCATAGTCCTGAGCCTCTATCCCCACTATTCAAAGGCAACTACCGGCTCTTCTGTCTCCGATTTCAAAAAAGCCATTGAGGGACAGGACCTCACTACTCAATACATCGAGCAATGGTACGATTTTCCGCAATATATCGATGCCCTTGCTGAACTTGTTGCGAAAGGGATAGAAAGATTAAAGGGAAATGAATTCGACCTGCTTTACAGCGCCCACAGCCTGCCCCAGTCCTTCATAGACGAAGGGGACCCCTATCTCGACCATATTAAGACAACTATTGAAAAAGTTAATAAGCGGCTTGCCGCTGGGCCATATAATATTAATGTATCAAACAGCCGACTCTCCTTTCAGAGTAAAACCGGTCCCGTAAAATGGCTTGGACCCTCAACAGAAGAAACGATAATAAATCTTTCAAAGGGTGGATGCAGGAACCTGCTGGTCGTACCGATCAGTTTTGTATCGGACCACATTGAAACACTATATGAAATCGACATACTCTACAAAGGCTTCGCAGCAGAGCATGGAATAAATCTCATTCGATGTGATGCCCTCAACACTTCTGAGAAATTCATACATGCCATGAAAGAATTGGTACTTGCTTCGGCAGGTCACTTCAACAGACAGAGCTAGGCTTTTGTATTAACAAATACCCCGGAAGTCCCGAGTATGTCCTTAAGAGTGGCTTCTGAAGATTCGACTGTCTTCAACATTTTTTCGAGCAATCCGTCGCTGTCTCTGCTTTTTTTGCCGTAAAACAGTGTTTCTACTGTCCCGCCATCAGATGTTAATTTCCTGATCAGTTCGTTTCTGTCCAGAGATGTAAAGTCGACTGTCCTACTTGCAGATACGCTGAAGTCAAACGTAATACCATAATCAGTATGCAGTGTGCTGCTTGTGGAACCAAAGGCTTCTGAGATTGCTGATTCGAGATCATCTCGTATATTCAATACAAATGTCTCAAGATCGCTGTCAGCAGATGCCCGGACCTTCTTTTTATCAAAAAGATTATTAAGCGCGTCAGCAGCGTCTTTAAATAAATCAGCAATCATGCCGGCCTTTGTCTTTGACATAATGAGATTCTGGCTTCCATCAGTACGCAGAAGAAACTGGTCCTTGATTGATTCAAGTGCCTTGTGTAATTTCACTGCTTCTCTGTATATATAGTTAAGCTGCTCTTCCGCATTAGATACCGAAGCTGATGCAGCGGCCCGCGATGCAGAACCGAAATGAATACTGGATGTTGCAGCTCCTGATGAACTTGTCCCTTCTATCTGCAATGCTCATTCTCCTTTTCTGAATTAAAAGGTGTCGATAGTATCTTATCGGTCGCATACATATATATCTTCAATGATTGCACATTTTTATAGCATATGTTAATTTTTAGGATACTAAGACTGCGGGGGATTCAATGAAAAGAATCGCAATTATAGGCGGCGGGATATCAGGCCTGACTTCCGCCTATTTACTCTTAAACAGAAGACCTGATCTGGATGTCCTTGTCTTTGAAGCTGACGACAGACCGGGTGGGAAAATATGGACTGACCGGTCAAACGGGTTTCTCTGTGAAAAAGGACCGAACGGATTTCTCGACAATAAACCTAAAACCCTCCAGTTGTGCAGCAATCTCGGACTTGATCCTGTTCGAAGCAATGAGAATTCCAAAAAAAGATTTATTTTTTCGGAAGGCAGGTTAAAGGCCCTCCCTGAATCTCCTTTGTCTTTTTTAAAATCTGATCTCCTTTCTTGGGGAGGGAAATTCCGACTTCTATTCGAACCAAATGCAGAAAAAGGACCTGATGACGAATCAGTTGCCAGCTTTATAATCCGTCGCCTCGGTCAGGAGGCCCTCGATAAGCTTATTGATCCGATGGTCTCCGGGATTTATGCAGGTGATCCTTACAAGATGAGCATCAGGAACTGCTTCCCCCGTATAAAGGAACTGGAAATGGAGTACGGGAGTCTGATCAAGGCCATGATCAAAATCCGCAGACAGAAAAAGACCGAAGCCAAATCATCAGTAGATAAAGGTGGACCGGCAAAGGTGTCCGTCGCACCGGGAGGGACGCTTACATCTTTTTACGATGGCGCACAGACGATCACTGATGCCCTTGCAGAGAGACTGGGAAAACACCTGCATGTCGGGGTCTCGGTATACGGAATTACCAGGGACAGTGATGCATATCAGCTTTTCACATCAGACAACACCTATACTGCAGATATAGTGATTATCGCCTCACCTGCATATGCAACAGCAGATATAGTCAAGGATTTTGACAGGAAACTTTCAAAGGCCCTTTCGGATATTCCCTATCCGCATGTATCTGTCGTCTGCTTTGGATACCGCAGGGAACAGGTATCACATCCGCTGAATGGTTTTGGTTTCCTCATCCCTCATATGGAAGACCGTAATATCCTCGGATCTCTGTGGGATTCAAGCATCTTCCCGAACAGGGCAGCTGAGGGACATGTTCTTTTAAGGACCATGATAGGCGGGGCCAGATCGCCTGAGATGGCGACTTTTGACAATAATAAACTTATTAACGCGGTCTTTGATGAACTAAATCCGATACTGGGTCTTAAAGGAGACCCTGAAATGGTCAATATCTACAGGTGGGACAGGGCAATCCCCCAGTATGTCCTCGGACACAGCACTATACTGGAAACTGTTAATGATCGGCTTGCCGGCTATCCCGGTCTGTATCTGACGGGCAATTCATACAGAGGGATCGGCATAAACGATTGCATAGAAAACGCCTATAAGGTAACTGATCAAATCCTTGCCGGGATGCAGGAATCCTGATGAGATCACTCCCCACCCCTCACACATCTTACATAGTAACTGTCTGACTTATTGCCATAACCGAGGTTGCCGGAGCTGAAATACACGTACCATGCTAAGGCCGCATTGTTCGCTCCTGTAGTAGATGACCAGTAATACGAAACATCAGTATTCGGGAAATAGGTCGTATCTATTGCAGGACTGTATCTTGAATTATCGACAATGGACCTGAGCTCCTTGATATTAGGCAGTCGCCAGTCGTCGTATCCTGCAAAGTCAAGACCCTCACAAGCAGCAATTGCCTGCTCCCATGCAGAGGTTGTATTATCGTCCTCCTTTTGCCAGATAAGACCGGTTACATTGTCTGTTATCGTGTCATTGCCATTGTCCGTGTACCGGTCCGCAAATACCGTAAACGGAATGAAAAGAATAACTGCCAGCAAAAGCGTGATCGATTTCCCTATCATAACTCCTCCTTCTGAGTATATATATATTTTATTCAGAATCGTTTTTTATTAATCTCACCGACTCCCTCTGCTGCCATTTTCAGGAGAGGTGCCCTGCAATGAAGTCAAGGAAGACAGAGTGGTTTATTTATAACAGCATTACTGTCCTCCACGCACACAACGGACATAGTAGTTGCCTGACTTGGAATAGTAACTGACATCCCCGGAGTAGAAATATACGTCCCATGCACTGGAAGAGTCATTTGCATATGGGGTAGATGACCAGTATCCGGATGCTTCAGTACCCGGGAAATAGGTTGTATTTATTGACGGATTATACGTCCCGTAGTCTACAATTCCCATCAGCTCAAATTCATCAGGCAGCCGCCAGTCGCTGTATCCTCCAAGAGCAAGGTCACCGCAATAGGTGAGCGCAGCAGCCCATTTATAGGTCGTATTGTTGTCCTCTTTCTGCCACATAAGGCCTGATACATTGTCTGTCACTGTGCCGTTGCCGTTATCATTATATGAGGGAGGTAAGATCGAGTAGTCTGAGTCCTCACCAAAAACAGCCGTGAAGTCACCGGTCTGCCCTGTATCCGACATCCGTGAAAAACAGAATGCAGGCGGATGAGTGCCAAGCGACCTGTACAGCAGGCATAATGCCTGAGTTCCCGCTGTTGTCTGTATTGACCCGTCCTGAAAAGTTAACGCTCCATTGACCCTTACGTTCCCCTCAAAATAACCTGCCCAAAGATCATTATTTCTGTCTTTATAACCAAGCATGCCTCGAAGATTACCATCATTGTGGGCCCCGATTACAGCAGCGCTGTCCTCATAATCGAGATAACTGTATCCGGCAACTCCTGCTGTATAATTATTGCCCCAGTCGCTGAATCCCTTTACAGCTGCATCAACTCCTGATAAACTCCAGCCTGTCCCGCCGTTAAGTCCAACACCGGATGACCCATACCTATAGCCATAAATACTTGCCCGCCCTGCACCGAAGTCACCTGATGTTCTTGATACATATAATTTATAATTCAGATCACTCTGGCTCCCGATACCGACTGTACCGTTATCATATATCGACCCTGTTATCATCGCAGATCCGTCCCATCTTGGAACGTAATTAAGCGTGTTGCTGCCGACCTCCGGGTCGCTCTCTGCAACTGTGCCGCCACCAACTGACTCACACACCACGGTTCCATCTTCATTAATTGCCCGAATACTGCTGCCCACTGTGCACGAACTGCTGACCCTCCTCTGAAGATAGGCCGTGTCAGCATTCAACGTTGCATTACCCCCTGCTGCGCCACCGGTCAATCCTGTTCCTGCAGTCACTCCTGTAATGTCTCCTATAGATGGCCCGATTACAGAACCATCAATAGTCAGATTACCTGTTACCCTCGTATTACCCTGAAAATACCCTGCCCATCCGCTTGAGCTGAACCCAAAAACACCATAGCTGTCATAGCCCAATATACCGTAATTACCGGATGTTGTGTTTATTCCATATACCCCTGAAGCCCCTGTACCACTGGCTGAACCCAATATTCCGCCCTCACCTGAGGCCCCTGTAACTTCAAGCTCAGCGTTTGCATTAGCAACTCCTGTCCTAATGTTACCACTGCTGTCAATGGACACGTCATCAGCAAACCCGTTTGCCGCCAAAAACAAAATCCATATGCTTATAGTCACGATTTTCCCGATCATTATCTTCTCCTTTGTCATCTATTTCAAATTTGATTATGTTGTATTTATAGTCAACACTATCTAATTAGTCAGATAAATGATGTAGTAATCTCTCAAATGTAATATCTCAAAACAGCAGTGTTAAATCATTTAACATTTTAACTGAACATATTAATGCAAATTAAATACCAATGATGATTGATTATAAATCAGGAAGTTAGCATTAGAGTGACAAGTTTATATATGCCATAATGACATTCAATATATTTATACAATGCCAATTTGACATCTTTGACTAACAATAATTTTATAATCCTGACATAAGCAGTTATAGCCACAGACCTGCCTGCCGTAAGGGCAGGTTTCACAGATATAAATGACATAAGCGCTAATTAGATATTCACCAATCAGGTGAAAAGTAACAGTGAGTTAATCTTTTTATAAAATCAGTGAAATCTGCCTGATCCGTAGATACCTGCTTTTTTTACAGGATAATTGTAAGTGGTAATAAGAGCATTGCGAGATTAGTCCAGAAATTGAAGTATCACTGTTCTCTATCTTAATGAACGGGCATGTTCCAAGATGTATATATAGTCTATTTATCAGGATGGGCCAGCCTGAAGCCGATACATACCGCCCTGGCACCGGGCTCATTCCAATATCGGCTAGTCGTCCTTGCAGTGTCAGGCTGAAGGTCCCATGCACCTCCACGAAGGACCTTGTATTTCCCTTTAGCAGGGCCTTCAGGATTTCTCCTGGGGCTATTTGAGTAGTAGTCGTTCACCTGCCAGTCTGAAACCCATTCATATACGTTGCCTGACATATCTGATATACCCAGGTCATTGGACATGAAACTTCCAACTGGCGATGTGTAAGCATATCCGTCCCGGTATCCCTCCCAGATTCTCAGGCCTGACAATTCTTCTTTTGCAGACTCGTCCGCAACATTGCCGGATGGAGCCCCGGGACCCCAGCTATATTGATATTCTTTTCCACCACTTCTTGCAGCATACTCCCACTCGGCCTCAGTAAGAAGCCTGTAGCTTCTGCCTTCCCTGCCGTTTAGCCACTGTATATAATTATGAGCATCACTCCAGCTGACGCAGACAACCGGGTCTCCGGGTGTCTGGGGAAAGCCCGGATTACTCCAGTTATGCTCTTTTATCTTTTCCTCCTTTCCCTCTCCAATCCAGCTATGACAGCCGTCCTGTGTCTCAGCCTCTGTTCTGTAACCCGTTTCATTAATAAATTTCCTGAATTCCTCAACAGTGACCTCATACTTTCCAATATAGAAATCGTCCACACATACTTCGTGTACGGGTTTTTCGCTAGACGGGATATCCCTGAAAATGTCTCCCATCATGAAGCAGCCACCTTTGACAAGAACCATGTCAGTACGTCCTGAAAAAAACGCCCGCTCTTCTGCTGATGCAGTCGTTAGTACACATGCAATAATAATTAACAGGATTATCATGAAGTTTTTCATAAGTATCTATATTGAATTACTTATTAAAATATTTGCAGAGGTTGATGCCACTGACGCCCTGCACACAACTCTGAAGCCTGAAGTTAGGACCGGGTATATACTGATAAAACCGTCAGACAGATAATATTGTTTACTGTGAGGAAGCTTGATTAACTGAAGTCGGCTTCAAATCTGTTTCTCCTGTGTCGACAAAACCTAACAGATAATCCTTGAACTTGGTCGGAAGCAGCCATCTGATCCCCAGTTTTTCAGCCCAGGTTATCGCGCCGTGGTCTACCGTGACAAGAAGGGCGTCAAGCTCTTTTGCCAGTAATATAAGGTCCACATCTTCCTTGCTGTCTATTATCCCTTCCCTGAGGGCCTCCCTGTAACTCTTCCTCATCCCCTGAATGAGTTCCTTTTCATCTGTCTTTCCTGCATTTCTGACAGCCTTTTCAGCAATCCTGAGGCCTTTATTGATCCTGTCTCTTATGTCTTCAATCAATTCATACAAAAAGAAAGCGGGGCAGGTGAGTTCATGCTTACTGGGTGACTTCTGTTTCAGGACAGCCAGAAAGCGGCCGGGGACCCTTCTCTGGTCTACAAAATTCATCAGTTCACTGAATACAGAAGAAGGCATGTAGAATTCGAGTTCCGGGATTTGCTCGGCAATAGCCAGAAACCCTTTTATTGCTTCAGTAGGCGAATTACCGAAGTCATTCCGAACCTCAGGATTTACAAACAGGCTTGTATCAAGTACTACTCTGTCTTTTACGGACCTTACAGGTTTCATTGACATCGAGAATAAATGTGTTCCATTTCCTGCATTCAGGGCATCTGCCCGACCAGTCATTAGAAATATAGTTGCACTCAGAGCAGCAATAAGGGACCAATATCGGCTTATCAACACTTAATGCCTTCTTAAGTTCATCGGCAGCTTTCTTGTATTCAGAGCGCCGTTCATAAATATTACCAAGAAGTTTATGCAAATCCGGATAATCAAATGCCGTAACATCCAGGGCATCAATTGTCTCCATTGCATAGTCTATCATCTCAAGACGGTAGTAAAGCTTCGCAAGGAAAAACTGGAGTCTCAGATCTTTCTGGTCCTTCTGGATCGCTTTTTGATAAATATCAATAATCGTCCCCGGCTCTCCTTCATCAATAAAATGGTCTTCAAGCCGGACAAGCAGGACCAGTGAAGATGTTTCTTCGTAACCCTCCATAAGAACGTCCTGCGCTTCCTTGCTGTCCCCGTCTTTCAAATATGCATCTGCAAGAGCAATATATGCTGCTATAAAATTACTGTCGGCTTTGATAACGCTCTTGAGGACCTTGACCGCCTTGTCTGTAGTCCCGGATTCAACATAATAACGACCCAGTTCATATTTGTATCCGAGGAGTTTACGGTTTTCATCTTTTTCCTTCTCAGAGGGCATCTTGCACTTCAATATCTTCTGCTGGATATCAACAAGATCTTCCCATTCCCTCCTTCGCTCATAAATGTCCCTTTTCCTGCGCAGGACCATAACATTATCACTGTCAATATCAAGGATTTTGTCCAGATAGTCGATTGCCTCCGGCCATTTATGCTGCGCCTCAGCGACCCTTTCAAGTGAAAGCAGCACCTCGATACTCTTGTGTTTAACATCCATTGCCTTCAGGTAATATTCCTCAGCCTTGACATAATCAGTACTGTAAAAAGAAATGTCCCCCAATCTTAACAGTGTATTAAAACTGGTGTGGTCATGTTCAAGGACCCCGGTAAACAGCTCGGCAGCCTCTTCATATCTTGCAGCAAAAAATGCCTCCATCCCTTTTGAGAAGGAATCGAGCACTTTAGCTTCCTTCTTGCGTTTGCGCTGAATATGCCAGTTGTCTATATGCCGCCTGGCGTCCCTTAACACCGCGATAAGAAACATAGAAATGATACCTGCTGCTGCAGATATGAAAATCACGGCAATGACCGGGATGTTTTCAAACGTTACCCCGTTCCAGACAGTTATGTTAACAGTCTCTTTATTAAAGAAAGAAAGCAGGCTCAGCACACCAAGAAATATAACTAATAAGAAAACAGTGAATTTCGCCATATCGTTAATTTCCTATTCTTGAAAAATTATATTTATCTATATTCTGATTTCTTGATTCATCAACGCAACATTCTTTTTACTGCTCAACCGGTATCCTGGGGGCATCTATCCAGAACTTTTCCAGATCATAGAACGCCCGTGTTTCCCTGTCGAAGATATGAATAACTATATCGCCATAATCTATCAGAACCCAGCGGGCAAAATCCATCCCTTCTTTCCCAAGAGGAATTATCTTCTTCTTTGAAAAGTAATCATCAATGGATTCCGCGATGGCCTTTATTTGCGCCGGATTGTCCCCTGAACAAATCACAAAATAATCTGCAATTGATGAGAGGTCTTTTAACTCGAGGATTACGGTGTTGCCGGCCTTCCTGTCAATTGCCAGCTCCGCTGCTTTTATTGCCCTTTTCTTTAAATTAATTATGTAGAAATTCTCCCTTTCTTTTCCGGACCAAGTAGAACGGGGTTCCGTTAATTAATGCCGGTTAACTATATATAACTTATTAGAAATTATATAGGATTTCACTGAATCAGGCAAGAGATACTTTATTTTTTTCCCTGATGTTACAAGATGTCTGACCTGTGAGGCTGATATGTTAAGTCCGGTCACATTGCACAAATAGACTTTCCTGTTATTTGAAAGGGGGAACGAACATTCATTTATTCCCCCTTTATCAAGGGCCCGTAATGTGCTCAGGGATGCATCCCTGAGATACGGAGAAGATGTAAGACCGCTGAATGTGTAACCGGGCCTCGAAATAACAACAAGGCTGGCATGTCGCACCAGTACGTCCGGCTGTTTCCAGCCCGGCAGGTCAAGAAATGCGTCTATCCCCAGAATGAAATAGAGCTCACTGCCTCTGTATATATGTATTAATTTTTTTATTGTATCGACAGTATATGATCTGCCGCGCCTTCTGACTTCCAGGTCGGAAACCTCAAAGTGACGATTGCCTTTTACGGCCCGCGTGACCATCTCATAACGGTGTTCAGCCTTTTCAAGTTCCGGCTTGTCAAAGGGGGTCTTGCCAGAAGGCATGAACAGCACTTTATCCAGTGAAAGCAGTTCATATACCTCTTCTGCTGTTCTCAGATGACCATAATGTATCGGGTTGAATGCACCGCCGTAGATGCCTATTCTCATCACTTGAATTCAGTTTACCTTACAGATTTATTATATTGTTCATGTACAGTGAACGGCCTTGCCGGAATAGCTTTACCTGCGATACCTTAGACAGCTTATTGAAAGCATAAGCAACATCTTCAGGCACTTCACTAAACGCTCATTCCTGCTGCCTGAGTTTAATTCCAATGTCCTATCGCATTGTAAAGGTTTTTCGGCAAGGCCGCTCACCTGATTTATATACAATTCAGTTTATTGTTTTACGTCCGCAACTGTCCGTTACCCATAACTATAAATTTCGTACAGGTAAGTTCTTCAAGACCCATGGGGCCTCTGGCGTGTATCTTATCGGTTGATATGCCCATCTCAGCGCCCAGCCCGAACTGATAGCCGTCGCTCAGTCTGGTTGATGCATTTACAATAACAGAGGATGAATCTACTTCCCTCAAAAACCTCATTGCCTTCTGATAATCCTTTGTCACAATGGTGTCTGTATGGGCTGAGCTGTATTTCGCAATATGGTCCATTGCAGCATCAATGTCCCTGACTATTTTTACATTCAGGATCAGATCAACGTATTCCCTGTAGAAGTCCTCATCCAATGCCTGTTCAAGCGATTTATCAATCATACGTGACCTCGGACATCCCTTCAGAAGTACTTTTGCCTTCCTGAACCTCTCTATCATTGCCGGCAGGAACTTCCCTGAAATTTTTTCATCGACAAGCATTGTCTCCATTGCATTGCATGTTCCGGGCCGCTGGACCTTTGCATTAAAGCAAATCTCCTCAGCCATCTGAAGGTCTGCATCACGGTCCACAAAAACATGGCACACCCCTTTATAATGCTTAAGTACAGGTATGCGGGAATTTTCCGTGACAGCCCTGATCAGCCCTTCCCCACCCCTGGGTATGACGAGGTCAATAATGCCCTCGAGTTTTAACATTTCCATTATTGCCTGCCTGTCCGTATTATCTATAAAGGTGATTACTCCTTCATGGATGCCCTCTTTTCTGGCAACGCTCCTCAGGATGTTCACAATCGCCATGTTGGAATGAAGGGCCTCAGTTCCTCCCCTCAGGACAACAGCATTGCCTGCCTTAAGACATAGTCCTGTTGCATCAGCTGTCACATTCGGCCTCGATTCATAGATGATCCCGATTACGCCTATCGGCACCCTCATTTTTCCTACCATCATCCCGTTCGGCCTCTGCCACATTTTTGTAATTTCACCTACAGGATCCGGCAATGCAGCTATTTCAACAAGCCCTTGTGCCATTTCATCTATCCTTTTATCAGTAAGTGTAAGCCTGTCGATCATGGCCCCAGGCAGTCCTTTTTTCTTTGCTGCATCAATGTCCTTTTTATTGGCCTTCTTCAAATCCCCGGCTTTTTTCTTCAATGCCCCGGCCATTTTTATCAGTGCATTGTTCTTCTGTTCGGATGAGGCCCTGGCCACTCCTCTTGCGCCATCTTTTGCCTCACGGGCTTTCTTCAAAACGAACGATTTAATATCCATAAGATCCCTCCTGACAAGAAAAAATGAAGATTCATTTTAGCATAATTTACGCGATACTGTATAAAGACGTATTAATACATGGAAACTTCAGCGGCAGGGGTACAGACTGAAACATGGTGACGTATATTTTTCAGGACCAAAACGATATTCACTCTATAGTTACAAGTTCCTTTCCTGCTTCATAGGCATCCTTAAGGGCAGTCGGGTGGCTGAGAATGGCACCTTTTTCATCAATCCCTGTAAAGCTCAGGACACTGTTTTCAGGAACGCTTACTGTCCTGAAAAACGCCTTTGCACATGCATCGCCGCAGGTTATGCCAATTTCTTTTTTCATCCCTCCGACAAGAAGCAGAAGCCCTTTTCTTCCATACCTGCCGCCATCAATTGTTTTTCTTAAAATATATTTTTCAACCCAAAAGCACTGACACCTGTCTATCATGAGCTTTGTCTGTGCACTCAGGGCAAAAAAGAATATAGGAGACGCAACAATTATTCTGTGTGCTGTACGGATCGCGTCATAAATCCGGTCCATGTCATCACGAAATATGCATTCTCCAGTTTCATTACAACCTCCGCAGTCCTGACAGGGTTTTATGTTCATTAAGTTGAGATTGTAAGTCTGCACTGAGTGTCCGGCGTCTTCAATCCCTTTAACTGCTGCCTGAAGTAATACTTCTGTATTCCCGTTCTTTCTCGGACTCCCGCAAAATGCAGCAATGTTCATGTTCATTTCCCCTTAAGAATCAAATTCTGTGTTACCAAACTCATCTGCCTGAAAAAAGCATTTATCCAAAGAGCAACAAAGATTATCATAGATTTATTAAAAACTTAACCAACTTTCGTCAGTCCTCTTTTTGGATGAATATAATATATAGCCTGTTTCATTTATATCTGTGTCTTTATATGTAAAACCTGCCCGTCCGGCAGGCGGGTCCGTGGCTATAACTGCCGTTTCAGGATTTGTACTATAATTGATGACATGCAATGATGACTATGCGATACCCGGCATTTTGATTAATTATCAGAATATCATATTTAAAAAAGATATGCACCAAGGGGCAGGGGAAGGTACTACTGCATTTTCTCAATGACCTTTACAAATGCTGAGACAATCCGGGGATCAAACTGGGTTCCGGCACACTCCTTAAGCTCTGCCAGGGATTCGGCTTCTGAACTGGCTTTTTTATAAACCGTACTTGACCTCATAACATCATACGCCTCAGCAACAGCCAGAATACGGGCGCCGTAAGGGATTGTCTCCCCCTTCAGCATATGCGGATAGCCGCTGCCGTCAAATCTTTCATGATGGTGAAGTATAATAGGCAGTTCCTTCTGAAACAACTTTGTCCTCTCAACGATTCGTACACCAATATTTGAATGTCTTTTTATGGAAGTATATTCTTTATCTGTTAATTTGTCCTTCTTCTTTATAATATTGGACTTGATACCCACCAACCCTATGTCATGAAGAAGGGCAGCCCGTTTTATGACATTCACATCCTCATCAGCTAATGATAACTTCCTGCTCAGTTTCTCTGCGTACCGGCTCACCCGTACAGAATGCTCACTTATATAGTCCCAGCCTTTTTCGATCTCACAAAGTATATTATGTGCTGATTCAATACAGGCATCTTTTATGTTGTCATTCACAGTCTCAAACCTGACATGAAAGTCTTCCATCTTTTTCAACTCTTCCTTGAGCCCGCCAGTATCTTCTGATTCAATTTCCTCAAAGTAGCAGACATTATTTCTTCCCCTCCACTTGGCACGATAAAGCGCCTTGTCTGCATTTGCTATAAGGTCATCGTCACTCACAACATTTTCGTCAGACGTGGCGGATATCCCCGCGCTGATTGTCACTGTCTCAGAAACTTTGTCTTTGGCAAATTTATTGTTAACAAATATCTTGCGTATCCTTTCAGCAAGAATAAATGCACCCTGCAAGTCAGTGTTAGGAAGGATGATAAAAAATTCCTCACCTCCGTACCGGGCAACAAAGTCTGTGTCCCTTACTAATCTCTTCAGAATCTGGGCTGACTGGGCAAGAACAAAATCACCATACTGATGACCGTAATTATCATTTACCGCCTTGAAGTAATCAAGGTCAAGCATTATACAGGAAAGAGGTTGTGAATGTCTCTTTGCCTTTTTATATTCATTTTTTAAAACTTCCCTGAAGTGCCTGTGGTTGAATAATCCTGTAAGTCCATCCTTGATCGCCAGCTTTTCGAGTTTTCTGAAAGATTCCCGGATATCACTTTCGAGTTTTTTTCTCTGCATCACCCTGTGAATGGCCCGGTTTAATGCGACTGTCTTAATTTCATTTTTGGTTAAATAGTCATAAGCGCCCTTGTCCATTGCCTTGACGCCCAGTTTTTCCTGGCCCTCTGCGACTATCATTATCACCGGCACGCCCAGCTTTCTCTTTATGATCTCCTGGACCATCTTAAGCCCCTTTGCACCTGGTAAGTCCTGCCCCACAAGCAGGAGGTCAAATTTAGCGTCAACTGCCTTGCTTATTGCGTCCTGACCGGATTTAGCAGTATCTATCGTGTAGTTAATATCGCTATAATTGCCAAGGTTGGATTTGATAACATCTATGGCAGGAGAACCATTATCTGCTACTAAAATAGAAATTGTTTCTTTTGACATTATGATAACCCCTCCTTAAGGAGTGATGCATGTACCAGCATGTAAAGTAAAAGGAAATGTATTCAGTATAAATGATTTCTGCTTGGTTTCAATATTATAACTTCTACATTAATTTACATCAACTGTAAAATTAGCAAACATAAGAGCAGGACTCATTGACAAAGTTCTGGCATTGCATCTATCATAATTTCATTATTTGCAACTTACTGTAACATCGATAAATTTTATTCATGCAGTGCATAATTGTCAAGATAAATATTATGTCAAATAAATACATGAAAATATTCAGCCAATCTCCAGCGATAGTTTATCTTATTCCTGTTTTATAATATTGCCTGGAATAGATATGAAAATAATAGACGGTATTGAAAATGTTAAACAGAACCTGCCCTATCCGGTGCTGACCCTCGGTAATTTCGACGGGGTCCATCTCGGTCATCAGGCGATTTTTCGTATGTTAAAGGAAAGGGCCAGGGAGATGAATGGAACCTCAATTGTTTACACGTTTGTTCCCCACCCCATGAGGGTAATAGCTCCGGAAAGGGCCCCAAAATTACTTACTACTTACAAGGAAAAAATCAAGCTCATTGAAGAATCCGGGATCGACGTTATTATCTGCACCAATTTTACAAAAGAATTCGCAAACATAAGTGCTGAAGACTTTGTTACAGAAATACTTTGCAATACCCTTAATGTCAAAGAAATATTCATCGGTGCCAATTACCTCTTCGGCAAAGGCAGAAAAGGCTCTCCTGAATTATTAAAGCGACTTGGCAGGAAATGCGGATTCAGTGTGACCATAATTAATGAGATCGCTTTCGATAACATAGTGCTGAGCAGTTCCGGAATACGTAATCTGGTCGCAAAGGGCAGGGTTGATGAAGCAATGAAATTCCTGGGAAGATATTATTCAGTTGAAGGCATAGTTGTAGAAGGTGCTAAAAGGGGTAAAAGTCTCCTCAACACTCCCACTGCAAATCTGCTGACGGCAAATGACCTTCTTCCCAAAGATGGCGTTTATGCTGTCACTGTTGAAATCGACGGGAAAACATACGGAGGCGCCACCAATATCGGTCACAATCCTACATTCGGCGACAAGAAATTCAGTTTTGAAACACATGTCCTTGATTTTAATGGGCAGCTTCTGGGTAAGACCTTAAAGGTATTTTTTGTTAAGCGTATAAGAGATGAAATGAAATTTTCAGGCGTGGAAGAACTCGGCACACAAATGAAAAAAGACATTGAAGATATAAGGGGCATTCTTAAAAACCATTTATAACATTGCGCACTCCATTCCGCTAATTCGTATCACCGGTGTTTCAGGAGAACACATATCGTAACAAGTGCATTTTTTGTAAACCTGCATCCTGCTTTCTCAGGACTACTTCCCTTTAATTCAGTTTCGCGTTAGAATATTCATGAGGTCAGTGTATCATGGATGAACTTGAACCAGGTATAGATGAAAAGCTTGAAACAAAAAAACAGCAGGAAGTTAAGTCCCCGCCTATGTACAAGGTATTCCTTCTTAACGACGATTATACAACCATGGATTTTGTTGTGCATATACTTGAAAACGTATTCCGCAAACCCCTCGTTGAAGCCACACAGATAATGCTTCATGTCCATAATCATGGGAGAGGTCTTGCCGGTGTTTACACTCATGAGATAGCTGAGACCAAGACAAATACAGTACATAAGCTGTCACACGAAAAAGGTTTTCCGCTTAAATGCACAATGGAGAAAGAATGATCAATAAAGAACTTGAGATAACGATCGAGGCCACAGTAAGAGACGCAGAGGCGCGTCGTCATGAGTATCTGACAGTAGAGCACATCCTGTTTGCCATCCTTCATGATGAGTGGGGCATAGACATCATTACTAACTGCGGAGGGGAGCTTGAAAAAATCAAGTCACAGCTCGAAGATTTTTTTAAAAATAAAATCGCAAAGCTTCCTGATGATGCCAAGGGCTACCCGGAGCCGACGGTTGCCTTCAGACGTGTATTTCAGACAGCGGTGAACCACGTGATGTCTGCAGAAAAACCGGAGGCGGATGCTGGCGATTTCCTCTCAGCCATATTTATGGAAAAGGATTCCCATGCCGTCCATTTTCTTTTGGCAGAAGGGATAACACGACTCGACGTATTGAATTTTATCTCACATGGAATATCAAGCCGGTCAGAAAAAACTCCTGATGAAGCGAGCCCTGAAACCAGAAGCATTCCTGCCAGGAAGCAGACTAATAAAAAAGACCCCCTGACACAGTTTACGGTAGACCTTGTACAAAAAGCTGCTGAAGGCGGAATCGACCCGCTTGTAGGACGTGAAAAAGAGCTTAAAAGAACTATCCAGGTGTTATGCCGACGCAGAAAGAACAATGTCGTGTTTGTGGGTGAACCGGGGGTCGGCAAGACCGCAATAGTTGAGGGCCTTGCCTTAAAAATCCATAAAGGGGAAGTCCCTGACCTGCTGAAAAACGCACGAATATTTCTTCTCGATATGGGGAGCCTGCTGGCAGGAACAAAATACAGGGGTGATTTTGAGGAGCGTCTTAAGGCCACAATCAAAAAAATGGAATCAGTGCCTGATGCTGTCCTGTTTATCGATGAGATACATACTGTTGTCGGGGCAGGGGCTACAAGCAGCGGTTCTATGGATGCCTCAAATATTCTCAAGCCAATATTAAACACCGGCAGATTACGCTGTATCGGAGCAAGCACGTACGAAGAATTCAAAAACCATTTCGAAAAAGACCGTGCGCTTTCCAGGCGCTTCCAGAAGATAGAGATCCATGAGCCGGATGCAAAAGAGACGTTTCAGATTCTTAAAGGCCTTCGGTCATATTATGAGGAACATCATGGAGTTAAATACACCGACACTGCCCTGAGGGCCGCTGCTGATCTTTCAGCCAAATATATAAATGATAAATTCCTTCCCGATAAAGCGATTGATGTAATCGACGAGGCAGGTGCCCTTCTGAAGCTTTCCCCGCAATTCAAACACAAGAAGACGGTGGGGCAGCCGGAAATTGAATCCGTGGTTGCAAAGATAGCCAGGATACCAAAACGCAATATTTCGACTTCAGATATGGACAAACTACGGAAGCTTGAAGACGAGTTAAAAAAATCTGTATTCGGACAGGACGAGGCCATACATTCTCTCGCCTCTTCCATAAAGCGTGCCCGGGCAGGACTGGGGTCACCGGAGAAACCTGTGGGGTCCTTTCTGTTTACGGGCCCTACCGGTGTGGGAAAGACCGAGGTCTCTAAAACAATCGCCTCTGTCCTGGGAATCCGGTTTACCAGGTTCGACATGAGTGAATATATGGAAAAGCATACAGTAGCCCGTCTTATCGGAGCTCCTCCCGGTTACGTAGGATTTGATCAGGGGGGCCTGTTGACTGACGCCATCAGAAGATATCCTTACAGCGTCCTGCTGCTGGATGAAATAGAAAAGGCCCATCCTGACATCTTCAGCATTCTTCTGCAGGTAATGGACTATGCTACGTTAACTGATAATAATGGAAAGAAAGCGGACTTCAGGAACGTAATTCTCATCATGACCTCAAATGCCGGTACTAATGAGATGAGCAAAAGCACAATCGGCTTCGGAGACAGAAGCAAAGAAACGCATTTAAAAGGAAAAGACGCGATCAACAGGCTCTTCAGCGCTGAATTCAGAAACCGTCTTGACTCAACCATTACATTTAATCCGCTGACCCAGGAGATAATGAAGAAGGTCGTTGATAAATTCATAAATGAGCTACAGCAGCAATTGAATCAGAAAAAAGTGATAATTGAATTGTCGGAGAATGCCAGAGACTGGCTGGCAGAACGGGGTTACGATCCCCAATTCGGGGCCAGGCCGCTGGGAAGAATTATCCAGACTGAAATCAAAGATATTTTATCAGAAGAAGTCCTCTTCGGAAAGCTCTTCAGGGGTGGAAAAGTTTTCATTGATCTTGTTAAAGACAAACTGACATTTAATTATCCCGATTAATTCATTGAAGGTATTTGAGACATTTCAGTTGCTGAAAGCTGACAGCTAAAAGCCGAGCGCTAAAATATGCCTGTCTTCAGACTCCCGGATGAACACATATTCCCGCCTCCCCGTCTTGCTGAAGACAACGGTCTTCTTGCAGTAGGAGGAGACCTATCTGAATCCCGCCTGCTACTGGCCTACTCTATGGGGATTTTCCCGTGGTATGCAGAAGGGGACCCTATTCTGTGGTGGTCTCCTGATCCCCGGCTCGTATTGTTTCCGGATGAATTGAAGATATCACGCAGCCTGAGGCAAACGATCACTAAAAACACCTTCAGGATTACCCTGGATACGGCATTTGAAGAAGTCATCGGTGCCTGTGCCGCAATACATCGTAAAAAAGCCGGGGGCACATGGATTACGGACGAAATGTTCGAAGCATACATATGCCTTCACAAATCAGGTTATGCACACTCTGTGGAAGCCTGGGTTGATGAAAAACTTGCAGGTGGCCTGTACGGCATCTCCATGGGTTCGGCTTTTTTCGGAGAATCAATGTTTACCATAATCAGCAATGCATCCAAAGTCGCTTTTATATCTCTCGTGCACCAGTTAATCAAATGGAATTTCACACTAATTGACTGCCAGCTCACAACCCCGCACCTCTTAAGCCTCGGTGCCAGGGAAGTACCACGTATTAATTTCCTGTCAATGTTGAGATCAGCACTCAAGAATCCTGCAAAAAAAGGAACATGGACAATGGATAATCAGTAATGCTTTCTGGTAGAAAAACTTGACGGAAAAGATGCCATCGTAAAATATAACAGGTACTATCTCGACAGTACAGCTGCACAATACTACAGATACATTTCAGTAAGGATATTCAGTTCTTCAGGAAGTTCATAACCTGCGATCCGTTCCCCGGATTCCTTCTCGATTTCGAGAGACAGGTCAATATCATACGGAACAGAAATGTACCGTTCCGCCCTTTTGTTATAAATAACGCGCACAACAGGCTGCAATAAATTCTCCTCACTGTGATCAACAACAACTCCTACAA
The DNA here is from genome assembly GCA_003599025.1 of Nitrospiraceae bacterium. GTDB lineage: Bacteria > Nitrospirota > Thermodesulfovibrionia > UBA6902 > UBA6902 > UBA6902. The sequence continues at coordinate 15,874 of QZIL01000058.1, read as the reverse complement.
GTCCGCTTTTAAGACGCACCAGTGATCCCACCGGATAAATACCGATGCAGCGAATAAATTTCTGTACAAGCTCCCTGTTGAATTGTGTACTGCTCCACTCATAGATCATCTCTAATGCCTGAGTCGGGGGGATTTTCCGTCTATAGCATTTCTTCGTAGTTAAAGCATCATATACATCTATAATCGCGATAGCCTGGCCCGCATACGATATCTTGTCTCCCTTCAGGCAGTTCGGATAACCTGATCCATCCAGTCTTTCATGGTGATGATAAGCGGTAATAATTGAGGTTTCCGTTATCCCCTCGGTTTCTTCAAGTATCTTCCGTCCGTACTGTACATGTTTTTTTATTTCACCATATTCCTCTTCAGACAAAGGGGTTTTCTTGTTTAATATGTCTGATGATATTTTCATTGTCCCTATATCATGCAGCAGGGAACCTATTCCGATTTCTCTCAGCAGCTGAGGGTCAAAACCCAGAAATTTGCCGAATGAGACCATCAAAGTGCATACATTAATAGAATGGTTGTATAAATAATCATCGGCCTTTCTTAGCATCCCGAGCCCCGCGAGAGCATTTTTGTTGCGCAGGATGGATACGAGCATATCATCGACAGTATGTATTACGTTGTCCTTGTTTATCTTGTTGCCTGACTTAATATCATTCATTACTTTCTGTACTGTCAGGATAGCCTCTTCTCTTATAGCCTTTGCCTTGAGTATTTCTTCCCCAACAGTGACCGTCCTGATGTCGTCAAAATTAATACTATCGTCCCCGGCATCATTTTGTTGCTCTTCATGTGTATGGAGTTTGTCTGCTTTTTCACCTGTACTTTGCTCCGTATCTGCATCCTCAGCAACATCCAGCCCTTTGTCAGTATCAATATATACCTCACGTATCCCGAACCTGATGATCTTTTCAATGATACCGTCATTTTTGACCTTCAGGCTGCTTCCATAAAAAGGGTGGTCCATCCAGCTGCAATTCAGATCATGGATGTACATGCCCGGCCTTAATCGGTTTACCTTGATTTTCTTTACCATATTTTCAATAGATATCCACTATATTGTACGTCCGAAAATATACATATATATCGGAAGCAACCAGATCATTCTTAAATAAGTTGATATATAAAGTACTTTTCGCTTGACATGAATTAAAATATTAAGTTACTTTTAAATTAATAAACTTAGAAGAACTTAAGAAATCTCAAGTTGATTATCACATCAGATATAGTAGTTAGTTTGCATTACTACTTAAAACAGGAGAACGCATGGACCTGGAAGCAATAAGCGGCCCCAAAATACCTGATGTGATTCATCCGCCTGTAACATCAGACAAGCCTGAACCTATTGAAAAAAAGTCCCGAATACGCAGGATCAGTGCAAGGACAAGCCCTTACGAAGACCTGGACAGATGGGTAGTAGAAGACAGGGTCACCATATCCCCTGAGGCCCGCCGCAGATATCAGGCAATGCGTAACCCCGGAAAAAGCAGGCTGCTCGAAAACCAATAATTATTGTACGTTCAGTCAACTTCCCCTGTTGTTTTTCCACTGCTTCTTGTATTACTCTTTAAGCAGGATTTCACACATCCCATAACCATATGTATAACGAATATTTCGGTTTAAATGAGGCCCCTTTCTCAATCGCTCCAGACCCCCGCTATCTCTTTATGAGCGAGCAGCACAGGGAAGCGCTTGCACATCTGGTTTACGGGTTTAACAGCGACGGCGGCTTTGTTCTTCTAACAGGTGAAGTCGGTACAGGTAAGACAACCGTCTCCCGGTGTCTGCTGGAACAGATCCCGGACAATACAGCCATCGCCTTTATCCTGAACCCCAAAATGACTGTACAGGAACTGCTCGCAACAGTCTGCGATGAATTCGGAATTAAATATCCACCTGACAACACGAGCATAAAGATATTCGTGGACCTGATCAACTCTTATCTTCTTGAGGCCCACGCAAACGACCGCAAGGCCGTGCTTCTCATCGACGAAGCGCAGAACCTCAGCACCGATGTACTGGAGCAGCTGAGACTGTTAACAAACCTCGAAACGAACCAGAGAAAACTGCTCCAGATCATACTGATAGGCCAGCCTGAGCTCAGGGACAAGCTGTCGGAGCCGGGCCTGCGCCAGCTCTCTCAGAGGATTATTGCCCGGTACCATCTGGACGCCCTTTCAAAAAAAGACATCAGCGCCTACGTGTCCCATCGTCTGTCGGTTGCGGGTCTGCGGGACCAGCTGTTTCCTGACGCGCTTATAAACAAGATTTACCGCCTGACCGGAGGAGTACCGAGGCTGATCAACGTATTGTGCGACAGGGCACTGCTTGGTACATTCGCAATGAATAAAAACCTTGTCAGTGCAGCGACCCTTACAAAAGCCGCACATGAGGTGTTCGGAGAATCAAGAACTCTTGTCCCCTGGCTGCGCAGCAAGGCTGCTGTATGGTCAATGTCTTCACTCATTATTGTGGTCAGCGCTGTTGTTGCTGCAACTTATTACAAAAGCGGAAATCAGAAAACAGGCCCTCAGGAATCCATTAATATAAATCAGGGAAAGTCAGTTCATGAAACAGCCACTATATATGAAACCATCACCCCGGATATCATAGAAAACATAAAAAGCAGGAAGTTAAGCTGGCCTGCTGACCAGCCTGCAGACAAAAGCAGTGACATGGCATTCCAGGAACTATTTAAACTCTGGGGCCTTTCTTATCAGTCTGACGGAAACAGCAGCGCCTGCGAACAGGCTGAAACCAGCGGCCTTAAATGCTACAGCAGTCTGGGCAATCTGCATCGACTCCGTAATCTGAACAGACCTGCTGTACTGAAGTTGTCCGGCAGCACCGGCAGTGTATATTATGCTGTTTTATCCGGTCTCAGTGAAGATAGTGCCAGTATGATAGTAGGTGCGGAAATGAGAGAGGTCCCGCTTAAAGATGTCGAAACTTCCTGGCTGGGAGAATATACTCTGTTATGGCGTCCTCCCCCTGATTTCAGTAATGTTATAAAGAAGGGCATGCAAGGCCCGGCAGTGCACTGGCTCGAGACGCAGCTCAGCCGGTTTGACGGTAAATCCATCGCACCTCGGGACAACCCTGAATTCGACAATGAACTCGTAAACAGGATCAGGAAATTTCAGCTCGCCAAGGGTCTGATCCCTGACGGAATAGTTGGGACCCAGACAATGATTCATCTGGGCTCTGCCGACAGCTCGGACAAACCGACTTTAGTTGAAAGGCGGAAGGACGGTTAGATATGTCATTTATACTTGATGCCCTGAAAAAACTGGAACAGAAACGACAGCAGGGAGCAGTCCCTGACCTGACAACAATTCATGTACATGAACGCCAGAAGCATGAAAAGCGGGCACTATGGCCCTATCTTGTGCTGGGAGGACTTGTACTTAATGCCGGGATATTGTCTTTTGTATTCCGTCCATGGGAAACCGGCAATAATAATACACCCGCAAGTGTCCCTGCACAGCAATATGGTAAAAAGAATGATCCGGTGTCTGCATCCCAGCAGGTCAATAACAATGCAGTTGTTACTGATAAAAAACCGGTCATAACAAAACCATCTCCGGCAGCTCTCAGACATGCGCCTGATATAAAGAAGGCGGCGACTGTCGCTGAACACGAAGATGCTCCGGCCCCTCTTCAGGCAAAAGTAAAGGAGCAGTCTCCGGTTGAGCAGCCCTCTCTGGGTGAAAATCAGGACCCGGTTGAAGATGATCCGTCAGCTCTCGGACTGAATCCTTCCCCTCAGCAAATTGATGATCTCCGTAAAATCATAAAGGAAGAGACATCCCGTTCAGCAGTTGTCACGTCCCGAAAAGAGCCTTCTGCAGGCAAAGCATATGCTGATGCAGAGGAGCAGGTCCCTGATATCAGCCAGCTGCCTGAAGAGACAAAAAGGGAACTTCCGCAAATAGTTATTTCCGCGCATATCTTTTCAAATAATCAACGCTCAAGAATTGTTAATATTAATGGTTCCACTGTAAAAGAAGGTGATGAGGTAATAAGGGGTCTGAAGGTAAGTCAGATAACCATGTCAGGTGTCATCTTCGACTATCAGGGCCAGCGCTTCCAGGTAAGGGCATTTTAATTTGTGAGGATATAGTATATGAAACGGATTCGTATAAAGAACATATTATCAGACATAAATACTGGCCAGCCGGTAACAGTATGCGGCTGGGTAAGATCAAAACGTGAGTCCAAGGGTGTGGCTTTTATTGCACTGAATGACGGCTCAACACAGGACACATTACAGCTTGTCGTCCCGGTTGAAACTTCGGCATTCACTAAATTGTCCAGCTGCAATACTGGTGCCGCCATCAGGGCTGAAGGTGTCCTCAAGGAATCAGTGGGGAAAGGCCAGAAATATGAAGTGGAAGTATCGGAGATCGAGGTCTTCGGAGATGCTGATCCTGAGAAATATCCCCTGCAGAAAAAGGGGCACTCACTTGAATTCCTGCGCGAAATCGGACACCTCAGGCCAAGGACAAATACCTTCGGTGCTGTATTAAGGGTGCGTAATGTCCTATCGGATGCAGTGCATGAATTCTTTCAGGACCGTGGATTCATATGGGTCCATACACCAATCATAACCTCAAGCGACTGTGAGGGGGCAGGAGATATGTTTACAGTCACGTCCCTTGATCTTCAGAAGCCTCCTGCAGGGAGCAACGGTGGCATAGATTTTTCGCAGGATTTCTTCGGCAGACGCGCCTATCTGACTGTAAGCGGACAGCTTGAGGCCGAGTTCATAGCTATGTCTATGGGTGATGTTTATACCTTCGGCCCTACGTTCAGGGCTGAAAACTCCAACACCTCCCGTCATCTTTCTGAATTCTGGATGATAGAGCCTGAAATGGCCTTTGCGGACATCCATGACGATATGCAGCTGGCTGAAGATTTTATTCATGCGTTGTGCAGAAAGGTGCTGGAGAAATGCGGGGCCGAGATCGACTTTTTTGAGAAGTTCTATAAGAACACCTCCATGCATGAACTCAGGGTATTGTCAGAAAAACCCTTTGTCCGTCTTTCATACACAGAGGCTGTCAAAGAACTTGAAAAGTCAAAAGACAAATTTGAGTTCCCGGTCAGATGGGGCCTGGATTTACAGTCTGAACATGAGCGCTATCTTACTGACAAGGTCTTTAAAGGGCCTGTCATAGTAGTAGATTACCCAAAAGACATAAAGGCCTTTTACATGAGGCAGAACCCGGACGGCAAGACCGTAGCAGCCATGGATGTCCTTGTACCTAAGGTCGGAGAAATTATCGGGGGCAGTCAGCGTGAAGAGAGGCTTGAGGTGCTTGAAGACAGGATGAATGCCATGGGCGTCCCTCTTGAAAACTTGCAGTGGTATCTTGACCTGAGAAGGTACGGTTCAGCACCTCACGCAGGATTCGGGCTCGGCTTTGAAAGGATAGTGCAGTACATAACCGGAATGGGGAATATCCGCGATGTAATCCCCTGCCCCCGTGCACCGCATTCGATAAAATTTTAACCTGAAAAAATAATATCTCCACAGATTGACGCAGATTATCACAGATTCATTGAGAACTTAACATGCTTTTGCCTTTAACCTTTTGCGTGAATCAATAATATGGGCCCATATTATTGACATTATTGTCTATTTCTGCGAAATCTGTGGATATTACTCTTCCTTTATCCTGGCCTTTATCTTATTCCGGATAACCTCTGTGAGTTCTTTCATCCCATGTTCTTTTGAAGCATGTTCAGCGACCTTTATCAGCAATTCCTTCTCGTCCCCGGCCATTCCTTTCCAATTGCATTTAATGCCGAGGTCCGAACACTGAAATACCTTTGCCATTGCCGGTCTCCATGTACATACTTTATTTCAAGTATATCACAGCGCTCATAATGGTATTAATCAATGACTTCCATAAACTATTAAAACTATACTGTATGATAATATAATAGTGTTCAGCCGGTTAAATCTTATAAACCTGCTATCCAGTGTGTCAGGAGAAAATCAATGAGCAGTTCTTTCAGAAGCAGGAGCAGGTCCCACTGGCCTAAAAAATCCGGTGAAAACAAATCTGCTGAAGAGATCGTCAGAGAACTCCGACAGACCGCATCTTCGGGCAGTGATTACCGGGATCGGTCCCTGAAGATACACGGGCTTATTTGCTCAAAGTGCGGAAGAGAATTTGATGATAAATCACGTCAGATGCTGACAGTCCACCACAAAGACGGCAACCGCCAAAATAATCCGCCTGACGGCTCAAACTGGGAAAACCTTTGCGTATACTGCCATGATGATGAGCACAGCAGAGGTATGCTTGGAGATTACCTGAGAAGCCCGAAGAAAAAGTAGTTAGCATCTATCTCAAAATTGATTTATAAGATAAGAACATTGCATGTCATTCCCCGACTCGATCGGGGAATCCAGTTTTTTCAGGATGATCTGGATGCCCGCTTACTACATGCGGGCATGACAGTCTATAGTATTTCAAGTTTGAAATAGGTTCTAATCATGAAGGGATATCGAACCGCGTTATTAATTGCACTGACTTTTCTCACAGGATGCGCAACTGCGACACCTCAGGACGACTCCTGGTTTGGAAGAGACAAGGCCAAACACTTTCTTGCATCCGGTCTGATCTCAGGCACTGCAACTGTTATAGCTGATAAGCAGGGAATGAACAGGGATGAATCCTTTTATTTTGCCTTTGGCACTACACTCTCGCTGGGCGCAGGCAAAGAGGCCTATGATCTAAAAATCAGGAAAACCGGCTGGAGCTGGAAAGACCTGTTCTGGGACGCGCTTGGGGCCCTTGCAGGATACGGCATTGTCCAGGCTGTTGACTGACGAACAAATATAAAATCCGGTATTATTACTTCGGCAATTAAATACTATAAATCCGTCATTCCCGTCCCGATGTATCGGGAGGAATCCAGTAAAGTGAAATAGATCCCCGTTTTCACGGGGGACCCTGGATTCCGCATCAAGCCTGCCTGTCGGCAGACAGGTGCAGAATGACACTTATTCATATATTGGCTTGCCATGTTATTAATTAAATATCAGTTATGATTTACATATCCGAACGGAAGAAGGTCATACTATGGTTTCAATAAATTTTCTGTATTCCTGCGGAGGGTCGAGTATCTCCATACCCATACTGAATGATACTCCGTGAGATGATGTCTTTGTCTGAAACCACTTCACTTCACATTTAAGGCTTATTTTATTTCCGGACAACAAGACACATCTCAGTTCTATTGATGAGGAAGGGGTGATATCTACTACACTGTCAGCAGTGGCAGTCACCATGTACAGGCCGGCCTCTGAAAAATTCATGATAATACCTTTATAGGTCTTGCCGCCTGATATTATCTCTGCGTCGAGATTTTCAACTATCCTGTCAGCACGTCTTTTTTCGGACTTTCCCATCAGTTTCCCTTCTGATTGTATCGTTAAGTATACCAGATCAATAAAAAATATAAAATAATATCCAGACTATAAGCTGATCACTTTTTGCTTCAGTTTTGCTAAAATTCATTGACCCTCTGAACATTAATATTTTACAATGCCCTTCTTTCGGGCAAATCTTTTATTGTCAGATAAGTAATAAGGAATCAGGGAAAGATGAAGATACTGATGTTTTATGCTCCAACCTTCTGGTTTAAGACCTTTCAAAAGGTGCTTGAAGATGTACCGGATACAGATATGGAAGAGTTATGTGAAAATGCTCTTGTCGTGTTCTATCATGCCGAAGAGGCTGACATAGAAAGACAGAGCAGCGTTCTGACGAAGTTTATCAAAAACGTTAAATGGCTTTCAGGCAAGTTCAGGACGAAGAACCTCGTTCTCCACTCATTTAATCACCTCTCTGCTTCAAAGGCCCCTGCTGACTTTACTGCTGCGCTTATTGCAGAGGCGAAGGAACGTCTCATTAATGCCGGTTACAATATCGTTGAAACACCATTCGGCTATCTGAACGAATGGAAGATACATGTTGCAGGGGATTCGCTGGCAAAGGTGTTTAAGGAACTATAACTTGTGGACCATTAAAATAATCATTTCCTGTTCTCCACCATTTTAACCCTGTCATAACCTCTCTCGCTGTGGCAACCCGGGACACACCTTCCTCCAGTCTCTGTCTTGATATATTCAACAGGTATAGTTGCGCTGCCGAATTCGAACTCGGTCCTTATATGGTCTTCCTGATCTGAGGCGTGAACATCATGGCATGCGCGGCATGTCCTGCCCTTTTTCTGGTTCACATGCAGCATGTGGAGATTAGTATCGCCGTTTCTGAAGTTCGTTATTGTTGCAGTCTTTGCAGTCGTCACAAGGGCCTCCTTGTGACAGTTAAAACAGAGGTCATATTCACCTTTTTCATAAGCTGAATAAAATGCATGCGGAAACGCAAGGCGAAGTATATAGGGATTGTCGGACCCGTGAGGATTGTGGCACGCCGAACAGTTCCCCTGAACTACAGGGCCGTGCTGAAAGCGTCTCTTCTTCCAAGAGCTGTTTTCCTTATGACAGGTAAAACACAGAGTGTCCACCTTATCGAGAAGAAGGTATTTCCTTTGCGAAAAGTGGGGCGAGTGGCATGATACGCACCGACCTTTTTCAGCCGGTTCGTGTTTTCGGGCATACTGACTGATCTCGTTTTTCTTTTCCTCATGGCAGCTGAAACAGATTTTATCAGCGGCAGTTTTCAGCCGTAAACTGCTGTCCCCTGAATGAGCATCATGACAGTCGCTGCACCCTGATTTAACAAGAGGGGCATGAATAAAGTCCATGGTCATCCCCTCCACCATCTCCTCATGACATATCACGCAAAGGTTTGCACCGACGTCAGTGAGCCTTGAAGCATAGTTTGAGGCATGCGGATCATGGCAGAGGCCGCAATTGCCGTCTTTGACCGGCTGATGGACCGAATCGCCCGAGAACTGTCTTTTCAGATTGTGACACGTTGAACACAGATTGCTGTATGTCTCCCTCAGGAAATGCTGTCTGCCGGAACCGTGAGGATTGTGGCAGGCTGTGCAGTCACCGTTCCTGACCGGTCCGTGAACAAAGCTGCTGTCTTTAATCTCCTTGTCAAGGTTTTGGTGGCAGCCTGCACAGACAGGGCCCTGGTCCGCTACAATACCGAATCGTGCCGGATACGCCCCGGCATTGTGACATGCGTCGCACGCCCCTGAACTGGCAGGTTCATGCGGGAACTCCTCTCTCTTTAAAAACTGTACATGGCATTGCTGGGTAACACAGCCTTTTTCTCCCCTGGTATGAATAATAAAGTCTTTTTCCGTTTTTAAACCTTCACTATCAGTGGCTGCAGAAACCACGTTGCCCCGGCAGGAGACAAGTATAATGACAAGCAATATTATGGTCCGGTATATATCTGCTGAAGATATCCTACTCATAAAGCATCATGTCCCTGCCCTTGTGCAGGCTTTCTTTTTCGTTCTTTATTTCGATACCAAGGGCCAATCGCGCTGCTCTTTGAAGTACTTCCAGTGCCTTGCCGGTATCACCCTTCTTTATGTACAGGTCGGATAATGCGTACAGGGTCGATATCCTGTGGAAGGCGGCTGGAGCAAATATCTCATATGAAGGACCTGTCTTTCTCTTTTCAAAAAGGGCCAATGCGGTACCAAACACACTGACCGCTTCCTCCTCTCTGTTCGTTTTTTTATAGAGAAAACCGAGGACGCAATGGGCCTCCGCAATTCCGTTGTTCAGGGCAAGAACCTCTTTGAAATGCCTCTCTGCCTCGGAGTATTTCTCACTCTCAAACTGCAGAATGCCATAATTAAAATGGGCCGGAACAAATGTTTTGTCCAGAGCAAGTGCCTTATTGAATTCCTCGACAGCTCCTTCAAAATTACCCAGCTTCCATAATACTATCCCCATAAGATTATGAGACGGGGGAAAATCGGCATCCAGTTCAACAGATTTTTTAAGAGGTGACAGGGACTGTTCCAGCAGTCCTTTCTTATACATCTGAAGTGCATAGTTATATAATCTGATGGAATGAGAATCAGGCCCTTTTTCTGCCGGTTCCCTGGCAGCACGCGGTTGTGCAAGCCCTGTTAACATTCTCAGCTCTTCGGCAATAAGCGGCTGGGCAGCCAATGGAAAGCTCGGATAAATGAACTTGATCTTTCCCCCTTTATCAACCATTACCGTCGACGGCAGCGCAATAACGCCATACTCCCGGAATATCGTGAAGCCCCTGTCTATCAGAATGGTAAATTTTATCTTGTTGACCTTTACCAGGTTCTTCACCCTCTCGATTTCACTCTCGGGGATGTCCCCCTCTTCCTCAGGAGTATAAATTCCGATAATTTCGAGGCCGGTAGCATCATGGTGCTTTTCATAAAAGTCATTTAAAAACCTGAGCTCATCCATGGAATAGTCAATAAAAGATTTGCTGATCGGCAGCTCCCAGAAGACAATGACGACCGGTTTTCTGCCGAATAATCCTCCCACATCGACCTCTGCACCATTAAGGTCCTGAAGCGTAAATTTATCAGGGGCCTCGCCTTCCTTAATACCAATCAATGCAGATGAGACAGATGGTATTGTTAATACAACTGAAATCAAGACCACTGCCCGCATAAACATAATCAAATAAGAACATATACAGGCTGTTACATTTTGTGTTCCGCTGTTTCTCATAACATTATTATTCATTGTTCTCCCTCTTCAGGATAAAGGCATATATATTACATAAATTATATCACCAGATCAAACCAGTCCCTCTTCCTTTCCATCTCGCATACAAAACTTTAAATATATCAGGGCAGCAAGGTCATATATAAAATGCATATGAACAGCCATAAGAAGACTGCCGCTTAAAATAAAAAAGGTCCCAATGTAAAACCCCATTATTGTTGCTGCAATGAAATAGGCCGGAGACACAAAATGCAGCAGCCCGAAGACAATGCTGGCAGCGACAATCCCGAATTTTACCTGAAGTATCCCCCTGAAAAGCAGTTCCTCGGCAATTCCGGCCAAAAGTGAAATCAAGACCAGGTCAACCAGCTTTGTATTTATAAAAATCTCTCTGACCTGGTATAACACTGTTTCTCTCAAAGAACCAAGTACAGGAATTTCTCGCGCCCTCTCTGAAATTGTAAAGAGAAGGAGAATAAACGGGACAACAGCACCTGCAGTACCGATAAGGATATCTTTAACAGGATTAAACGACAGAGGGTATAAATGAATATCGAAATATCCCGCAAGCAAAATAGCGAAAACTAGCGCACCGCCTTCCATAAGCAGTGCCATTAGCAGTATTTTATGTCGAGGGTATCCCATGTCTGATATCTATTATCCACTCACTTTTGCCGTTTTCACTTTATAATGCATTAAATTACTCATGTAAGGAGAGAGGCCTGGTCGGAAAAGCTTTACCTGCGACCTGCCTGCCGGCAGGCAGGTACCTTAGCAAGATTCATAAAAGCATAAGTGATATCTTTCCGAACCTCACTAAACGTTAAGTCCTGCCGTCGAAAGTTAATTACAATATCCGATCGCATTGTAAAGGTTTTACGGCGAGACATCTCTCTCACGATTTATGTAACATTACGGTTAACGGAAACGCATCATCTCATGTACTGAAAAAAGTCTCCTGCATCAATACACCTTCCGTTCTGACATGTAATATACTCAGCCTCCCTGATTACTTGCCGGAAGAGTCCTGTTTTAAACTTAGTATTTTCAATGTTACCCTTTGATGTAGAGAAGTACAAAAAGCCATCCTCCCTAAGGTCCTTCAGCAATTCAATCCCTGTGTTTACCCGTTTGTCCGGCCAGGACTGGTTCAACAGTTCATTAATATCTGCGTCATAATTGATATCAAGCCCCTTCAGGAAATTAATGATCCTCGTGGTGATGAATAAAGTATAAATGTCATCACGGGTAAACAGTCCGGAATCCGTTGCCATGGCTGTAAGCCTTGCATTCACATAATCATTACCATTCATATTTATTCCTGCTGCTAAAGGAGACCTGGGTGTAAGATAAAATGGGGACGCTCCGAGAAGCACCGGCAGCCGTGAATTAAATGCAAGTGTCCTGACCATGCCCGACAGGCTTTCATCCGGCAGGCCGAGGATTTGATACGAAACAATTTTAAACCCCAGCTGAAACGCTTTTTCAACTACTCCGGTGTAGGCTGCAGGAGAATGCGGACGCATAGCTGATTCATGCACTTTTTTATCAGAACTTACGAGCGCCAGGTTCAGATGAGTAAACCCTGCCTTCTGCATCAGCTCCAGCAGCTCATCATCGAGGCTCATATAACTGATCCCGTTCATGGCGACGAACTCCATTTCTTTTTCAGGGAACAGGGCAATAAGCCTCCTGCAAAGTTCCTTGATCTCATCTTTATTAAAGGTAAGATTGTCATCCTCAAAGTCTATGACCCGATATCCCTCTCTGTCACGCTGCCGGATTTCTTCAATTATATGTTCCACCGGGCGGCGACGGTATTTACTTCCAAAGGTTGTATGTACAGAACAGAATGAACACCTGTGTGGACAGCCGCGGGAAGTAATCATGAACGCCAGTAGATTGCCTTTAAACTGATATCTATCAGAAGTAAGTGTGCTCAAATCCGGCATCGGCAATTCATCAACGGGATAGTTTTCTCTGGACGGATTAAAACTCATTATCCCGTCTTTCTTGTATCCAAGATTAGGCACATCTTCAAGTTTCACCTGCCCCATAAGAAAGCGCACAAACTCCACCATCGGCCGCTCCCCTTCTCCCGTAATAACGTAATCGACATAAGGCATGGCCAGTACCTCATCAGGAACTTCCGAAACGTGCGGGCCGCCCATGATGACCGGCAGATTTAGGCGCTTCTTTACACGTTCGGCGATTTCGAGGGCTTCACGGTAATACGGCGTAAACAGTGATGATATCCCTACCAGGTCCGGGGCAATGTCCGATATCTCATCCTCAATGTTTTCATATGACTGACCGAAGTGATAATACTGATGAAACGTAGAAAAAGGGGATTTGTCCGCGACAGGATAGTATGCCTTCAGATATGAAAGCTCCTGCGGGACAGGAACAGTTCTCCGGCCATAACCAGCGTGATAATCCCTGACAAGGACTTCCACCTCAGGCAGGTATTTATTCAGGGCACTTTTGATGTAGCAGAGCCCGATTGGCTGCAGCCGTATATCGGTATTATAAAAGTCCCGGACAGGCGGCTGGACGAGCAGGATTTTCATCGGCAGCCCGATATCAACTATTTAACTTCAACCTCAGCTGCGAGGTATCTGGAGAGTTCAAAACCCTTCAGTTTCACTTCAACCTGCGAGCCATTTAATAAAATGCCCTCTACGTCCGCGGTCAGATAGTCAATCAGCATGGTCTTGTTTGTCTGATAGGTCAATGTGAAAGTCCCTGCGATACTATTCAGTGCTGAAACTGGTCCATCAGCTTCAACAATCAGGGCAGTCGCTGCGATTTTGCGAGTATCGAGATCAATAATCAAAGACTCAACCCTGACCTCAAGCTGGTCTGCAACCGCAAGAGCAAGTAGATCATCAATACCGGGGGCATTTATATCGTCGTATGTAACAGTGAAGACTCCGCTATCCGCCGTCAGAGTGAAAGTCTTCTTAACAGTATCCACGTTTGAAATCAAACCGGATATTCCTTCCCTGAAGCCATCATTGTGCTTCTTTTCAAAGTCAGCAGAATTAAGGGGAAAGACCTTCATGGTCAATGAACAATTCGGTTGACCGAAATGGTCAACTTCAAATCCCTTGAGATCAAAGTCGAGAGCAACACTGCTCGTCTTTGAGGCCTGAACATTCACCGCTCCGCTCATGTTAATAGTACAGGTGGCCCCGCACTGTAGCGTATTCGTACCCCCCTGCTCGTTTTTATATGTTGCTAAATTACAATCAGAAGATACATTTCCTGCATCCGTCAATACTGTCCGTTTATCCAGTTCGATTACGACCCTGTTATAGTTTATAGAGGGACAGCTCGTCACGTCCAGGAGCTGAAGCACTGATGAAAGGTCTGTTATGTCGAGTTCCACCGGATCTTCGAGTATGTCGCATGAGGCGCCTGAGCCCATATGCATCAGCCGGATATCGTTTATGGTGACCTTTACCTTCCTGTAGGTGCCCAGATCATCAGTCACAAACAGGGCCACATTGCCGGGAGAAGAACTTTGATTTATAAATCCCCCTCCTGAGCCGCTTCCTCCGCTGCCACAGGAGAGCATAAAAACAGGGACTGCTGCTGCAAAGAAAATGATTGTCAAAACAATGAATATTTTTTTCATATAACCACCTTTATCTGTCTAAATAATTAACCCGGCATGAAATATATAAATAAAGGTCATTCCGCACCTGTCTGCCGACAGGCAGGCTTGATGCGGAATCCAGGGTTCCCCGTGAAAACGGGGATCTATTTCACTTGACTGGATTCCTCCCGATACATCGGGACGGGAATGACGGCTTTCTACTATTTAATTGCCGAAGCAATAATTCGTGTATACTATTATATCAGGTTATGGTTCTTATCCTGTTTCATTTTACCATCACTCAAAGAGAACGTACTCTCTGACCTTTTCGAGCCGCTTCCCCTTTATGCCCAGTTGCTCCGCACAGTGGATCCTGCTTTCATGCCGTGCTTTAAGTATCCTGTCGACTGTCTCAGGGCCGAGGCCCGGCACTCGCAGCAACTGCTCTTTGTCTGCCCTGTTTATCCTGACTGGATAGAATTCCGGATGTGTGTCTGCCCATACCTGCTTCGGGTCCCTGTCGAGTCTCAGGTTACCGTTTATATCAAGAGGTATCTCCTTATTGCTGAAGCCGTATTTACGCATAAGGAAATCTGTCTGATATAAACGATGCTCCCTCATGAAGGAGTCCTCCGCAGGTGAAAGAAAATTCCTTTCCCCCGGTATGTCCGGTGACCCCAAACCTTTCTGATAAGAGGAAAAATACACACGATTGAAGTTAAGCCGGTTATATATTCCGTCCATATAGTTTATGATTTCCGAGTCTTTTTCATCAGATGCGCCGACAATAAACTGGGTGGTGCATTTGACCTTCGAATATCTCATGCCCTTGTCCGTCAGCCTGCTCATAAGCTTTATCGGGCTCACTATGTCCCTGTCATAGTCTTTTTTTGATGAAAGGACCTCAAAATGCTTTTTCCCCGGGGTCTCTATATTAAGCGATACAGCGCTTGCAAGCGAAAGCGAATCCTCGATCGCCGCATCCGAGGCCCCTGGGATGATCTTCAGATGAATGTAACCCCTGTACTGATATTTATACCTGAGCAGCCGCGCCACGGCATTGATCCTGTCCATGGTGTGGTCCGCATTCGTTATAACACCTGAGCTCAGGAAAAGTCCGAATACATTCTTCCTTCTCTGGTATTCCATAAATACATGGGCCACTTCCTCAGGCTTTAATGTACAGCGGCGCACATTGGATTCCGAACGTAGCGGACAATACCTGCAGTCATTTGCACACGAGTTGGAAAGCAGTGTCTTCAGGAGCACAGAATGACCGCCCCGGGGCAGGGTGACCGGATAAAGCCATTTCCCATCCTGACCTCTCTTGCGTCGGTCCTCATCTCGAGTACCGCACGCGCAGGCCATATCATACTGCGAATCTTCGGAAAGGACCTTGAGTTTTTCTATCGTGTCCATCTGAACTTACCCTGATGGATTATACAAAAAAGCAGGGCCAATATAAAACGGGCAAAACCGGCACTGAAGGGAAAATACATTCCAGTTGCCTCATAATAAAATGTTACCGAAGGAGTGCTGACTCAGGATTATTTTTTATAACAAGTTTTGAATATATTTTTGAGTTTAACTTCAATCGC
>QZIL01000106.1 GCA_003599025.1 Nitrospiraceae bacterium | reverse complement strand
GTTTGTTCATACACCTGTAAAGATCGGGGAATGTTCCGGCTGCCATAACCCTCACACCTCTCCTGAAGGGAAACTGCTGGATGAAGTCAGCACCAGGATTTGCGATGCCTGCCATAAGAACATAGTCCCTGAAAATGCCGTCAGCGCGCATAAGATTGTTGTTGAAGGCAATTGTGTCCAGTGCCATGACCCGCATGCGTCCGGTAACAAAGGTGTACTCGTGAAACAGGGCAATGAACTCTGCCTTGACTGTCATAAGGACACAGCCGATAAGGTGAAGACAGCCCGGTTCAAGCATAAGCCTGTTAATGAAGACTGCATGAACTGCCATAATCCGCACGCGTCAGGCAAGTTAGGGTTCCTGCTGAAAGAAGACATTCCGGCCCTCTGTATCAAATGCCACAAGACCGACAACCCGGCTTTTGGAAGACAGCATATGAACTATCCGGTTGCTGCTTCAAGGTGCAACTCATGTCATGATTCACACGGCTCCAGCAGGCCTGTAATAATATTTGAGGATGTGCATGCCCCTGTTGCCGAGAAAAAATGCAACCAGTGCCATGAAGAGGTCGGATCACAAAACCCCATCGCGACCAAAAAGAAGGGGGTCGACCTCTGCAGGGGATGTCATAAAGAGATGGTTGATATGACCTTCAGCAAAAACCGTGTGCATTCGCCTCTCCTTGACAGGGAGGGATGCCTGAACTGCCATAATGCGCATGCTGCCAGACAGAAGAAACTTCTGGCAGGGACCGTTCTCTATGTCTGCGGGAAGTGTCATTCAGACACCGTAGAGCTTCAGCATATATCAAAGACCAACCCGAAGAACCCGGGCCTTTGCAAGCCGGTAAAAGAGGGGGACTGTGTAAGCTGCCATTCACCGCACTCTTCGGACCATGTGCTGCTGACAGAAAAACCGTCCATGAGTTTTGATATCTGTAATAAATGCCATGAATGGAAGACCCATTCAACACACCCTGTAGGAGCAAAGTTCATTGACCCCAGAAACAGCAATCTTTCTGTAGACTGCATAAGCTGCCACAGGGCCTGCGGGACCGGCAACAAACCATCGATGTCACAGTTTGAGACCGTTACCGAAACATGCATCCAGTGCCACAAGGAGCTTGAGAGGAGATAATATGAGGGGCGCCTTAATAAATATCTTTTTAATAGCAGCCGTAATGTTGTCACCTGTAAGGGCATTCAGTGCAGGCGCGATAAAGTATATGCATATATACACGCTCTACGACGATGAAAAAGGCAAAGGCCTGAAAAATCCTGAAGGCGTGGCCTGCAATGACGAATCACGGATTGTCGTAGCAGACACGGCAAACAGCAGGCTCCTTCAGTATAAACTGGAGGACAGGACCCTGACAGTTGGGAATGAAATTGTCCTGCCACAGGTCACATATCCGGTACTCGTGAAGTTCAATTCAAAAGGCGAAATTTTAACGCTTGACGGCAAACTGCGCAGGATCGCGCGTCTCAGCCCTCAGGGGGTGTTTGCCGGATACCTCGAACCGTCGGGAATACCTTCTCCTGCTTCGTATTCAATAAAGAGTTTTGAGATAGACAGGGACGACAATATTTATATCGTGGATGTATTGTCCGCCAGGGTTATAGTCCTCAATCCTGACGGGACCTATCAGGAACACATTGACTTTCCAGGAGGACATGGTTTTATCTCTGATGTCTCGGTTGATTTCAAGGGCAATGTCCTGCTCGTCGACAGTGTTAAGTCAAGGGTGTATGTTGCATTAAAGGGTGCGAAGGAGTTTTCACCTCTTACGGAAGTCATGAAGGAGCAGATGAGGTTTCCAACCAGCATATCAACTGACAGCAGAGGGCGCATTTACCTTGTGGACCGCAACGGCAGCCGCATCATGGTCATAGGGCAGGACGGCTCGTTCCTCGGGCAGATGTCGGAGCTGGGCTGGAAAGAAGGCCTGCTCAACTACCCGTCCCAGCTGTGCGTCAATGACAAGGGAGAAGTCGCGGTAGCTGACACAAATAACAGCAGGGTCCAGATATTTCAGTTGATAAAATAAACAAGTCCTCTCATAGAGCAGCAAGGCATACAAGGTTGAAAAATCACCTCTAATTTATTATCACCGACTAAGTTATTTATAACGCGGGGACACGATGCGAAGAAGGGGAATATCGATAGGAATATACAAACTATCAATGTTAAGGACTTGGAATTCTCTGTATACTAACGAAATCAGGAAGACTACATATTGACTGACATGGTACGCAACTTAGGAGATGGCTCAGTTTTGATCGAAAGACCCTGACCGAACTCCGCGACTGGCTCCTTCCCATGCTCATGAAAGGCAAAGTGAAGGTAAATTAAGGCGAGACATCACCCAGGGAATGAATTATAATATCTCATGAGTGGAGGAGTGCTATAGATATGAAGAAAACACTTGATGAAATAAAGGACATCCTTGTTAAGCATAAAAGCCTGCTGCATGAAAAATATTCTGTTGCAATAATAGGGATTTTTGGTTCATATGTAAGAAATGAGCAGAAGGAAACAAGCGATCTGGATATTTTAGTTGAGTTTAATAAACCTGTAAGCCTGCTTCATTTAGTTTCTTGTGAAAATTATCTGTCCGACCTTCTTGACATTAAAGTTGATGTTGTTCCCAAAAAAAACATTCGTAAAGAACTTAAGGACCATATCTTAAACGAGGCAGTTCCTGTATGAAGAGGAGCGCAAGACTTTACATCAATGACATCCTTGAATATATGGATAGAGCAGAAAACTATGTCATGAGTTTCAGCTTTGAAGCTTTTTGCAAAGAAGAGAAAACCTGTGATGCAGTTATAAGGTGTATCGAAGTTATAGGAGAAGCTGTTAAAAACATACCTGAAACTATAAGAAATCAATATCCTCTAATCCCATGGCGAGAGATTGCAGGAATGAGAGATAAAATCATTCATGCTTATTTTGCAGTTGATTTTGAAACTGTCTGGCTTGTTGTAAAAGAAGAAATCCCGCGCTTGAAACCTCATATAAAGCAAGTCCTCAAAGATCTCAACAACAGCACTGAAGCAGAATGAAGCGTGCCATCACTCGCAGCTGACTCTTTTACTTTGAATTGAGCATTTATATATTTTCTTAATCAGTACGAATACTTCTCCAGTCTTTCGAGCACATCTATATGCAGCCTCTCGGTTGGTATCATCCTGAATTCGATCGAGTTGGTTTCTCCACCTGAAGCGTCCACAGGGACAGCGGTGACTGCAAAGTATTTTCCGAATTTCTGTTCGAGTTCCGGCTCTGCTGCAAACAGCGAGTTCAGTATCAGGGCGGTCCTCTCCTGGACCTGGAACCTGAGTTCTCTGTTCAGGCCTGTGTCTGCTGTAAACGGAAGGTTTGTGCTGACCAGGACGAGGCTGATGCGTTCCCTGAGAGACTGGTCACCCAGAACCGAAAGGAAAAAACGTCCCAGCTTCTTGAGTATTAAAGGATGCGACCCGTCCATCTCATGTGCGGCAGAAAACAGAAAGGACTGGTCAATCAGGACAGACCCTCTCCTGAATTTTATACCGCTGCCTGTTGTCCCGAATTCTTTTGTAAGCAGGTTATTGATGTCCTGATTGAACTTGATCCGGGGTTCGGAAACAGCCAGGGCAGGTTCCAGAAATCTCTGGATCTTGACCGCCCTGTAATACAATAGCGCACTCAATAACAGCAGGCCGATAAGCGTCACGCTTATTATCGGGCCGGACGGCATCATGAATTTTCTGATATGATCCTTCATCATAAAAAAGTATTAATCTAAAAATTAACGCAGATTATCACAGATTACTGATAACTACGTTAACAATGCCACAGTTTTTGTCATTCCCGCGAAAGTCGAATCGACTCGATTCCGAGCGGGAATCCAGAAATATATTTTAAAAAAACATTGGATTCTCGAATCGAGTCTACTCGACGAGTCGATCCGACCGGGTCGAGCCCGGAATGACAGCAATGGGACTTCATTAAGTTATGTCCTAGTAAGTCTCATTTAGCATCGCCTTTATCTGTGAAACCTGCGACAATAACAGTTGTTCTTAGTCTTACTTCAAAGTTGCTCCTCCAGCAGGTCGAGATTTTTTACGGCATCATCAAAATCACTTTCAGATATGGCCCCCGGTTGATGAATGGCCTTGTTTCTTGTCAGATACAACCGCTGAAACAATCCTTTCCTGTATTTAGTAATGAGACCGGAGCGTTCGAGCTCCTTCAGACAGTCTGAAAGCACCGGCACAGAGCGACCGAGGACCCTTCCGGTAAATGCCTTGAGCTGATTTTCAATATAATGCCCGAGCAGGAGGGACCCTACGACCGCATCTCCCTTTGTGTAATACTCCTTTGCCTGCTGAGGGGAAATAGCGGATTTGAAGATCTGGATGTTCTCGCGGGACTCATTCTCTCCCGGTGCAATGTCCTGGATCTTGCGGTATATCTCCTGGCACTTCTCTATCATGCCTTTTTCGAGATATGATTCAGCAAGCAGGAACAGGTCCTTTATCTTGTCCGCCCCTTCATTCTGTTTGAGGGCAAATGAATATGCATGAAGCAGCGCCTCTGTCTTGTCGTCTTTTTTGTCCAGCACATCGAAATGCCTGGCCCAGCGCTTTCCCTTTAACACATTGTCTTTTGTAAAACGGAACACCTGCGCCATAACCTCGCTTTTATCGAGCTTCCCGCTCACAATTATGATGTTCAGGGTCGGATAGTTTTCGAAGATCTCGGGGAGGGCATCTATACCTTCATTCAGGCGGTCAAACTCTATGTCCAGTGTCATAAGGTCAAATGTCTGTGATGTCAAAAGCTGCAGGGCCTGTCTGACGCTTGAGGCCTCACTGAACCTGATATCAGACGTCTCTGAGCTGAGCGCCCGTTTGATCTCAAGCTTCAGCAGTTCCCTGTCCTCATACTCATTGTCAGCTACCAGCACACTGAACATCAGGCAGTCTCCTCAACAAGCGGCAGATTAATGATTATCTCGGTCCCTGCTCCCGGCGCAGTATGTTCTTTCCCCACCTTGATTTTTCCGGCATGCAGACCGACCACATATTTGGCAAAATAGAGCCCCTGCCCCCAGCCTCCTGCAGATGCCCTGCTTTTATAAAAACACCTGTCAGCTGACTGCTCATCCATGCCAATGCCCTGGTCCCGGAACGAAAGTGTAACATACCGTCTGTTGCTGTCAATGTCCTCAGAACAGGAAAATGAAATCAGTGCGCGTTCCTGATCAGGCTTTTTATACTTTATGGAATTATCTATCAGATTTTCAAAAACCGTCTTTAAAAGGGCCGGGGAAGCAAAGATCGCCGGAGCAGGGGAGGTGTCCTCATAAACAAAGGCAGCCACGTCACCATATTGTCTGGTCAGGTCAATAAATATTTTTTTCAGGTCTACCTTCTCAAAGCTTATAAGGACAGTTTCCCTCTCATCAGAGATCTTTTTGAAAATATCAATGTCCGCGAAGAGCTTTTCCATGTTGTCGTCAAGGCGGGCCTTTACCTCCGGTGTGAGATCACGAAGCAGGTCGAGACGGCGCTTTATCCTTCCAAGGTTGTTCTTGAATTCATGGCCGATGGTGGCGGTAATATACCGGATGAATTCATTCCGTCTGGCGATCTCCTGGTTCTTGAGCAGCAGCAATTCATTTTCACGGGCCCGCCCCTGTTTCTGCTGATAAATAAAGGTGAGATAAACGCAGAACAGGGCGAAAGAGACTATCATGGTGATAAAAGAATATTCAGCTACCCTCCTTGACCCGTCAAGCTGCAGCTGCATAACAGAGAGAAAACCTTCCACTGAGGACGGGCCGGCACCAGATGATGAATCTTTCCAGGGCATGAGCCACGGGATGAGTCTGTCAAAGGGCGTGATGAAACTGTCCAGGTAGACCATGCCCAGCAGCAGCCATATAAATACCGCTGTTATCAGCATCAATAAATACCTTGAAATATCCAGGGTGCTCCTGAGTGATCTGGTCATGAATAATTTTACCCTTTTTTACTGTCAATTGCTCAATACAGCTTCTGAGGTCCATGCACAAGTCTTTGTTTGTCATTCCCGAGGTCTTTATCGGGAATCCAGTATTCTTTAAAGCCGGAGGTGAGTCGATAGACATCTGGATGCCAGCTTTCGCGGGTATGACGGCAAGGGCGAGTCACTTGATACTTTTACAGGTGTATCTTCTTTTAAATACGTCCCATCACGTGTTACCATTCGATATGGACACAAAAGGAAAGTACCTTCCGCTAATAATCTCCCTGCTGCTGGCCCTTTCAACCTTTCTGGTATACGCGCAGGTCGGCGGACATGAGTTTATTTACTATGATGACAATGTGTATGTGACCGAGAACCCACAGGTGCGGGGAGGTCTGTCGTGGAGCGGGACCAGGTGGGCATTTACCTCCATGTACGCAGCCAACTGGCACCCGCTGACCTGGCTCTCCCACATGCTCGATGTACAGATGTTCGGCCTTGACCCCGGTCCGCACCATCTGGTGAATGTCCTTTTTCATACTGCCAGCACTGTATTGCTATTGTTGACCCTCACGCGGATGACCGGTGCGCTGTGGAAGAGCGCCTTAGTTGCTGCGCTGTTTGCGCTCCATCCTCTTCATGTCGAATCAGTTGCATGGGCTGCAGAGCGCAAGGACATTCTGAGCGCGTTCTTCGGCCTGCTTGCCCTCAACGCCTATGTGCATTATGCGGAGCGCCCCGGTGTTCAGCGATATGCAGTGACGGTACTGCTTCTTGCTCTCGGTCTTTTAAGCAAACCCATGCTCGTGACCCTGCCTTTGCTGTTTCTGCTGCTTGACTTCTGGCCTCTTGGCCGTATGAGTGGCAGATTTCAGACAATTCATGAAGGAGGGCAGGGCCGGCCGCAGACGACAGTATCACGTTTAATTGTTGAGAAGATACCAATACTGGTGTTATGCGCTGCGTCAAGTGTGATTACTGTGATAGCCCAGAAACGCGGGGGGGCGGTTGCTGGCCTCTCCCTGGACATTGGAGACCGTCTGGCCAATGCAGTGGTCGGCTATGTTCAGTATCTCTGGAAGACCTTCTGGCCTGTGTCTCTCTCTGTATTCTATCCCCACCCTGGATCTTCCTTGACGGTCTGGCAGGTAGCCGGAGCATGTCTGCTTCTTGTTCTGCTGACTGTCTGGGCTTTGCTGCGCATCAGGCGCTCACCAGGGGTGGCAGTCGGCTGGTTCTGGTTTCTGGGCACCATGGTCCCTGTGATCGGACTGGTGCAGGTGGGTGCGCAGGCGATTGCAGACCGCTATACATATATTCCTCTGATCGGAATTTTCATAATGGTAGCGTGGGAGGTCCCTGAGCTGCTCATGAACCGGAACATGAGGACGCAGGTACTCCGGGCTGCATCGGCAGCAGTGATTGTTGTTCTGGCAGGCCTTACGTGGCTGCAGGCCGGACATTGGCAGACTCATGAAACCCTTTTCCGTCATACCCTCAGAGTCACGACTGATAATTGCCTGGCGCATAACAGCCTTGCTGATTATCTCATAAAGAAGGACGAACTTGATGAAACCGAATTCCATCTGAAAGAAACGCTGCGGCTCTGTCCTGAAAACGAGTCCGGCTGGTATAACCTTGGTGTCCTGCACAGGAAAAGGGGGGAGCTGAATGAAGCTGCCAGCGCCCTTGGTGAGGCGCTCCGGCTCAAGCCTGAATATGCCAATGCATGGTCCAATCTGGGTGCTGTTTATCTGTCGTTAGGCCGTATTCCAGAGGCGTCCGATGCACTTTTAAAAGCGACGCGGCTTACTCCGGATGAACCTGCGGCCTGGTTTAATCTCGGTTCTCTTTATGGAAGAACCGGACAGACAGCCAAAGCGATTGAAGTCTATCGTAAAGCAGTGCAGCTTAAACCGGACTACGCAGCAGCATGGACCAATCTCGGTATTGCGTATCAAAGCTCTGGATTGCTATACGATGCTGCTGCTGCTTTTCAGCAGGCCGCACAACTCGGGTCTGGCGACTATGTTTCATGGTATAACCTCGGACTCATCTATAACAGGACCGGGCAGCTGGACAACGCAGTTGCGGCCCTGCGGGAAGCCGTGCGAATAAAGCCGGACCATGCAGCTTCCTGGTACCGGCTCGGTATGAATTACCTTGCGATCGGGAGACAAGGAGATGCGTCAGAAGTGCTTCTCAAGCTGGAGACACTCGATGCTGTAAGGGCAGAGGCCCTCCGGCAGCAGATCGGTACTGGTCAGTGAGGAATCTTCTCCCTGCCAGTATTGAGTATTTTATAAACTTGCTATATGCGCAAAAGGGGCCTACAATACATTTATATGAAAGCGCAAAAAATATATTCAAAACAAATAAACATATATTGTGATGATTTAGAAAAAACAATTAATAAAGACGGATGTTATGATGCAAAAGGGTCAACAATCTGCAAAGCCTGTTCTGTCAAGCCGCCTCCTAAAAAAGTTAATGCGGCCAATAAAGAAAAAAATAAAACTTAATTACAGTTAACAATTAACAGGGGCACAAGATAAATATCATTATCATGAACCTGGTCGCGCCTTTAGGGAAGTTGTTGCCTGATTTCACCTCATGAATTATGGTTCAACCTCAAGGTTTTCGATTCCATTAACTGCGCTTCCGTATGCTATAATCAACCGTCATTACGGGGACAGGTCCAATCTAAAAATAAGTTCCAGTCACTTGAACAGTTAAACGGCTCAAGCAGATGGAACAGTTCAAGCTGTTGAAACGGTTTGTCTGAAAGGGGGCATGCATGAAAGAAATTATTCCGCAAGAAGTTGTTGAGAGCAAAATACTATTCATCAGAGACAAGAAAGTAATTCTGGATAGAGATCTGGCAATGCTTTACGGAGTTGAGACAAGAACGTTAAATCAGGCAGTTAAAAGGAATATCAAAAGGTTCCCGCCTGATTTTATATTTCAGTTAACAGCAGAAGAAATGAAAAATTGGAAATCACAAATTGTGATGTCCAATCAGGAGAAGATGGGAATAAGAAGAAGGCCTTATGCATTTACCGAAAATGGCGTGGCCATGTTATCTAGCGTTCTAAATTCTGAACGGGCAATTACAGTTAACATCCAGATAATGAGGACATTCACCAGAATACGCGAACTGCTGTCCACTGATAATAATTTGGCCCGGAGGCTTGATGAACTTTAGAAAAGATATGATGCCCAATTCAAGATAGTGTTTACGGCAATCCGGCAGTTAATGTCCCCGCCGGAAGAGAAGAAGAGAAAGATTGGGTCTAACAGGGAGAAAGAAAAATAATATTTCAACAGCATTGCCTTCGGCCCATTCTTCTGATAGCATTCATTGTAAGGGACACATGTCCCTTATAACCGGCAGCACCAAAGGAGGCATATAATGGGAGACAAAGGCGGTAAAAAGGACAAAGCCAAGGACCGGAAACAGAAGGCGGTCCAGCAGGCAAGAGATGCAAGAGAGAAGAAGGACAAACAACCGAAAAGCGCAGGAAAATAGGGAGCAGGATTTAAGCATTCGGCTGAGGACATCTTTCAGAAATTCCTGAAGATCGCCTGCGAATATGAGTAACTATTTAACATGTTTGAAGATAAAGGCAGTAAGGAGGAGAAACGGCTGATTGTCTTGTCTCTTTCGGTATTAACGAGATAACGGCCGCCACAATTAAGTAATGGCAGATTTCCGCATCACATGCATGAAGCATTCAATACAGTCAAATTTTAATTTATAGATACCATCCCTGTTATATAGAAAGAGCGGTTCGTTCAGTTTTTCCTTGCCGGCAGGCTTGTGTTCCCTTGTGCAATATCCCAGTTCATGTCTGATGCAGTGCTTTGTGGTCATTACAGTGATCTCTCCGGCAGGCATTGTGAGTTCCAGCGCATTGTCCATCTGACGCACCCCGTGCCTTTTATAAAACCTGCGTGCCAGTTTATTGGAGACATTAAAAGTGAAGTCCAGTTTATCATAAGGAAAGACCGCCTCATGGTCCGGGAATTCCCAGGGGGCCGGCCTGAACATACGAAGCCTTTCCTGCTCAAGCTTAAACAGTATCTCCTGCCTGCATGTATTTATTACTGATGCAGGAATAAATACCGGAGACTCCCAGTTTATCTTTACACTTTTAATTTTGAAGGGAGTTGGTCCGCTTCTTGAGAGATGTTTCCTGATGCTGTCGGCGGCGAGCTGTTTGTTTTTAGCAGACTGGCAGGTCTGATGGTATTTATTTTCAACCATAAAACCGTCTTCATCAACCGCCCTGACAACATACCGGTACTCTCCTTTAAATGAGATTTCAATCGAAACATTTATCTTACGTACTGACCGGTCATTCTTCAGCCTGCCTGAAAACTCATGATCATAATTCCGATATATGGTTGTTCCCTCAGAAGGCAGCAGCGTCACCCTGTCAATAAACACCCTGTCTCCCCTGACCTCATTGACCTTAAGACCCCGCAGCACCCCCTGCTTATCAAAAAAGACGAGACCGTCATTATTATTCAGTGCGGCCTTTCCCTTTATCTGAATATACCCTTTTCCGGTTGTTATGACTTTGCCTATGGGTTTGCCGATGGACTTGGATGTTGCCGGCAATGCAATATTCCCTCTCACGCCTGTTAAGAAATAATCAGTGCTTCCGCGGTGAAATGTCTTTTCCGGGTCAGGGTCAAATAGAAATTCTGTATAGCCTGAGGAGGCCTTTCTGAGAGCGCTCTGCTTATTAATCTCCCGGTCGAGCAGTTTTCTGAAACAGGCCGTGATGTTTTTAACATAATTTTCATCTTTAAGCCGTCCCTCTATCTTAAAGCCCGTGACGCCTGCCCTGATAAGCTCCGGTATGAAGGCCCTCCGGTCCATATCTTTAAGCGACAGGAGATGCCGGTCCTTTGAGAGGGCCCTTCCGCTGCTGTCTTTTAAAGAATAGAGGTTTCTGCAGGGCTGGGCACAGCAGCCCCTGTTGGCGCTTCTACCCCCCTGTATATGGCTCATATAACACTGACCGCTCAGGCTTACGCATAACGCGCCGTAGACAAACACCTCCAGTTCGCATCCGGTACTGCTCCTGACATCAGCAATTTCGCTGAGGGAAAGCTCCCTGGCCAGTACAATCCTTTTTATCCCTATAGCATCAAGAAATCTGATCCGGGCAGGGGAGTAATTATTTGCCTGTGTACTGGCATGGACCGCTATCGGAGGGAGGTCCATCTCGAGTATGCCCATGTCCTGTATAATCAGGGCATCTGCACCTGCGTGATAGACCTCATAAATAATCCTGCGGGCCTCTTCGAGTTCGTGGTCAAACAGGATAGTATTGAGCGTTATGTATACCCTTGCCCCGTAAAGATGGGCATAGCGGCACAGGAGCTCAATATCAGATACCGTATTGCCAGCAGCCACCCGCGCACCGAACTTCGGTCCGCCGATGTAAACAGCATCAGCACCGTAATTAATAGCTGTCTTCCCCAGGCGGAGGTTCTGAGCCGGGGAAAGCAGTTCCAGTTTAGTTATGTTGGGGCATAAGTCCATTTGAGAGTTTACCTTAACGATGTATAAAACCGGCACGCGGACTTGCCGCAAAACCTTCACAAATGCGATAGGATATTACAATTAACAAACTGCACGGTTTAGTAAGTCTGAAGATATTATATTGGTTGTCAGGCAAAAATAGCAGGTCTCTGGAGGGGGGAGGACTGCCCGTGAATCAAGCGATTATGTAATAAGAGAAGTATAAAATAATAAGGAAGACGGGAGAGGTGAGGTCAACTCAGTATTACTTTGACCTCATTAATTGCTGGATAATGACTGGCCCATACATTCATTGCAATACTCATCATAATCCCTCATATATGAATCGAGTTCATTGAGGGTATTTATCCCCAGTCTCTTCAGTTGGGCCACTATCTCTTTTTTTGTGAGGGTTGCCATTTTTTATCTCCTGTTTTTATCTCCTGATAGTAGTTACTGCAATTATTTTGCCAGTTGTTAATTTGTTGATTTTATTCAAAAGATGGATGTCCAGTTCTCAGTCGAGGCAGCATGTTTCTGTAAGTATCCCACCTGACCTGGTCAAATGACCAACCCTGTTTAGCTGTTCAGTATCTGATATAATTCATAAAGGAGCAGAATGAAAAAAATTCAGAATGAATGTACTCAATGCACAGGACTCTTTAAAAAGCTTACACAGATATCAGGGGCATTAGTCCGACTGACTGCTGGCATAGGCGGGGCAGTCCTCGTTTTTCTTGCACTTAAGGACAGGACAAAACAGGACAGGCCCGTAAGTCTGAAACCGAAAGATCAATTGTAAACGGTGAGGACCTGACTATTTCCCAGGAGGAGCATTTCTGAGCTGAATGGCTTCCCTCATTCTATGTCCCGCCTCCGCAAAATCAGGTTTGATACGCAGGGCCTCGGAGAAGTGCCGAATGCTTTCATTTATCTTCCCCTGCTGAAGCAGTACGAGTCCAAGGCTGTAATGTGCCTCTGCATAGTCGGGTGCCAAATGCAGGGCTTCAGAGAAATACCTGATGCCTTCATCAAATTTACCCTGCTCAGCTGATATAACGCCGAGGATGAAGTGGATTTCTGCGTTTTCCGGGTCAATACGCAGCCCCTCGGAATAATGGTGAGCGGCCTCCCTGTCCCGGCCCTCATTCATGAGGGCAAATCCCATATTGAAATGCGCTTCCGCTGAATCAGGATTAATAACGAGAGCCTTGTTTGTATAATAGATTGCCTCTTTTATCTTTCCCTGTTTGACCAGTACATTACCCATTCCCGTAAGTGCCCTCTCATAATCAGGGGATATCCTGATCGCTTCGGAATATTGATAAACCGCCTCATCCAGTCTGCCTCTTTCTGCAAGGGCATAACCGAGGCTTTCATGTGCGACATAATTATCAGGAACTGTTTTAACTGCGTGGCTGAAGAGGGTCACACTGTCTTTCCAGTGGCCGATTTGCAGCCATGTGCAGGCCGTAAAGAACAGGAGCGTGCCACCCGCGGCCACAGACACTGCGGTACGACGGAAGCGGTTGTCTCCTGCAATGATCTGAAGGCCCCATGCGATCATGATAAAAATACCGATAAACGGGATGTAGGTATAGCGGTCAGCCATGGACTGCCTCCCGACCTGCACCAGTCCGATGACAGGTACGAGTGTTATAAGATACCAGAGCCAGCCCGTAAGAAAGTACGGATGCCTTTTCGCATGGATGGCCACTGCGACAGTCATCCCCGCCAGCAGAAAGCCTGAAAGGAGCCCCTGCAATAGCGTTAACGTGGACGGGATGGGATATATAACTGCAAGATCAAGCGGCCAGACCATCCTGGCCATATAGAGAACATATGACCAGAGCGCGTTTACGGCCCGGAAAGAGAGGGGCAGGGACTTAACAGATGCAACGGCCCCGCCTTTGTGCTGCGCGTATATCGTTACAATGCCTATTAAAACAGACAACGCGAAAAAAGGCACCTTCTCCAGTATCAGCCGCCTGTTAAACGTTTTTGTGGCCGTGTTACTGTGGCCCTGCTGCAGTGCAGAGTCCGTCTTTCTGAACTGCAGTCGCCCCAGGGGCCAGTAGTCTATCAGAAACATCACAAGCGGCAGTGTCACAAGCATTGACTTGGACATCAGGCCGAGGACAAAAACGGTCAGTGTCAGGAGATAACGGATACGTGCCGGATGTTTCACGTATCTTACATAAAACAGCAAAGTCAGGATCCAGAAAAAAGCGCTCAGAACGTCCTTGCGCTCAGCGGCCCAGGCAACAGACTCCACGTGAAGTGGATGAAGGGCGAACAATGCAGCTGCAAAGACGCTTTGCCATTGTGCCCCGGTCATCTGAAGAAGAAGCAGGAAAAGCAGGACGGTACTGGCCGTGTGAAAGGCTGCATTCATCAGATGATGGGGGCCGGGGTCAAGGCCGAACATGCTGATATCGAGCATGTGAGAAAGCCACGTAAGCGGGTGCCAGTTGCCGGTGTGCATGGTGGTGAATGCCCACCTGGTCCCTTCCATGCTCAGCCCTGCTTTTACATGGGGATTTTCAGTTATATACACTCCATCGTCATAATTGACAAACTGATGATCTGCTGTCTGCCAGTAAACAGCAAGGGTGATTACAGCAAGAAAAATGCAAAGGAATATTTTATTGCGTATAGGGCTGACTTTCATGTTATATGTTCTTTCATGCAGGGCAGATGCTCCCGCCGAATTTTGCCTGTCTCTCATATTGTTACAGAATCATTGCAATTAATAAAAGGGCGCATACGATATCGACCTGAGATTCTGTTTTGTCCTGACTGCTAACAGGCAGGGCTGGCCGCAGCGGGTACTGCATCCGGTGGAATTACTGATACGTACAGGTGCAAAAACCAGATGCTGCCCGCAGTGAATGGATAATTGTTCCCACCAGGTCACTTAACATCCTGTTTTATCAAAGGATATTAATTGCGGTATGTGCTGGCATATTGATTGCATTTGCTCTGGAATATATTAGACTTCGTTTGCTGCATTGCAGTATGAAGTATATACACCCGCATAATTGAAGAGGCAAATGTGGCTGACCTCGATGATGCAAGGGTTTTCTGTTTTACCTGATGTTCCGTGTTGTTGATATGAATAAATTACGTGAGACAGAATTGCGCTACCGTACCATATTTGAGCAGGCCCCTTATGGCATTCTGCTGATTGACTGCGCCGGCAATATCACTGACTTTAATGAAACGGCCCATCGTGAGCTCGGTTATACAAGGGAAGAATTTGCCGGGCTACGTATCTCTGATATTGATCCATTCCAGTCCCCGCAGGAAGTAGAGGCCAGCATAATGGAAGTGCTGAAAAAAGGCAGCGCTGAATTTGAGGTAAGGCACAGGACCAAGCACGGTGAGATAAGGGACGTCCATGTTATCACACGGGTACTGAACCTTTCCGGCAAGAATGTCTTTCAAACCATCTGGCATGATATTACTGAGCAGAAGCGTTCTGAGGAAGAATTAAACAGATACCGTGAGCACCTAGAAGAACTGGTGAGGGAACGGACATCAGAACTATCAAGACTCAATGACAAACTTAATAAGGACATTGCCGCACGCAAGCTTGCAGAGAAGGTGCAGGGGAACCTCATCCGCGAACTCAAGGAAGCCCTCAGGAAGATAAAGACCCTGACAGGACTTATCCCTATATGTGCCTGGTGCAAGAAGATACGCGATGACCAGGGGTATTGGAAGAAAGTGGAAACCTACATCAGGGAACATTCGGATGCGTCTTTTACTCACGGGATATGTCCTGACTGCCTTAAAAAAGAGAGCCCCGAGGCCTACGCTGAAGTATTCAACACCGAGATCTGACCCGATTTAACAATACGATATTAAAAGAAATGTGAGGCTGCCGTTTCAATGGCTGTGATTTACAGTTTTGTCATGCCTGCTGCTGTTTCCGGCACTGCCTGACTGACCACACATTTTTATACGGTCATCAAATGTTGATTCCCGGGTTTTTCCGGTCAGAAACATCGCCATCATTATCATCCCTCCGATTGAACCTATGACAAGCCCCAGAATAAAGAGTATCATTTTGGGCCCTCCTTCTTTTTATATGGAAGAAATTCCATTGCTTTCACATAAATATTGCAATGAATATGCCAGCAGATTCACCTGTTGGATATCCATTGTTAATCGGTAAGTTTAAAGTCCACAGATTTAATAAAGTGGTTTAATGACCGGTTGAAGCCTGTCAGGCGACCATGTCTGTCAGAGGACCACTGTTTATTAAATTGATAACTTGCGGTTTCTAAAGTGTTCCAATGCTGGCACAGCGATTGCAAATTTATAGATAGATAAATTGCGATTTTCATTCAGGCTGGAAGGCTGATAAATATTTGAACAGGCTGGTCCAGAGAAGGGTCTTTGAAAGAAGGCCGCTGAAAATAAACATCAGTTTTTTTTACAGCGGGATTTTCTATTCAGGCACAATAACAGATGGATCGAGTGGAGGTATGTTTATTCGAACTATGGTGAATCTGCCGGTGGGGCTTCTGTTCCCGATTATTATCCGCAGGGAAACGGAAGTGTTGAACATGCTCGTCAGGGTCAGACACCGGAAGAAATCCGATTGTTGTGATAATGGCATAGGGGTGGAGATAGTAAGCAGGCCGGAATATGTTCATGGCAGGTGGATTGATCATGCATAAATCATGAGGAAAACGCTATGAGGATACAGACAAATACTAAATGGAGACAGACGGTACTTGCTGTGCTGGCATTCTGTCTGATCATCTGGAATGTACGTAGCTTACAGGCTGCCGGTATGCCGGTTTATGACCGGCTCCAGCCGGTCACATCAGGGATAAATGCACCGACTGCGGTAGCACTGGACAAACATGGCAGCTTATACGTGGCAGAATCGATAAATAAACGCGTACATATTTATAGTCAGGGCGGCATCCTTAAGCAGACCATTCAGGGCTTTAAAAGCCCTGTCAGTGTGGCGGTCGACGACTTTGGAAGAATTTATGTCGGAGACAAGACCGGAGGGTATGTGGCGGTCTATGACGCAGGTTTAGGTTTTCAGTTCAAGCTTGGAGCAGGTGACGGGGAATTTGTCCAGCCCACTGATATCGAGATCGACAGCACGGGCAGGGTCTACGTTGTTGATATGGGATCGCATATAGTCAGAATTTATTCTGCCGAGGGCCTCTATGAGGGTCTCATCGGTGGGCCTGGAAGCGGGACCACGCCGACCCCGGACGGCAAATTCAGCAAGCCCACCTCAATTGAGATATCGGATGCAACAGGAGAGATTACCGTCCTTGATCACGGGCTGACATATGATTCATACGGTACGCTGGTGGACGGTGCACGTATTCAGAAGTTCAATCCTGATGGCAGTTTCAAAAGCAGCTTCAGCAAATTTGGTATGGATATGCTCAGCGGGGAGATGTTCAGGCCCCAGCACCTGGCAATGGACGATCATGGGAGGATGTATGTCACTGATACGTTTTACAATGTTGCACTTGTTTACGGTGATGATGGCGATCCTGCAAACGGTGATACTGACGTATACCTCGGGGCCGTATATGATCTGGATGTCCCCCTGAGAATTCCGATCGGGATAACTATCGGTAAAAATAACAAGCTTTATATAGCCTCACTCACAGCAAACAGGGTGGATGTGTTCGGAATAGAAACATACACAAACATGGTTGTGTCGCCGCTGAATTTAACTTACACAGATTCACAGTGTGCAGTCCCCGGTCTGCAGGATGTGGACATCGTAAATAACGGAACAGCAGGGCTTGACTGGACTGCTGTAACGGATGAAAGCTGGATAAATCTGTCTTCGTCATCAGGCTCTGCGCCTGTGTCAGGGGCTTCATCCTTAAGCATAGGGGCCGACCCTGACGGACTCCCTGCCGGACAATACAGCGGCACTGTAAGAGTGACCGCCGCATCCGGAGATACAGAGATAATTCAGGTTGAGCTGACAGCAGAGCAGGTGCAGTTAATTGCATCTGCAGGCGGCCCTTATACCGGTACTGAAGGACAGGCAGTAATACTTGATGCATCATCTTCAGGTGGCTGTATCAGCAGTTACGAATGGGACATCGGCAGTGACGGGACTTATGAGTACTCATCAGCGTTTCCGACACAGCTGCATAACTTTGCATCAAATGGCTTATACGATATAACGCTCAGGATCAGCGGCAATGCGGGCCAGTCAGAATATGCAACAGCAACCGCCGCTATATCCGACGCTGTGCCGGATGCGCATTTCACAGGGGATCCTGTTACAGGGACAGCCCCGCTTACCGTGTATTTCAGCAACAGTTCCTCAGGATATGATCAGCCTCTGACTTATGAATGGGATTTTAATTGTGATGCGGTCACCGACTCCACTGATTCGGACCCGTCTCATACATATGAAGCAGGGACATACAGCGTTTGCCTTACAGTCAGGGACGGGGATGGAAGCCTGTCACTGTTAACAAGGAGTGATTACATAACAGCAGGTATGTCGGGATGTGAGACTCCTCCTGTAAAGATGGGGGGTGGGTATTATTCTACTCTTCAGGATGCCTATGACGATGCCGCAGACGGGGCCGTTATCAGCAGCCGGGCCGGGAGTTTGAGCGGCAATCTTATAGTGGACCGTAACATAAGCATTTCTCTGTCCGGTGGATACGATTGCAGCTATTCAGTCAGTATTGGGAATACAATTCTCAACGGGGATGTAACAATGAGCAGTGGCGCGCTATCAATAGGAGGCTTTTTTTTGCAGTAGACGATTAAGGAGTTATTAACGCCGGCCATGCAAATAAAGAATAACGGTAAACATAGCCATGAAAAAATATTTAAACATAATTGCCTTAGTCTCAACACTGACGCTGGGCCTGATAACATCAGGGGGCCAGGCCCTTGATTATCCCCATTTCAGCGGGAACAGCATAGGGTGCAGTTCCTGCCACTTTGTTTACGGGTCACAGCCTTCTCTGCTGCCGCCATGGACAGCGCATTTACCACAGGACATAGATGACACACAGTATAATACCCTCTGCTGGAGCTGTCACAACGACATAGAGGCCCCTTATGTAAGGACACATTCGAGCCTTCAGACAGACAATGGCTACGGAGACTGGACTATAGAGTGCAGGACCTGCCATAACCCTCATACCCAGAGACAGGCGGACACTTACGGAAGCTCCAGCTACCTTTATTCAGGCACTTCAACAAACATTACCTCAACAGTGCTCACAAAATCAGGGGCCGGATGGGGAGTAAATGCATACCAGGGGCTGGTAGTCATCCCCAATACTGCACAGATGAAATACAAATACAGGATTTCAGGCAACACTGCTGATACACTGATGATATCCGGACCTGTTGATCTGACAAAGGCGGCGGCCGGGAACACATTTGCTATTGTGTACGGGAAACTTATTGAAAGCACGATCAGGACCCCCAGCAGCGGGAACCGGACTGCCAGGTTTTTTAATAATACCGGCCCCAAATCCTTTGCAGACGGTGACGGGACATATGACGGGATCTGTGAAGTCTGCCATACACAAACTGTATATCACAGAAATAATGCCTCAGGCAATCATACTCATAACGAGGGACTGAAATGCACGCTCTGCCACACACACGCGGACGGGTTTAAGGGTACGGGTTGTGATGTGTGTCATGGCTATCCTCCGGTCGTCAGTGAAGCGACAGGCGGGCCTCATGGTCTGGTCAATAATCCCGGTGTCACCGGTTCGGCTGCGGCAGGCGCTCACAATAAGCATGTAAATGACAAATTCTATCCCTGCGATTATTGTCATTATCGCAGTGTCGGTTCGGGCGCCAGACATAATGACGGCCCCCCTCAGGACATAACAATGGGATTTTCGCTTTTCGGCGGGTTTTATAACGGAGGAATATACGACGGTCAGGCTGCAGCCGGGTATGACAGCAGTGAAGCGAATACCACAGTGATAGATCCGGCCGCTGGATCAAAAACATGCTCTAATATCTACTGCCACGGAGAACTGCCTGACGGGAGCAAATGGGGCAATGGCATAAACACCACTCCTGTATGGGATGGTGTTGTAAGCTGCGGGGACTGTCATCTGGCAACCAATGCCAATCCGCCTGTGCTCGGGAGTCACAAGAAACATACAGGAGGTACGGCCCCTGATCTTGATCTGACCTGTACACTATGTCATTCCGGGTATGCGGACAGGCATGCAGACAGTCAGGTGCATGTGGCATTTGCAGCAGACAGCAGAGTGAGCGGAGGCAGTTACAGCGGTACAGCAGCGATGTTTGACTCATACGGACAATGTTCCAATATATCATGCCACAGCAATGTGCAGAACAATACCGGCACAGGCGGACCGACGTCCTATGCAAATCCTGTATGGGGCAGCGGGGCACTGGCCTGCAACTCATGTCACGGATATCCGCCGAACACAGGTACGCATTTAAAGCACATGAATTCAGACCATCATGCAGAATCATGGCTGCCGATGACATGTAATACGTGCCATTACGGGAGCACCCACGCAAACGGGAGCATCGAAGTGGCAAGCAACAGCGGGTGGGTAACTAATTTTTCTTATACAAGCTCGGGAGCACCGGGCAACGGGTACGGATTCTGTGCTGGGGCCTGCCATTCAGGCGCTGTATGGAACGGCCCGGCTATTTATTGTATCGACTGCCATGGGGTCGGACCGGGGTACCCGGAGCCTGCTGCACAGACTGCCCCTGTCATAATACCTGAACCCGATGTGACAAGTACCACAGACATGTCCGTGGTACTCCAATGGTACCCTGCTCCGTCTGTGACCGGGCCGCCGTCGTTTACGGAGTATTACGTTGAGGTAGATGATGACCCGGCATACACCAGCCCAAACTATAACTCGGGCTGGATCGCGTCGACTGGCTGGACGGTAATTGTTGAGACCGCTGCTACGTGGCACTGGAGAGTAAAGGCGAGAGACGCGGTGCGCACCCTGTCGCAGTTCAGTTCAGCCTGGGTAATGGATTCATTTGCGGTGATATCACCCGGTTCACCTCCTGCTGTTTCACTTATCCCTGAGCCGGACTACAACAGCGGAGGCGGCCCCGTTAATATCACACTTCAGTGGAGTGCTGTTACTGACCCTGAGGGAGATCCTGTTCAGTATAATGTCCAGGTGTCCTATCAAAGCAATTTTACTTCAACGGTATTCACTTCGGGCTGGATTTCAGGGACATCCTATACTTTCTCCACAAGCTGTACAGGAATGTACTGGAGGGTAAGGGCGAGGGACGCCATAAGCGGGGCTGTTTCCCCATGGTCATCAGTTGATTTCTTCTGGGACATCTTTGACTGTTACGGGGAGTGGTGAAGCAGGGGGACAGGACGGTAAACCCCTGAACTGGTCCTGTCAGGAAACTGAAACTCCTGCCCGTTAATCCTCAGCCGATTGATACCAGATCGGTCATCAGTAACTAACTATAATGAATGATTCTGAGTTTTATATATTCTTGATAATTACAACTGTTAATCAGCACTGCTTTTTTTAAAATATGGATGTAAATGATATTTTCAATAAATCGATGCACTGGAATTGAATTCACTATTAAGATGGTGGTACTAATGTTTTACAAAAGTCAGACTTTTTAACAGTTCAACAGCGACTGGTTTATGATCTGGAATTTCTACATTAATAGGCGTAGCTTCTTGAAATAAGGTCATTATGAAATAGTCATTTTGTGCCGTTGAAGGGAAAAGCAGGTATAAGCTTGCACGAACTTTGCTTATTTTAGCAACATTCACATAATCCATGGTATAGAATATCTGTCCCTGAATATCTATCTCTCCCATCTGTAAATCTTTAATGGTGTATAGACCTTTATTCACCCCTTGCTCTATCATTATTTGCTTTTCATGATTTCTGAAATCATCTGCAACTTCCTTGGCTGATTTAGATTTTAGCTGTGGATCCACTATGTCGTTTCTTGCAACAACTATTATGATACTTGCTTGGTCAAGTTGCTTTGTTAAAACGGCTTCGTCTTTTTTAGCCCCTGGGTATCGAATATACCAGTCCCCTGTGTCAGGGGCAGTAAATTGAACATCGTTTAATGTTATAAGGTTGGTCTCACGAGTAATCTTCACAAATGACGAAGCACACCCGAACAGTAAAAGTACAATGAGAAAATAACTATTAACCATTTTCATGATTTACCTCTCATCATAAGAAGATAATAATTGTTCATTATTACTTCACTTCATTGCATCTAATTGCGCAAGCTTCGCTCTGGCTGCGGCATACTCATAATAACAATAAACATGGGTATCAAGGGTCTTCTGGAAAAACTCCCTTGCCTTTTGCTGGTTGTCCGTGTGGAGAGCGTTATAACCTATATAAAAATATGCCTCAGCTTTGTCGCACTTGTGTCTTGTCCCAGAAATAAGATCAGATTCACTTATGGCCCCTTGATGATAATTGATTAATAATGATTCCCATTTTTTACCCTTAAACCTACCGGTATAATCATCCAGCAGCTTTCCTGCTTCAATGTCTTTACCGATTTCTTTCAAGGATAAATATTTCCATAGCAAAGCATAAGTGTCAGGCAAGTCGGCTTTATTTAAAAATCTGGTAAATTCCCTGACTGCGTTATCATATTTATTTAGAAGAAAATAAGTGAAAGCCAAGGTCCGGATGATGTCAATATCTCTGGGCTGCAGTCTTATAGCCTCTAAATATTCTTCTACAGCTTGTTCAAATTCACCTTTCCATAGGAAGGCATCTCCTAATGCTTTATGGCTTTTATGACTATTCTCTAATCTGAGTGCCTCTCTAGCTTCAAATACTTCCATATCATACAATCCCTTATGTCTGTAAAACCATCCGAGCTCTCTGTGGTAAAGCGCTTCGTGAGGGTCTAATTTTGCCGCCTCTCTATATGCAGCTATTCCTTTTTCAGTAGCTGATTCATCCAGACAGCCGTCCCCGGAATGTACGCCAGTTTTGTGCAAGCTGCCAATGTGAGCATATACTTCAGGGTTGTCAGGGTCCAGACGGGCAGCTTCATTGAACTCGAAAAGCGCGAGCTCATTGTTATCTAAGTCCTCGTAAATTCCTCCAAGCAAAAAATGAGATAAGCTAACATTCGGATTGAGCCTGACAGACACCTTTAATTCCTGTATGGCACGGTCTATGAATATTTTATCTTTTACTGACTTTATAAGGTAAAGTTGTGCAGTCCTGATATGGGGTGGATATATATCTTTTGCCCTGGCAAAATCAGGATTTAATTTTATGGCTTTTTCATATTCATTTTTAGATTCGTCGATCAAATCTTCATCGAGTGTGGCATAAGCTTTCTCAATCAAGAAAGTGCTGAGCAGACCATGAGCAGGGGGAAAATCGGGAGCCAAAAGCAATGCCTCTCTTGTCTCATGAATGGCCTGATCTAAATAAGAAATACTATGCTTAGTCTTGTACTTATTTGAATACAGCAAGGCAAGCTGTAAATGGGGTCGGGGGTCATATGGCGACCTTTTTATTTCTTCGGACAGTTTACGGATGTCCGGATCAGTTTCGATCGCTTCATTTACACTCGCGCATCCATAAAGATGTAAGCAAATTGCAATAAAAAAGATAAGCAGATGTTTCATTGCTTTCCTCCCGCAAGGATGTTATTCTGTTGCTCCTGCTTTTTGAAGCAATTCAATAATGTCTTTACGCCCTGATGAAGTTGCGTATCCAAGTGCGGTAGTTCCAAATATATTTCTTGCATTGATAACAGCCCCTTTATCGAGAAGTATTTGAACCATATCCCTATCTCCTTTCTGACAAGCGACCATTAGAGGAGTTGACATATACATAGATGTCATATTCGGATCTGCATCGGCATCCAGTAAAGCCTTTGCAATCTGGAAATATCCTTCATTTATTGCAAGCGCAAGGGGAGTATTGCCTGTCCTGTTTCTTATATTCAAGTCAGCCCCTTTATCTATCAAAACCTTCACTACCCTAACATGCCCTGCTGTTGTCGCTGCGAATAGAGCATTGTACCCATCGTTATCAGCAAGGTTGATATCAGCACCGTAATCGATAAGCATACTTACTGCACCCGCATGTCCTTGACCTGCCGCCGCAAGCAGCGCATTCCGCTCTGTTTTATCATTCGGTTGAATATCCACTGTAGCTCCTGCCTCCAACAACAGCTTCATGATTGATGTATAGCCATATTTTGAAACGAACATCAATGCTGTTCGGCCGAATTTATTTCTCGTATTAACATCAGCGCCGGAGTCAATAAGGACTTGAACAGCCTGGGTATGGCCATTAGCAGCAGCTATCATTAAAGAAGTCCATCCAGGACAACAACTATCTGACGCCATTTGATAGTTCGGGTTTGCTCCTCTTGCAAGCAGTAGTTTGATGGTATCTGTACGCCCCTTTTCAGCAGCTGCATACAGGGGGGTATATCCATTTGATGATATATCGTTGACATTGACACCTTTGTTTAGTAGCTCTTGAACTTTTGCAGTGTCTCCTTTTGCTGCTTCCTGCAAGATAGCTCCAGCACAGCCGTAACATAATATAAGTAAAAGAGACTGTATAATGATTTTGAGAAGATTATATATCTTCATAAAAACCTCGCACCACTTACTCCCTTGCCCCTGCTTTTTGAAGCAACTCTATAATCGCCGTGCGTCCATTCCTATCAGCTATTGTTAAAGCTGTATTCCCGGCCCAGTCTTTAATTCCGGGGTCCGCTTTGGCAGTCATCAGCATTCTTATCACTTCTTCATTGCCTTTTCTCGCAGCGCCCATTAACGCAGTTGTTCCATATGTAATATTCTGCGCATTAACGTCTGCCTCTGAATTCAGCAGCATTCTGACAATTTCATGATTGTCTTGATCAATAGCAAGCATCAGTGCTGTATCACCATAGAAATCCGTGGCGTTTATATCTGCCCCTGCGTCAATTAATATCTTTACGATATCTGAATAACCTCTATGTGCAGCCTCTATTAGTGCTGTTTTACCCCAATCGGAGGCAGTGCCCTTTGCGTTAATATCAACAGCCTCCTTAAGACTTTGTCTTACACCTGAAGCATCGCCTTTTTTTGATGCACTTATAAGTGGCATCTCTTTGCCTTCTGATCGTATATATACAATGCTTCGCATAAAGGGCTCTACCTCAGCTTCCAATCCTTCTAACGGCTTCTCATCCTGAAGGTATCTCTGACTGTATGAAGAATAAATGAGAACTCCCGGACTGTCAGGTGAAAGACATAAATAATCATATCCATTTACGATGAAAAAATTGTCCAGGGGGGCATAAGGCACTAAATGATCTTCTGCTATGAACTGGACTTTCACACAATCCCTTCCGCAGTAGCTGAATTCCGTGATCGCAACATTCCTATACGTGAGACGAGGATCTCTATAATTATCCTCTGCAAATTTCTTGAGTTCATCGATGTTGTTAATCGAAAGATCTGTTTTTTTGAAACCGGCCATAGTAATTATTGTATGGTATCTGCCTTTTGGAGTTGGTTTGGTAAATCCGGGACTATCCGTCCATGCAACCCAGTCAGAACCGTGTGGCTTACTGAAGTACAACTGAGGGATTGACGATCTTAAAGATGGCCCTGTTGCACAAGCAAAGAATGATAAGCATGTAACTAATAAATAAAAAAGTTTATATAACCTCATCATGGCATCTCATTTATTAATTATCTGATCTTTATTATCCATTAATTCTTTTTTTTAGCGAAAGCTTTGTAGAATCCCCCATGGTCTGCCACGGGGAGTTTCACTTAATAAGTAAAGTCAAAAAAACGAGAGTCCATTGGATCATACTTATCTCACTGAACTCCAGTGCTACCCAAAGATACTCCTTACAAGTGAAAAGGCTGCAATCTTTCCGAACATGTTGCCAATCGGGCAGAAGATGCCGAGATAGGCATGCGCAATAGATTGTGTGGCTCCGTCCCAACTGGCTTGGCAGCCCGAGAAGGGTGCTGATACAACTACAACCTTAGCTTGCAGCAATGCTTTGGCTCCAGTGGTGGTCTCAAGTTGCTTCAAGCAGGCCCTTTGAAGTTCCTGAAACTTTTTCTCGTCCTTTTTGCCCGTGATGACATCATAGGATCCGCCTCTCTCCCGTGTGATCTCGAACATCGTTTGTTCGTAGACATCAGGCCCCACGACCTGGAACCCTCCCATCCTCAGCTTCTCCGAGATAGCAAAAGCAAAGAACTGTTCTGCTTGGTCAGCTTTGGGGAGATCCGACGGGACCTCCACGGGTGCAAGCGCAAGCACATTTGATGCTCTATATGCATCGGGCCAGTCAGTTTTGAAAGAGTGGCTATAATAAGGTCCTGCACAGCCAAGTGTACCAATGACTACTAACATTACGGCAAGTGTACACAGGCTTACGTCGAACTTATTCCCTCTCAATAGCATGATTATACCTCCTTATGTTAATAAAAAAACCGAACTCACCAAAGGCGCATCCTCCGGCAGCTCGGCTGTCTTACTTATTAAGACCCATTGCATTCCGTCCCCCTTCACGGTCGCTCTGACATTATCGGAAACAAATTATGATCCAATCATATCACTGCTAACATAAATGTCAATCAGGAGTTTTCCTATGCACTTCGGTGGTATATTCTTAGCAAGCATATTTTCTTAATTTCTTTAATCGCAGAATATGTCTGGTCATATTTATGTCCGGCGTCATGGACATCAAATATTTCGACTATGTCCAGTAGGCCTTTCTCGGGACTTACAGCTTTTGATGCATGTGACTAATTTACGATTTAATCGAAAATTGGTCAGGAGAGGTGTAAGGCTCAAATTTCTAAATATAACCACGGAATCCTCATACATCATTGTCATCTTTGATAGCCATGGTGAGTGGTGAGGCGGGGTAAATTCAGGGCCGGAACCACCATTCGACAGTCCCAGGGGATAAACTGCCATGGTGAGCCTGTTGAACCCTGGATGTCTGATTAAGAACCCCCGATTACGACATTAGAGGGCAGGCTTCGGGCATGACGAAACTGACATGCTATAATTTATGGACAGACTCTAATTGGCCTCCTGCTTCTGCACTTTTGTCTTGATAATACCTGACATTCTGTCCATGCCCTGTTCTAGCGAGGGAAGTTCTTTCCCATGTGACAATGCAGTCTTTGCTTCTGAATAATAAGCCTGCTGAATTTCTGAAAGCACATTATCTGCAAATCTGTTCATCAATTCATTAATGTTGTTTCCGTTAAAATAAACCTGCCCGTAAATGATCTTTGCCTCATTGTCTACAAAGAGCAGGGCGGCCCTTTCACTGCTCACTCCGGCAATTACTGCGGAGATTTCTTTTACAACCTTCTGACCATTCTTATTTAAAAAAGCGAACTCTGCCCTCCTGAGCAGGACCGGTATTCTTGATGCTTCACGAAGATGTTCAGCCTGCAGAAATCTGCCTGGTGCATACCAGGGATACTTCATATCGAGTTCCGCCATCAGAAAACGGAACTCCGGCCTGTCATATTGCTGACCAAGAAACATGAAGTGGGCAGGGTCATACACAGCTGCTGCCTGCCTGTTGAGCTCCCACCTGTTCTTCTGTTCCTGACGCTCCTTTTCATCTCCTGCAGGTACGAGGTATGGAAGTATGCTTTCGCGATAACGCACAATGGCACTGACGTTTTGTTCCATAACATTTTTTCCCATGGAACGGGGGGCTGAGAACTCAAGATACAGATTATCATCTGTATTTATGGTCCCGCTGCTGCTGAATGCCTTCATGCCCTCTGTGCCCATTATAAAATAACTGAGAAACTCATCTGCAGACCCCATCATTACCTGCTTCAGGTCTTCTGACACTGCCGGATATGCTATGCGCCTCTGGAGTTCTTCCTCGTTAATGAGCAGGGGAGAGTTGCTGCCGATAAGCGCTGCGTCGAAATAGGTGAGCCAGGCCATGGTATATTTGAAATTGAGGGAAAAGGTCTTTGCAACCGACCTGAGGTCATCAATGCTCAGTTCGTAGATCGGCAGCCACTGGCACACGATCCCGCCCGGCAGGAGTTTCTCAGAGGCCAGTCTGAAATAATCAGCCGTATAAAGATACCCTGAGCCCTGGGTCCACGGGTGTATCGGGTCTGCGTTGATGACATCAAATTTATCCTCTGTAGTCAGAAGATAATTCCTGCCGTCAGTAAAGACGGTCCTGAGCTTCGGGTTTTCAAGGACATAATTATTGTATTTTCCGAAGGTCCTTGCAACACCTGTCACATTCGGTTCGATCTCTGCCAGTGTCAGCTCTTTTATCTCAGGGTGGACGGAGGCCGCCCCCAGCGTCATCCCGGTACCCAGACCTACAACAAATACTTTTTCAGGTTTTTTATGGAGGAGCATAGGCAGATGACCGAGGGTCAACTGGAGCTGCCGGTCACCGGGAACATCGGACGCTACGACTTTTCCATTGACCATGGCGGACTGCGAGCCGCCCCTGGCCTTTATAGAGCTGATGGTTGAGTCGATGCCTTCGTGATAAAAAAGGACATCCGTGTTTTCAATAGCGT
The DNA here is from genome assembly GCA_003599025.1 of Nitrospiraceae bacterium. Lineage (GTDB taxonomy): Bacteria > Nitrospirota > Thermodesulfovibrionia > UBA6902 > UBA6902 > UBA6902. Next base: position 22,820 of record QZIL01000106.1, on the reverse strand, counting down.
CCTTTACCTTTTCAGGAGTGTCGTAGATTTCGGGCCGGTTATTCTGGAATATGGCAAAAAACTGAGCGTCCCACATCCTGAAGACATGCGGATTGAGTATGAGCAATGCCATTACGGCAACTGTCGCAAATGCAATTCCTGCATTTACGGACCTCAAATTACGCAGGCTGAATATCACCAGAAATCCGAAGCCGGTATTTATGACTGTCAGCAGCTGGAGGGACCTTTCGAGACCAAAGAAATATATCATGAAATATCCGCTTACAGCTGAACCCAGGATCGCACCTATCGTATTATAAGCAAGCACATCTCCCACAGCGTGCCCTAACTTGTTCCTGTATGCTGTGTTGACCCTGCCTGCCAGAGGAAAGGCGAGGCCCATAAAGAAGGCAGGAACAAGCATGTAGGTGAAGGCAATAGCCAGATTGGCCCACTGACGCGCGTTGAATGTGCTGAGTCCCATGCCGAGGAAATAATTTTTAAGTGTAACCGAGTGCAGGGGAAGGTCACGGATGTTAAAGGTAACAAAAAGGGCGGCCATACCTATTAAGACCTGAACCCCGCCAAAACCGAGGATGTGCCTCTCGATGACACTCTTTCCTGAGAGCAAAATCTTCATGAAGAGTCCGTAGGCCTGGCTGCCAAGGGCAATTCCGGTCAGAAAGGCAGCGAGCATGATGGTAAACCCGTACACGCTCGTTCCAATGGTCAATGTGAGGACCCTGGTCCAGAGGACCTCATATCCAAGGGCGCAGAAACCGCTGACTCCTATACCGAAAAGAACAAGCCTGAGCGGCAGGATGTCTGTTGTTTCATCTCTTTCAGACGATGCATCAGGAGATTTTTTGCCCCGGGTCTTATCAGGACCACTAAATACGGCCGGCATCCTGATGTCAAGCAGGAGACTGGCCACGCCGATAACTATGTTTGCTGCAATGGCTATATGAAGAGTCGTACTCACTCCGTAGGAACGCAGCAGATAAAAACCGGCTGCAGCCGTACCTGCGACTGCACCGAAGGTATTAATGCCATAAAGTAATGACAGATGAGTCCCGATCTTTTCAGACTGCCCGGCAATAAACCTTGTGAGAACAGGGAGTGTCCCTCCCATCAGGGTTGCAGGGATTATCAGTGAAATAAAAGCAAACACTACACGTATAAAGGTGAGATAAAACCTTGAATCTTCTTTGCCCTGTACCAGAAATATGTAAACCGAGGGATAGATGTTTATCAATGCAATGAACATGACTGCGGACAGGGCAATGCCGATTTCAAGTATTCCATAGAAACGGAGGGGGTTTTTCATCTCATCAACCCGTTTGCCGATGAGGTGGCTGCCGAGGGCAAGTCCACCCATAAAAACAGACAGAACAGTAGTCACTGCAAGGTGTGTCCCTCCGAATATGAGGCTTAATGAACGTACCCATACCACCTGATAGACCAGGGCAGCGGCCCCTGACAGGAAGAACAACAGATAGACAAGAGATATGAAGAGCAGTTTCATTTTGTGTTTACATTATGATGTATCAGCTGTGATTTTAGGAAGTAATGTGCAATGAATATGCCAGTATGGCATGATGAGCAGATAGTATTAAGAAACTGATAGCTGCATATATGGAGTTAGAATCTATCTCAAAACAGGTTATTAAATCTGGACCGTCATTCCGGCAAGCGAAGCGCGTCGGGAATCTACCTGAAAACAAACAAAGATTCCCCCGAAAAAGTCGGGGCAGGCTCCCAAGCCGGAATGACATCCAAGAGGTTGTATCATTTTTTTGTTTTGAGATTGGCTATAATCACTTTTTTGCTGTTATCTCATAAAACTAAATGATATTCTGGTTGTATCACCATATGAAACTTTGTCATATCACCAAATATTGAGAGGATCAGTCCTGCACGTGGCACTTATTGCAAAGTGACCTCTGGTACAGGCCGAAATGTGCAGCCATGTCCCTGCCATAGTAGCTGTTAAGTACATCTTTACCAGATACCCCTGCGTCACCGGACCCGGGGTGCGAGTCGGAGATGAATGTGGCACTGAAATCCCATCTGCCTATTAATGGAAAGGCAGATGCGTGGGCCCGGTGACAGGTCAGGCACATTACACTTGCCTTTCCTGATGTATCAGGCCCGGCTGAACTGGACGGGTTTAGTAAAGAAGTATCGGTTGTTCCGAGTTCAAAGGGGACCAGGGAGAGATATGAGATGGCCTGCATCCCCCTTGAATCACCTGTTTTTTTGTAAGAGTTATAATTTGTAATCACCGCGGGGCTTAACCGGGCATTACTGCCTGCAGGGTGTTTGCGGCCGGCAGCAAGCATATCATTGTGGCAATTGGCGCACCATTCTGACATGCCTGAGCCGTATGCAGGATGGTTTGAATCGGTTTCAGTCCAGTTAAGAGCATTTGCAACAGCTACCGGAGCCGGATAGGCAAAACTCACACCATTGGACATGCTTCCTCCGTTATAACCCTGCCCGCCGAGCAGCCTGTAATTGCCTGTTATCGTGCCTTGCGGTGCAGGCTTCCCGTAAGATCCTGACCCTGAAATCGGCCTGCTATTGGCGGCATTGCCGGTTATTGTCCCGTGCGGATTATGGCAGCTGATGCATCCCATAGCAGAAGAAGCATATGTCCCTCCAGGTGCAGAACTTGATATCCGGTCTTCCATCAGGCCGTAATCACCGGCAACAATATTGTGGCCGTGGCTATGGCTATCGCTGATGTATACTTTTCCATTTACTATTGATGTGAAGGTCTTTTTCAGCCAGTAGAAGTCTCCGCCGGGAGTATACTGTGAGCCATCACTGCTGAATACATTGTAGAACGCACCCTCCTCAGCATGACATGTCAGGCAGGTTGAGCTCGGGTCAGAGCCTTTTAGCATAAATACCGCAGATCCCGGATTGCCGTCATCATCTGTTCTAAGGCTTCTGCCCTGCTTTTGACTGTGCATATCATGGCAGCCCTCGCAATACCCTATCCCGCCTTCATGGAAAGCGTATAGAAGGTCAGGCATAAACAGGGTGAAATAACCCGCGGCCAGAAAATATGCTGCAACGGGTATAAATGTTCTTAAGGCTTTTCTCATTTATGCAAAGTGTTCTGCTTATCAGTTTACGGCCTTTGTTCTATCCCTTTCGGCTTATAGAAGTAGAAGCTGTAGTGTATGGCTATAAATATAATGATCCGGACAATAATAAAGATCGTATCATGTCAATCTGGCAGCGTCAATTGTCAATCTGGCAGTATTTGTCCTGGTTGAAGAATGCGTAATTGCTTGATTTATAAATGTTTAATCGAGGGCATGTAAATTGCGAATTCCAGATTGAGCGACAGAAGGACTTATAATTCACACGGCCTCATAAAGGGGGTAATCCGGTGAGTAAGTTTTATTCAAGAAAAAGGGCCTACGAGCGAATACCGGTACATATCCGGACTTCTTTTTTTTATAACAACCAGAGTTACGCCGGCACTTTGAAAGACCTTTCATTAATCGGCATGTACATTGAAGCTGACCAGTCTCTTCCTGTGAAATCTAAAGCTGACCTGCTCAACCCTTTTAAATCATATTGTGTGGTCCATGTCCCCTTAAGGGCAGGGACGCTTAAGGTCATTGTGAAAATAAGAAGGCTGGTAAAGGTTGATAATAATCTCAAAAGCATGGGAGTTGAGCTGGTAAATCCTTCACAGGACTATCTGGAATTTGTGTCCTCCATAAGGAATTATTGTCTTATCAATATTCCGCAACCGTCACCGAAACAGATGAAAAACAGGATTATCTGAAAATACGGTCATCGGTCAATGCCATGACCGCCTTTTCCATGTCTTCAGGCATAGGTGCAGTGAATTCCATCTGCACATTGTCCGCCGGGTGCTGGAGTTTAATGCTGAATGCATGAAGCATCTGGCGTGGAAAGATAATTGATTCATCGCCAATAATCAGTTCAGTTTTTTTCCCGTAGGTTTTGTCTCCCAGTACAGCATGTCCCCTTGAAGAAAAGTGTACCCTGATCTGGTGGGTCCTGCCGGTCACGATCCTTATTTTTGCAAGAGTGGCGGAGCGCAGCTTTTTTATGACCTCAAACTGCGTGATCGCCTCTTTCCCCCGGTCTGTTTTTACTGACATCTTTTTTCTGTTTGATCTGGACCTGCCTATAAGGGTGCGTATCTCCCCGCGAGGCTCTTTAAGGCTGCCAAACAGGAGCGCCAGATAGTATTTTTCGACCTTCCTGTCCCTGAACTGTGCAATGATCTTATGATATGCTTCATCCTCCTTTGCAATGACGATTACGCCTGAAGTGTCTTTATCAAGTCGGTGAATTACCCCCGGCCGCAGGGGTGCCCCGACAGAGGCGAGCTTGCTGCATCGTGACATGAGTGCGTTCATAAGGGTCCCGCTCTTATTGCCTGCTGCAGGATAAATGACCATATCAGGGGGCTTGTTTACCACAACCATATATTCATCTTCATATAATATGTCCAGCGGGATGTCTTCAGGCAGGAGGGAGCCGTCCGGTTCATTGGGAAGGATTACATCGATCCGGTCCCCCTCTTTGACTGTATAGCGTGCCTTCTCATTATGAGAATTGACTGTAATGAACCCCTCTTTTATCAGCCTCTGTATATAAGAGCGGGTCAGATTGCTCTGGCAGGTGATAAAGGTATCGAGCCTCTCCGGCTTTGTTCCCTCTGAAACTGTATAAGTGTTTTTTTTCATTGCGTTATTTTATCATTTGCCGTGATTAAAGCAAAATGACCTGTATTAAACCGTGTATGCTAAAATATGAACATCATATTTTTCTTAAGGTGGTCGTTATGAATAAGTCAGTCTTGAAATCCGGTCGTGCAGAAAATCCTGTTGTTCTTCACGAGAATTTTCATACATCTATACTTGAAAGTATTGCCGAGGGGATTGTTGTTATCGGGCTGGACAAACGGATCATTTTCGTTAATAAAATGGCAAAGGAGCTTATAGGGCTTGAGCATGGAATTCCGGATGGGGTGGCATGCGATAAAATAATCAGGACTGACCTGTGTCTGAGAAATTGCCCCCTGGACGCAGTAGGGAACATCAGCAGCTGTGCTTCCCACTTCATGAACATCAATCTGTACAAAGACAATAATTGCACTGAGGGTACTTCTATCCCACTGTGCCTGAATGTGGCCCCCCTTTATGATAAAAGCGGCAGCATGGTCGGAATCATAGAGAACTTCAGGCCCATGAGCGAAGCAGTCAGGATAATCGAGTCCCTGAAAGAGAGCAACATCGTGCTTTCACAGGAGAAGGACAAGGTTGATTCGATTATTGAGAGCCTTGCGGACGGTGTAATAACTGTGGACAAAGATCTTCGTATAACAAGCTTTAACAAGGGGATGGAAAAACTTACCGGCCTTAATGCATCTGATGTCATAGGTCATACATGCAAAAAAATATTGAATGCCGACAACTGTGCAGGGGATTGCCCCTTTGCATTTACACTGAAGAACGGGTACGGACTGGCTAATGTTACGGAACGGATCACCGGCAGTGATGGAAATGTCATACCCGTGTTTATCAGCACGGCCTTTCTTAAAGACGGTGAACATGACATTGGATTGATCGCCACAGTCAGAGATGCCTCGGAGATAGAAAAACTCAAGAAAGAGATTAATGACAGATACAATTTTTCTAATATTATAGGGAAAAGTGTTCCGGTGCAGCAGATATTTGAATTAATCGAGACCCTGGGTGAAACAGATTGTGCTGTTCTCATAGAAGGAGAGAGCGGGACAGGGAAAGAGCTTGTGGCAAGGGCCATTCATCACGAGAGCAGCAGAAGAAACAGACGTTTTGTAAAGATCAACTGCAGTGCCATAGTGGAAGGCCTCTTTGAGAGTGAACTCTTCGGACATGTGCGGGGGGCCTTTACGGGTGCGATAAAAGATAAGATCGGCAAATTTGAACTTGCTGACGGCGGTACTATCTTCCTTGATGAAATAGGGGAAATGCCGCTTGCCTTGCAGTCGAAGCTGTTACGGGTCATCCAGGACATGGAGTTTGAAAAAGTCGGAGACAACAAAACCGTCAAGGTTGACGTCAGGGTAATAGCAGCTACAAATAAAAACCTGCAGGATGACATAAAAGGCGGCAGCTTCAGGGAAGACCTATATTACCGGCTTTGTATTGTGCCGGTCACGATGCCCCCGCTACGGGAAAGAAAGGAAGATATCCCACTGCTTGTGAACCACTTTCTGGCAAAGTGTTCATTAAAAAGTCAGAACAGGCGTAAGATCATAGAAGTGTCTCCAGTAGCCATGTCAGCCCTCATGGATTATGACTGGCCGGGGAATATAAGGGAACTGGAAAATGCTATTGAGCATGCCTTCATCAGAAGCAAGTCACATATAATAGACAGGGAATCACTTCCTCCTGCTGTAAACGCCTTCCAGGTTCAACCTGTTCAATCTCTGGCTGACCGGAATGCAGGACTGAACAGGGCAGAGTCGGAAAAGCAGAACCTGAAAAAACTGATGGACAGGTTCAACTGGAACAAGACTGTTGTTGCCGGGCATCTCGGGATCGGCCGCACCACTCTATGGCGTAAATTAAAAAAATACGATCTGGTCAGCTGATTTAATTAGTTCCTGTTGCGGAAACTGTACAATACTTACGTAGCTGTATTGTCATTTCGACCAGCGGGAGAAATCTTTCGGTATTGCAACTGGTTAAGATTTCTCGCTTCGCTCGAAATGACATGTCAATATCAAATTATCACTTTCCGCAACTGATACTAATTAGTAATAGATATTCAGAGTGTTTCATAATTGGATGAAATTGAAACATCTTGAAACACAGTGGAATGAAATGAAACGCTTTGAAACTCATAGTTGTTGCTGCATGACCTGATTATTGTCCCTTCCCCTTTTTTCGCTTTAATATTCCAAAATAAATCATATAGTTACAAAATACCATCCTCACTGGCACTGGAATTGCCATATCCCTCCTAGTCTACCCAGATACAATTAAATCGCTGGTTTCACAGCGCGATAAAGGCCACATAAGATGGTCTCACCAAAACAAACAGGAGGATCTATGAAACGTTTTGTTGTCATTTTTATTCTTTCTCTCCTTGTTCTCCCTGCCTATCTCTTTGCTGCTGCTGAAGGGGACCTTGAGCAGAAAATACTCGACATGAGCAATCAGCTTGAGGAAATGAAAAAAGAACTGAAAAAGATGAAGACACAGGAGAGTTTTCAGGACAAGAGGGTATCTGCAGCAGAAGAAAAAGCATCTGATGTGGAAAGCAAATGGTCGTGGCTTACAATCGGCGGGGAGTACAGGTTCAGGATCGATTCACTTAAGGGCAGGGTCGGCGAATATATGCAGTATAGTCCGTCGGCTTCCTATTCTGTCCCTAATTACCCGATGCCGGGGATGACCACGCTTTTCCGTTCAACTCCGGTTGAGGAGTATACTGCCGAGAACGATTCAGTTATGTTCAACCGTTTCAGGCTTAAACTTAATGCAGACGTATATGAAAATCTTACAGTAGCGTCCCGTCTGTCTATGTATAAAGTGTGGGGACACAGCAGCATGTCCCCTGTACAGGGCAGTTACTTTGCAGACAGGGCCATGGGGGCGTTTGACGGGACAGTCGGATATGTGCCCCAGGACAATGTATTGAGGGTGGACTATGCCTTTGCCACATGGAGCAACATAGCTGACACCCCCGTATGGTTTTCGATAGGCAGGAGGTACTCAACTCAGGGAGTACCTACAAATATCAGGCAGAACACCGATAAGATTGGCACTGCCGGGGTTGCCGGACACTTGATTGATTACGCATTTGACGGGCTGACGATCGGGTATGCTCCTGATATTGAAGCATTGCCCGGTGCTTATGCCAAGTTCTGCTACGGCCGCGGATATGACAGCGGTTTTAATACTGATGTCCCGGGGTCCAATGTTACGAAGGACACTGATTTTGTCGGATTATTTATTGATCCCATATTTACAGACGACCTCAATATTGAACTTCAGGTAGTAAGAGCAAACAATATATTCGATACCCTTCCGGATGGAGGCGTGTCTACGAACCTTGGAGACATTGACAACTTCGGGGTCTATGTCAATGGCAGGATTAAAGATATAGGTTTTGGTGACCTCAATCTTTTTGTATCAGGGGCCATGAGCAAAACTTATCCTAATGAAAATTTGTATGAACTGGACTTCTTCTCAATGGACGGGGGGACTACATGGACAAAAGGCGGGTACGGCCTGCTTTATGATGACGGTGATCCGATGCAGGCAGGCGGCCAGGGTAATGACGGCCATACCGGAAGCTCGATTTATGCAGGGGCAAGATATGACATCAAAAAAACGGGTACGAAGGTTGGACTCGAATATAATTATGGTTCAAAGTACTGGATCACATTTGCCCCGGCTGCTGATGATCTCTGGACAAGCAAACTGGGTACAAGAGGATCTGTTTATGAAGGGTATGTGATACAGGAACTGCCCGGAACTCCAGTTTCTAAATTCGGCAAGGCATTTGTCCGGCTCGGCTATCAGTATTACAAGTTTAAATATACAGGAAGCAACAACTGGATCGGTGAGCCGAAGGAAATAGATGATTTAAATACAACAGACCCGGCAGGAACACAGATGCTGGCACCGCTGAAGAGCGCGCAGGACATTTATCTGACTCTGGATATATCGTTCTAAAGAGGAGAGTATTTGAATCAGAGAGGGCATGTTTGAAATGTGTATCATGCGGTACCTTTCAGACATGCCTTTCTCAACGTAAAAAAATTGTCTTTCTGTGATAACGTAAGATAATCACTCGTATGCGGACCCGGAACAGCGAAAGCAGCAGAGGTTGCCCGCCTTCGGATAAGAAACACATTATAATGTCCATGGAAAGCATAATGATTCAGCTTGAAATAATTAATCAGCAGGAGGAGGTATTAAAATGAAAGTCTTCGGGATGTTAGTTGTGATTGCCGCAGTTGTAGTCCTTGCTATGGGTGCCGCACATTCAGGTGATGTTAAAAAAGGGAAGGTCCTCTTTAATGACAGCAGTCTGGGGACAAATGGCAAGAGCTGTAATACATGCCATTCAGGCGGTGGTGATATAGATGGCAGCAAAAAGACCTTTGTTGTCCTCGGGGAAGAGATCACCAGCATCGGAGGTGTCATCAATTTCTGCATAGAAAATGCGATGGATGGGAAAACTCTTGACGTGAATTCTCAGGAGATGAAGGACATCGTATCTTACCTCTCGACGCTTAAAGGGAAAAAAGTACAGGAAAACATTGCCCCGGGATATTAGCATTTCCCGGGGCAATGTCTGTGCCACGATTTTATACGGCCATGTTCCGCAGGTAAATTGTCCGAAATAGATATGCATTAATCCCGCAGGCCGTACTAGAACCTATCTCAAAACAGGTTCTAATCATAGAATAACTATATTTCTGGATTCCCGCGAACAGACTGTGTCTCAATAGGGAAAAGGCTTGTATTGTCATTCCGGATCAACAGACTGTGTCACAATTGTCATTCCGGCCTTAGTGCCGGAATCTATGCCTTTTGAAAGTGCCTGGAATAGCGAGATTCCTGCATTCGCAGGAATGACACAAAGCGTATATTCCGCAATTGTGACACAGTCTGTTCGAGGTAATCCAGTTTTTTATTGAATTATGGTCCTGTTTTCACGGGGATGACGTCTGGATGCTCACCCGAATCGGGTCTCATGATCGGATGATGGTCGAATCGACTTACTGTATGCAGGCATTTTTTATTAATATCTATTTAGATAGGCTCTAATCAATACCATCAAATTGAGGAGTAAGTCTGTTCCGTTATATATAGTTGTGCCATAAATGTTTTTTTTCACTGCATATGTGATCCTTATATCACTTGACATGAAATGGTATGGTATTATTTAATATGAAGGCATTCTATTTCAGAATCAGCTATACCACTTAATAATAGCCGTTCGAAAAGGAGGAAAAATGCGTTTACGTAGAAAAGCCGTAATCTGTATCATTTCAGTTCTTTTTATGGTGTCTGTATTTGCCGGATTTCAGGATGCGTATGCAAAAGACGGAGGCGCTGTGGTCGAAACACAGTGGCTTGCAGACAACCTGAATAATGTAAAAATTGTTTTCGTGGACAACTGGCCTTCTGCCAAGGAGAGCTATGAAAAGAAACATGTTCCAGGTTCAGTATACATGGGCATAGGCGCATTAATGGGTACAATTAGCCCCAATCCTCCTGACAAGGCACAGTTTGAGGGCATGATGAACAGGCTCGGCATCAATAATAATGATCATGTAGTGTTGTACGGAATAGACGGTGAAAGTGTTTTTACTCTCGGCGCATACTGGCTGATGGAGTATTTCGGTCACAAGAAGGTAAGTTATCTGAATGGCGGTCTTGCTAAGTGGAACAAGGAAAACCGTGCGTCTGAGTCCGGCATGAAAGTGGCTGAAGCCGGCAAATACAAGGTTGGTGCTACGGATGAATCTATCAGGATAGTTGCTGATGACGTTTTAAAGAACCTGAATAAACCGAATTTTGTTCTTGTTGATGCCCGCGGCACTGGCGAGTATAAAGGAGAAGTAAATAATGACAAGAATAAAAGGGTAGGGCATATACCAGGTGCACTGGACCTCGATTACTATAAGACTAACTTTAATGCAGACGGTACTCTTAAATCTGTTGCGGACCTGAAAGCTGCTTATGAATCAAAAGGGGTCACAAAAGACAAAGAGGTTGTTTCTTATTGCCAGGGCGGGATAAAGGCTGCTAACGCATATTTTGTGCTCTCACATATTCTTGGGTATAAGAACGTAAAGGTTTATGTCGGATCATGGGGTGAGTGGAGCGGTCTGGACTATAACAAGTACCCGATCGTAGGAAAAATAGCAGAAGAGAAAAAATAGTACTCATAACAGGCCCGGATAAGTTTATAATCCGGGCCTTATACTTTTTGGCTTTTTTCGTACAGAAGCTTTAACTAATAATTTATGATCAAGTTCAATATATCCATTGAAACTCGGTATTCTGGTTAATACAGACAGACATGCAAAGGACCTGATCGGGTTGACAAAAGCTGCCCTTTCCAAGGGTCATGAGGTCATGGTCTTTTTTATGGACGCTGGGGTCAGGCTCCTTCAGAATCCTTCGGTAACGAATCTATGTAAAAATTCCGGAATAAGTATGAGTTTTTGTGATTATACAACCCAGAAGAACGGGATATCCAAGGAAGGCATTTGCGACAAAATAGTATGTGGAAGCCAGTATGATAATGCTACGATGAATCATGTGGCTGACAGGGTAATAGTGCTTTAACCCTTTTATCTGCCGGACAGGAGTTAATAATGAAAATCCTTCATATTATCAATAACGGCATTACTGACCTGACAAGAAAGATCATCGACACGCAGTCAAAGGAACACGAGATTAAAATTATTGAGCTTTCAAAACAAAATATATCTTATGAAGCTGTGATCGATGATATCTTTGCCTGTGACAGAGTAGTGTCCTGGTAACCCCCCTTTTTTCCTTCCACTGTCTGCTAACTTATGACTGTTGTCTCAGTATAGTATACTAAGTGATGCCCGGGTCATTATTTAATAAAAAGTGGCATGTCCTCACTGTAACGCTTAGCGCTGTAGCCGCTTTTTTGCTTTTGTATATCTTTCGTAATGCGGATGACAACCGTCTGACAAGCTGGAAGTGGGCGTTTCCAGATACTCAACCGGGCTGGATGGTTTTGATTATGCTGGCGGGTATTGTTTTTATATATGCCCTGCTTAACTCGCCTGTGACAAGGCAGCGGCCCTTGTTCTTTCTGTTTTCGGTTTCATTTGCGGTCTGCGCCATATTCTGGAAAGTCCCGGAGGTCATTATAGATGCGTCACGGTATTTTACGCAGGCAAAGCATCTTGAGTTGTATGGTGTGCAATATTTTATTTCAGAATGGGGAAAGGATATTTATGCATGGACTGACATGCCTCTTGTGCCTTTTCTCCATGGACTTATTTTTAAAATATTCGGGGAGTCAAGGGCCTTCATTCAGGTGTTTACAGCCATTGTTTTCTCTGGAACAGCTGTTGTTACATATCTGACTGGCAAAGCTCTCTGGAATGAAGAGACCGGGCTTCTGGCAGGAACAATGTTGCTGGGAATACCATATTTTTTTTCACAGACCCCTCTGATGCTTGTGGATATTCCTACAATGTTTCTTCTGACTCTTTCAATATATTTATTTATGAAGGCATTGCAGGAGGGGGGGGTGTGGGTCCCTGTTGCGGCACTATCTGTATTCTGCACTGTATTTTCAAAGTACTCTGCCTGGGTCATGCTGTCAGTGCTTGCGGTCGTGTTTCTGGTATTTTTATCAAAGAACACAGATCGCAGAACACAGATCACAGACACAGGAGACAAGAAATCTGCGTCAGGTAAGCGTAGCTGTTTTTATCGGGGCATATCAGTTGTCCTCATTACCGGGGTATTGGCAGGCATAGTGGTATATCTGAAATATGATTTCATTTTCGGCCAGATAAATTTTCTGCGTGAATATCAGGCACCGGGTTTAGGCCGATGGGGAGAGAGTTTTGTTTCAACTTTTTTGTATCAGGTACATCCCTTTATAACCATAGCAGCACTGTATTCTATTTATGAAGCCTTTAAAAAGAAGGACCCGAAGTTCCTGATTATTTCATGGCTCGTTTTATTGGTAGTCATCCTGCAGATAAGGAGGTCGCGTTATGTCATGGTTGTCTTTCCGATGTTGACGCTCATGGCTTCATACGGATTACAGAAGATATCAACACTGGAATTAAGGAAATATCTGGTTTCATGCATTGTTGCTGTCTCGCTAACAGTTGCTGTTTTTGCATATATGCCTTTATTGCAGTCCATGGGCCTGGTCAATATCCGAAATGCCGGTATCTATCTGGATTCCGTTGATTCTGGAAAAGTGGAGGTCTTTGTCCTGCCGTCAGGCAGATCCGCAGTAAGTCCTTCGGTTGCAGTTCCCATACTTGATCTTTATACAGAAAAAGAGCTCATCTACCATCATGATGAAAGCAACTCTCTGCCCTTCGACAAAATAAAAAAGTCATCGGTCAGATTCACTTGGGGGTATAAGAACCCCGAATATTATAAGCAGACACATAGCGGAGCAGCTTCGTCTGTCATAGCAGTAATCGCAAACCAGGGAGACAGTATTCAGCCAGAAATCCTGAGAGACAGGTTGAAGGGTCATGAACAGGTCCGTGTGTTTGAGGACAGTGACGGGCTGTTTCTGTACAGTCCTGTTGTGATGGTTTACCTGCCTGAGGTCAAAGACAGGCAATAGATATTGCGAACGGGACAGGTCAGGCTTTAATAATTACGGGACATTCAGCGGACAAATGAATTTTTCAGGATGATTCCTGTTCGCGGGCAAAATCAAAGACAGGGATATGAAATACATTGCTCATGAAATTTCTTGTCCTCTGATGGACGGGGTTTACGAATATATCAGGCGGGGTCCCGATCTCGATGATCTCTCCGTTGTCCATGAAGACGACCCTGTCAGCGACTTTCTGGGCAAACCCGATTTCGTGTGTAACCACAACCATCGTCATTCCTTCCCTGGCAAGGGAGATCATTACGTCAAGTACTTCATTGATAAGCTCAGGATCAAGGGCTGATGTAGGCTCGTCAAAGAGCATGATCTTGGGTTCCATGGCAAGGCTCCTTGCTATGGCAACACGCTGCTGCTCACCTCCTGACAACTGGACAGGGTAGGCATCACTTTTATGGCGCAGTCCGACTTTTTCAAGCAGTTTATGTGCCCTTTCAGTAGCCTGCACCTTGCTTAATCCCCGGATCTTGCGCGGTGCAAGCGTAATGTTTTTTATCGCTGATTTATGCGGATACAGATTGAAATGCTGAAAAACCATGCCAATTTCAGCCCTTAGGGATGTAAGATCGGTTTTCGGGTCAGAAAGATACATTCCGTCAACAATGATCTCCCCTTCATCAATCTGCTCCAATTTATTAATTGTCCGGAGGAGGGTGCTTTTACCTGCCCCGCTCGGCCCGCAAATGACGATAACCTCTCCCCTGGAGATTTCAAGATTGATGTTTTTCAGTACGTGGTGACTGTTAAACCACTTGTTGGCGGCAATAAATCTGATCAAGCTCTGGACCTGTTATAGGATTTACTGAAAAAATAACGAATTACTCTTTCGTGCAAGTGTTATTATTTCAAATAAATCGGGGTTTTGTCAAATTGTATGTGTTACAGAGCAATAAGTTCAGCCTGCATAGTCTGCGTATCAAAAATCATTATCGTTGCCATGTTTCCAAAGCCGTGAGAGGTGCCTGGATTGAGGACGAGTGTCTTTCCTGATCTGATATTTTCATGTTTATGCGTGTGTCCGGAGAGGACCACATCATACTCAGAGCATTTTATCAGGGCGTCTTTAATTGGCTGCTCTGTGCCGTGATAACAGGCGAACTTAAGTCCTGCCTCTTCGAATTCAAAAAATTCACCTTTAATTTCCCCTGAAATCTCGTTGAAGGCAGTCATCAGTCTGAATTTGTCGCCATCATTGTTCCCGAAAATTCCCACGAGTCTTATCCCCCGAAAGGCCCGTACAGAATTAGGGTTTACATAATCGCCGAGATGCAGGACATAGGCGACGCCTCTGTCCTTAAAAACCCGGACGCACCGGGTAATGTTCTCGTTGTGGTCATGTGAATCTGATATGATCCCGATTTTCATATTATTTTATTCAGGGCCGCTGACTAACCCAAAGTCAGCCTGTAGATTATAAACTCTTCTGTCAAGGTTTTTGCTCTTGCTATTATACTATGATTCCATCCCGATTGCTCAGCTGCAGAAATGGCCTTTCCATTCCCGGCAATTGAAGAATAAATCATCTGGATGTATCCCCCGGGTCTGAGATATTCCTTTGCTTCCTTAAAAAACCGTATCAGCAAATCTTTGTCAGGGTCATACAGGGCTTTATCCAGCAATGTCTCAGGTGTTCCCTCGAGATAGGGTGGGGTGAAAAGTATGACACTGAATTTATGCTGCGGGTCAAGAGTGCTGAAAAGGTCTCCCACCTGCACCGTGATACTGTCATCAAGTGCATTGGCCATAACATTCCTGTAGGCATACCGTACGGCCTCGGGATTGATATCTACTGCTATGACCTCAGCTCCCGAATGTCCTGCGGTTACTGCCTGAATGCCTGAGCCGGTCCCCATATCCAGAACGTTATCTTCAGGGGTGACTGATATATGTTCTGCCATGAACCTGCTTGTGAAATAGAATTTGGGATTGAATACATCCTCGGAAATCTCATAGACCCTCCCCGATATAAGCACCTTGCGCGGGCCATATTTCTGTACTTTTTTTATAAGCCATACAACAAGGGATTGTTTCAGGCGTGTGAACATAATTGCAAGATTACAACAGATCAGTTTTTCTTGATATCGGAGTCACTGAAATTTGTACATTACCATGCCGGTCAGAAGTTTGGGATAAAAATATGTGGACTTGGGCGGCATTCTGTGACCTGCAAGGGCAACTTCTTTAAGGGCATGTATGTCGGTCGGATTAAGAAAAAACACGGCTTCAAATGACCCTTTTCTGGCCCTGTTCACTGCAACCTCAGGGTCCATTTCATATTCGTAGTGGCCTATTTTCAGGAGTTCCTCAAAAACGAATTTGTGAAGGACAGATACATCAAGGGTCCTGAGGCACTCCGGAAGGTCCATATCAATACCCGCCCCGTTAAATGACAGCGTATAATATGATCCCGTATTGACAAGAAACATTCCGAACGAATGGGACCTGCCTTCCATTGTCTGAAGCATTTTATGTCTTGCCTGTTCTTCCGTGCCTTCTGCAGGGCCTATTTTCTGAAGAATAAAATGTTTCTCAAGTGTTTCCTTTATGTTTATACCCGAATTTATTTCAACTATGCGATGTGTGGGAAGCAGTGTCAGTCCATCATCTTCCATATTGGCAAGGAACATAAGCGCATAGTTGAACGGCTCATTCCCGGTTTTTCTCAACCCCTTAGCTTCCATCTCTTTCTGAAATGCGAGCGCTGTTTCATAACGGTGATGTCCGTCGGCTATAAATACGTCCCTGTCAGACATCTCCTTTATTATCGTGTTAATGGAAGCTTTGTCGCTTATCCGCCAGAGCCTGTGCCTGAATCCGTCTCCATTGACCGCTTCAATAAAGGGCGCGCTGCTGACCAGATCGTCAAGTAATGATGATGTTCTCCTTTCCCTGCTGCTGTACAGGGAATATATGGGGCTTGTATTTGCATCACAGTAGCGGAGGATGTTCAGCCTGTCTGACTTTGGCTTTGAGTAGGTCATCTCATGGGGATGGATCCTGCCGGAGCCCAGTTCTTCCAGTTTTACAGCCCCCAGAAAACCTCTTGTCTTCAAGCTCCTCCCTTTTAACTCGTAACTTATTTCATAAAAATAGAAGGACGGCTCAGTGTCATGTATTAACGTACCTTCCTGCAGCCACTCAGACAGGTATCTGGCGGCCCTTGTATAGCGGTTTTCATGTTCGGTATCAGAATCGATGTCTTTACCGAAATCGATGCGTATGATATTGTGAGGGTCCTTATTATAGAGTTCTTCCTTGAATTCGGGCGTGACGATATCGTACGGTGGCGCTGTAGTCAGAGAAGCGTCCACCTTTTCAGGATTATAAAGAATGCCTCTAAATGGAATAATATCTGCCATAATTCTGAGTTCCTGAGGAAGAATATCTTAACATTGGGCAGATGTAAATTTCAAACTGCTGCCTGATTGAGGCCTGATATATGAAATATTTATCACACGATAAAATATTGCTTTTCATATGGTATAAATCTAAAATAAAGACGTTATGGTCCTTGTCGGCAAGATCACTGATTATCTCAGACTCATTAAATTTTCCCATTCAGTATTTGCGCTCCCTTTTGCATTTACCGCTGCCCTTATCGCAGCAGGAGGGGTCCCGCCGCTTTATCAGATGTTCTGGATAACCGTGGCGATGGTAGGGGGCAGAACAGGGGCAATGGGTATGAACAGGATCCTGGACAGGAAGTTTGATGCCCTTAATCCAAGGACCCGGAACAGAGAGATTCCGGCAGGAGTTGTTAAGGCGTGGGAAGCGTTTATTTTTACTGCCATAGCATTTTCATTTCTGTTGCTGGCCGCTTACAAGCTCAACCCCCTCTGCTTTAAGATAGCACCCCTGTTTCTTTTCGTACTAGTTACTTATTCATATACCAAAAGATTCACCTGGCTGTGTCATATCGTGCTTGGGATTGCACTCGCGTTAGCGCCGCTCGGGGCGTGGATAGCCATAAAGGGTACTTTTAATGCCGACATCCTGCCTCTCTGTTTTGCCGTAATGTTCTGGGTAGCCGGTTTCGATACTCTTTACGGCCTGCAGGACATGGACTTTGACAGAAAAGAGGGTCTCTTTTCAATCCCCAGTGTATTCGGTGTAAATATGTCCCTGTGGATAGCACGGATGTTTCACTTAATAACTATATGCCTGTTATTAAGCCTTGTCCCCATATTTAAATTGTCCGGACTTTACCTTATCGGGGTCCTGATTGCTTCAGGTTTGATGCTGTATGAACACTTGCTGGTAAAACCAAATGACCTGAGCAAGCTTGATATGGCCTTTTTCAACATGAACGGATATATCAGCATAACGGTGTTTGTCTTTACGCTGTTCAACTACCTGCTTCCGTAACAGAATTAATCAGATGTCCCGTCATTGATGACATATCTTGTACCGGAGAGATGTTTATGAACTTTAAAAAGATTTTATTGTCCCTGATATGCTCCATATGTATGCTTCCGGTATGTGTGAAAGTTGCCGGTGCATTAACGAACCGTCTTTATGTAACTAACATTGCCAATAATACTGTGTCCGTCATTGATCCTTCAGAAAATGAGGCGGTAATGACAATCGACACCGGGGCCTTGCCCACAGGAATAGCGATAGACAGTACTGCCGGCAGGGTTTATGTCGTCAACTCCCGTTATGATGACAGCAGTATTTCTGTGATTGATATTATTACCAGCAGGCTGGTCTCAGCAATAAAGGTTGACCGCAATCCGATGCATATCGCAATTAACTCTGCTGACGGCCTTGCATATATAACACATCCTGAAGGAAAAGATAAAACCATCTCTGTGATCAATCTTGAGAAAAATATATCATCCGGAAAGATTAAGGTCGGCGCCGGTGCTTTTCATATGGCCATTGCCGGCAATAAACTTTATGTGAGTAATTCAGAAGACCATTCAGTTACAGTAATTAATACGGGAAACAATAAAGTAATAACTACCATAAAGACAGGCCACAAATTGCTCGGGCTGGCTGTCTGTCCATTAAAGAGGAGGGTCTTTGCTGCCGGCCCGGACAGTGATGCTGTAATTGTCATTGACACTGAGACCGACAAAGTTGCAGGGACAATAAAAGTCGGCAGGCAGCCATGGTATATAGGGATTGATCCGGTCGCGCACAGGGCTTATGTAACTAACAGGAGGGACGGCACGGTTTCAGTCATTAATACTTTAGATAATGAGGTGCTGGAGACAATAAAGGTCGGCAGGCAGCCTCTGGGGATTGCAGTCGCCCCGTCAAGTAACAGATTGTATGTAGTAAACCATGCAGACCACACCATTTCAGTGATTGATACGGGCACAAATAGCGTTACCGGTACAATAAATGTCGGTGGCCCGTTGTACAGCCCACAATCCGGTTCACTCTGGGGAATTGCTTTATTCTGAAGCTGAAGAACAAAACTGTAGTTATTCTTTGATTTGCCAGTACATAACACCTCCCGCAATACCAAACACCAAAGGGCTTATCCACGGCGCGAGCCACGGCTGCAGAATTCCTGTATTGCCCATAGATATACTCACAGAATAAAGCAGCCAGTAAAACACACTGATGATAACCCCAAGCCCTGCTGCCCTCATTCCACCGCCCCATCTGGTATTTAACGCCAGGGAGATGCCGAAAAGTATCATTACAAAATTGATAGACGGATAGGCGAGCTTTTCATAGAGCTGGATAATATATCTCAGGTTCCTGAACCCTGCCTTCTCGAGTCTCGAATAATAATTGTAGAGCTCCCTGAAATTCATTTCTTCAGGCTTTTTCATTTCTTCCCTGAATATCTTAGGCTCCTCCAGTGATGTTGTAACCAGTGTTTCGAACCTGGAAGCAGTGTTGTTCTTAAAGTCGAAGACAGATACATTTTTCAGGGTCCAGACCCCGTTGTCCCATACGGCTTCATCCGCTTCAGTCCTTTTCTCTAATCCAAAAGAAGGGTTGAACTTGAAAATGCTTGTTGTTAAGGTCCGGTTTTCGTTCTCAACAAATCCATCTATCCTGACCAGGCTTCCGTCCAGGCCCTTCATCCACAGTGCCCCCTTACTCTGTATTATCCGGGGAGACTGTTTCAGGATATGCACCTTTCTTATATACGCCGCAGTCCTTGTGGCCTCAGGTACCACGGTCTCTCCCAGGAGCAGGGATAAGAATGATATAAAAATCCCCAGTATCAGGAAGGATGAAAAGAGTTTCTTCATGCTGGCGCCTGACGCCTTGATGATTACGGTCTCACGCCATTTTGACGCCATGCCGATGGTGATCAGGATGGAAAACAGGGATGCAAAAGGCAGTGCATAAAGGATGACTCTCGGCGTCTGCAGCAAAAGGTACTTGATAACCATCGAGACAGGAGGTTTTTCAGCGTAAAATTCCGCTGCCTTGTCAAAAAACTCCGCGACTATGGATATCGCCGTGAAGCTGACAAGGACGATGATGAAGAACCTGGAAAATTCCTTTAAAAAATATCTCCTGAAAATTTTCATGAATGTTGTTCCTATATCCTTAAAACCTCTTGATGGGGCTGTCCTTATAGGCAATATATACGAAGAACATGGTGATACCGCCAAATATCATGTTCGGGGCCCAGCCTCCCCAGAAAGGCGATATTTCCCCGGACTTCGAGAGGCCTTCACCGAAGATCAGAAGCACATAGTATAGTATCAGTATGACCAGGCTCAATGAGAATCCGCCCAGCCGCCCTATCTTGCCGATCTTGTTGGAAAGGGCAGGGCCTAAAAGGCCGAATATCAGACAGGCAAAAGGAAGTGCCAGCCTCCTGTGCAGCTCTATGGCCCAATAGGTGTTTTCCTTGTTGGCTTTCCACAGGTCTGAAGTTTTTATTTCATCCGGCTTTATTTTGTCCATTGTCTCGATGCCGGATTTAAGTATAAAATCATATCGGGTAAATGATA
This sequence comes from Nitrospiraceae bacterium, assembly GCA_003599025.1. Lineage (GTDB taxonomy): Bacteria > Nitrospirota > Thermodesulfovibrionia > UBA6902 > UBA6902 > UBA6902. The sequence continues at coordinate 2,484 of QZIL01000106.1, read as the reverse complement.
TCTCGGATGAGCTCTTTTCATTGAAGGTATGAACAAATCCCTTATTCATGCTCAGCTTGATCAGGCCTTCCTCAGGGCTTGTTCTTATGACCCCGCTTTCAGCGACAATTACTACCGGTTCTTCTACGGATTTGATCCCCTCCTTGTATACAAAAATACCTTTGAATAAATCTGCTGAGGGAATTTCTTTAACATAGATGACCGTGTCCTTGAATACGTCCGAGAAGGTCTCGGCCTCAAAGGTCATCGAGGCCTTTTTGACAATGGTTTCATATAAAGTATGCTTGAAGGCATACATGCTTCGCGGCAGCAGATATAAACTGACAAAGGCAAGCACGACAAAACAGATTACCGCAAGCATGACGGCTGCCCTCGAGATTCCCCAGAAACTCATGCCGCTTGCCTTCAGCACTATTATCTCACTGTCTGTTGACATGCGTCCGTACGTCAGAAAAATTGCAACCAGTATCGCCATCGGGACTGCGAGCAGCAGAATGGATGGCTGCAGGTAAATAAATATCTTGGCCAGGTCAGAAAGGTCAGCGCCCTTGCCCATAAAAAACCGGGTCAGGCGCACGAACTTTTCCATGAAAAGTATGATGGACATGGAAAAAATTATGACCAGCAGGCTTCTGGACATTTCCTTGAATATGGTTTTATGAAGTATCATGGGTTTGGAAATATGGTATCAGGCTTATTTTATGATGGATAATTATACCAGCTAATGTAATCAAAAGGTAGGAGTCAGGAGCTGAGGGTTTAAGAGTTGGGAGTCAGGGATGCACTGTCAGTAAGACATTTGCTTATAACTCACAACTCATAAACTCCTTAGTTTCTTTTTACAATATCGGCAGATACTTCTCCAGCTCATATGGATGTACCTGAGTTCTGTAATTGTTCCACTCGATCTTTTTACTCGTAATGAAATTATTGAATATGTGGTCTCCAAGGGCCCTGCGTACAACCTCGCTTTTCTCAGCTGTCTCTATTGCCTGGCTCAGGCTCCCCGGAAGCGATTCAATGCCGAGTTCCTGTTTTTCCTCATCGCTGAGGTTATAGATATCTTTTTCAATGGGTTCAGGCAGTTCGTAGTTATTCTCTATGCCCTCAAGCCCGGCAGCAAGCATTACAGAAAAGGCGAGATACGGGTTGCAGGCCGGGTCGGGCGACCGCAGTTCGATCCTTGTTGCCTGTTCCTTGCCCGGCTTGTAAAGGGGGACCCTCACGAGCGAGGAGCGGTTTCTTCTTGCCCAGGCGATGTATACCGGGGCCTCATACCCCGGAACGAGCCGCTTGTAAGAATTGACCCACTGATTGCAGAAGGCGGTTATTTCGGGTGCATGCCTTAAAATTCCGGCTATGTATTTCTTGGCCACATCGGACAGGTAATACTTGTCATTTGCATCATAGAAGGCGTTCCGGCCGTCTTTAAAAAGCGACTGATGTGTATGCATGCCGCTGCCGTTCTGTCCGAAGATCGGCTTGGGCATGAACGTGGCATAGAACCCGTATTTTGTGGCCACTTCCTTTACGACAATCCTGTAGGTCATTACATTGTCCGCCATTTCGAGTGCCTCTGCAAAACGGAGGTCGATTTCATGCTGCGACGGGGCCACCTCGTGGTGTGAGTATTCAACCTTTATGCCCATATCTTCAAGTGTCAGGACTGTTTCCCTTCTCAGGTCACTGGCTGCATCAAGAGTTGTGAGATCAAAATATCCGCCCTCATCCAGAACTTCCGTGCCCCTGGAGTTTTTAAAATAAAAAAACTCAAGCTCCGGACCGAGGTAAAAAGTGTATCCATGGTCTTTCAGCCGCTCAAGGTTTCTCTTTAACGCATATCGAGGGTCGCCTTCATAAGGTGTGCCGTCAGGGTTCAGAATGTCACAGAACATGCGCGCTACAGCCTTTTCTTTCGGCCTCCATGGGATGAGCTGAAATGTTGCCGGGTCCGGTTTTGCCACCATGTCGCTTTCATCTATCCGTGCATAGCCCTTAATTGATGAACCGTCAAACCCCATGCCCTCATCAAAAGCGGTATCCAGTTCCTCGCTTGTCACGGAAAAACTCTTCAGCTGGCCGAGGATATCGGTAAACCAGAGCCGTACAAATTTTACGTTATGCTCCTCTACCAGCTTCAGAACGTCCTCTTTTGTCCTGTTTTTTTTTGCGGTCATCTAAACCTCCTTGTCGAAGTGTGTCATTCAGAAGTCAACTTTGTATTAATGTTTATCGGCGGATGAAACTAATTATACATAATAAATAAGGATGCCTCAATGAATTATGGAGGTTCAGCCATAATTTTCGCGCACAACTTCCAAAACCTTTTTTCTTATCGTCTCCAGATACTCCAGAAATTCTTTCTCCGACGCATGACCCATAAAGGCCGCTGCCTGTTTCGTGATATCTGATCCGGCGGAAATCACATCCTCCTCATTCAGCCTCAAAAAGGTCTGCAGCTTCCTGTAATATCCATATGTGTTA
>QZIL01000061.1 GCA_003599025.1 Nitrospiraceae bacterium | reverse complement strand
GATTAGGGAGCCTTCCCGTCTCCCTAATAACCCTCTGGGTAATGCATGTATTCATCCCCGTGGCAAGCCACGGGGGATTCTACAAAGCTTTCGCTAAAATAAAAAACTATATGAAATAGGTAGATGATAGCAAATTGACGCTGTAGCTAAGAAAGCGACTTCATAGAATTGGCGATGAGGCAATTTGTGCTATTTGACATTTTAATGAATTGGCTTATAAAATACAGAGAAACATAACGATATTATCTGCAAATCTATTTCCTCAGTGGCATGGAGGTGTTAATGCTGTATCTTACTACTGTCCTTTTTTCAATAATAGCTATCAATTTAATGTTTGTTGCTTCTGTTAACGCTTATATTGACCCAAACACCGGCGGATTTTTTTTCCAGACGGTGGCCCCTTTTGTATACGGCATCTTGGGAGTAATAGTTGTCTTCTGGAAAAGAATCACATGTTTTGTTAAAGGGCTTTTTGGGCGTAACAAGGGCGTTGATAACTCAAATAAGGATTTGTAATATATACCATCGTAAATTTTGGCGTAACTCCATTATATTTCAACTTGCGCGTCACAAATAATTTATGACTATTAAGCAGTTCGCTCTCAAGTCATTCAGTATCAGGCATATTGTATTATCGAGAATAATACATAAGTTTAATGTGGCCAATATTGTTACTCTAAACTGCATCAACTTGCCAGTATAATGAATATTCTTGGTATTTCAGCATTTTATCATGACAGTGCAGCTTGCCTTGTTAGGGACGGCATTATAGTGACAGCTGCACAGGAGGAGCGTTTCACGCGAAAAAAGCACGATTCCGCATTTCCTGTTAATGCGGTAAATTTCTGCCTTGAAGACAGCAGCCTGACAGTTAATGACCTGGATATAGTTGCATATTACGATAAGCCTTTTCTGACGTTTGAGCGTATCCTGGAGACATACCTTACTTATGCTCCCAAAGGTATCGCATCCTTTATTATGGCCCTCCCTCTCTGGATAAAGAAAAAACTCTGGATGAAAGAGGTTATTAAAAAGGAGCTCAATTACGATGGCAAGATAATATTTCCGGAGCACCATGAGTCCCATGCTGCGTCCGCATTCTTCCCCTCTCCGTTTCAGGAGGCGGCCTTTTTAACCATGGATGGTGTTGGAGAGTGGACTACTGCCAGCTATGGAATCGGGAAAGACAACAAGATTGAAATTCTTTCGGAAATTAAATTTCCACATTCGTTAGGCTTACTCTATTCTGCTTTTACCTATTATACAGGCTTTAAGGTTAATTCCGGGGAATACAAGGTCATGGGCCTTGCTCCTTATGGAAAACCGAAATACAAAGAGATAATCTTAAAAGAACTGATCGATCTGAAAGAAGACGGCTCGTTTAGGATGAATATGGACTACTTTAACTATTGTGCCGGGCTGACAATGACTAATGGCAAATTCGATAAGTTGTTTGGCGGTCCTCCCCGCAAACCGGAGTCAAAACTAACTCAAAGAGAAATGGATTTAGCAAGGTCTGTCCAGGAAGTAACTGAGGAAGCTGTTCTCCGGATAGGAAGGCATATTCAAAAAGAGACCGGACAAAAGAATTTGTGTCTTGCGGGAGGCGTATCATTAAACTGTGTTGCCAATGGAAAGCTTCTTCGTGAAGGTGTATATGAAAATATCTGGATACAGCCGGCTGCAGGAGACGCAGGGGCTGCGCAGGGGGCTGCTCTATTTGCATGGTATCAGTATCTGGGGAACGAAAGAAAAGCAGACGGCAAAACAGATTCTGTGAAAGGATCTTATCTTGGACCTAGATTTAGTAATAGTTATATAGCCAACTACCTCAAAAAAAACAAATTCCCGTTCACAGAATTAAGAGATGTAGAATTACCTGAAAAAATAGCAGATCTTATAGCTGATGAAAAAGTTATTGGCTGGTTTCAGGGAAGAATGGAATTTGGCCCCCGCGCTTTGGGGGCGAGATCAATAATAGGAGACGCAAGATCTTCAAAAATGCAGGAGATTATGAACCTGAAGATTAAGTTCAGGGAAAGCTTCCGTCCTTTTGCTCCATCAGTAATAAGAGAAAGGGTGTCCGATTACTTTGATATAGACAGAGAAAGTCCATATATGCTTCTGGTAGCACCGGTAAGAGAGGAAATTCGCAGGGAAATGACGGAAGAAGAGAAAGAGCTGTTTGGGCTGGACAAACTCCATGTAGTTAGATCAACCATCCCTGCGATTACTCACATCGATTATTCCGCAAGAATACAGACTGTAGACGGAGAACATAATCCAGTGTATTATAACACGATAAAAAAATTTGATGAAAAACATGGATGCGCCGTTATAATTAATACATCCTTTAACGTGCGGGGGGAGCCCATCGTGTGCACTCCAGAAGATGCTTATATTTGTTTTATGCGCACAAATATGGATTATTTGATAATGGAGAATTGTTTGCTTGACAAGAAAGATCAAAAATCCCTTGAAAAAGACACTGACTGGCAGAAAGAGTTTGAGCTTGATTAGGTAAAACGGAATGATCTTAGAAGAAATAAATAATATTAAAAGTGAAAAAAAAGATCTCAGGAACTTTGGAATAACATTTGGCATCTTTCTTGGCATATTAGCCGGGGCGCTCTGGTGGAAGGGAAAAGATACTTATTTCATATTCGTATTCCTCTCACTGATTTTTTTCTTTTTTGGATTAGTCCTGCCGGCTTTATTGAAGCCCCTCCAAAAAGCATGGATGATTTTCGCGGTTATTCTCGGTTGGTTCATGACAAGAGTAATTTTGAGTTTTCTGTTTTTTGTTGTATTTACTTCGATCGGCCTTCTGTCGAAGTTATTCGGTAATAAATTTCTTGACCTGAAAATAGTTTCTTCGGAAAAAAGTTATTGGATCCCCAGAAAAACTAGGCTGTTTGACAAAAGCAATTATGAGAAACAATTCTGAGGTTATGATGTATAACCAGGATTATCATATATATTAAACAGAATTGCGAATCCTACTGCTTTAGTGCGCAATACGTTGAATAAAACAGGTATATGAAATTATCCTTCTGGAAATTCTTCCGTTTAGTCTTTGTTGTTTTTTCACTTTATCTTCTTGGAGATGTCTTTTTCCGCTGGGACGGCTTTAGACTACATTCGGCTATCACGGACTTTATCCCGAGCGTTGCACTCATAACAATATTATGGACAGTCATTTCATTTCTGACAGCTGCATTGGTCTGGCTGTCGCTTGGCATTGCTTTAAGAATGTGCCGTTTCGTTTACTTCAGGTTCACATTTGAACAGATAGTTGTGTATTTTGGAGTATTAATAATATTAGGCATTACTGTTTGGAAAGGAAAACAACTGTTTTGGCCCCTTATACAGACATCACAGTTGACGAAGTTTACAGTTTTTTTATGCATAGCTCTTATATCATTATTTATCACGTTAAGATTCAACCATAAAGCCGAGGAATGGCTTAACACTATAAATAATAGAATCAACCCGCTTGTGTGGATATTTGGACTTATTTTTCTGTTGTCAGTTCCAGTTGTTATATATGTTTCGCTGAGTAAGGATAATAATCAGGTTCGGTTACAGGTTGGAACCAAGCGAGTAGTCTCAGAAAAGACAAAGCCTAATATAATATTCGTAACTTTTGATGCCCTTTCCGCAAAGGATATGTCGACGTATGGTTACAGCAGACTAACGACCCCTTTTATCACTGAGTGGGCAAACGAGGCCGTAATATTTACAAATCTGAAAGCTTCCAGTAATTGGACTGTACCAACAGTTGCCAGTCTTATGACTGGAAAAAGACCTTGGACGCACAGGGTTGCTCAATTCCAAGGGGCAACTCCGGAGAAAAGCAGCATCGAGAGTCTTCCTTTGTTATTAAAAGAACATGGATATTTTAATATGGCATTTATTGCTAATACACTTGCATCTGTTAAGTCGATGGGTATAGAAAACAGTTTTGATATTTCTCCTCTTCCCATGGAATTCAGCATTCCCCATTCACTGGTCGGCGATGGGTTAAATGTTCTTGGAACAGTTGACAAATTTCTCTACAAGCAATTCGCTAATCATTTTACTCTTCATGACTGGCTTCTTAAGGAAGATTTTATTTTTGGCAAGTTCCTGAATATAGTTTCTCGTAATATTTCTGATACTACTACGCCTCCCATTGAGGTCTTTAATCGTTTTTTTGATATCATGAATGCTAATCCACCTGAACCCTATTTTGCTTGGATTCATATTTTCCCCCCGCATGACCCTTATCTTCCTCCTCAACCATTCAAGGGCATGTACAATAATTCTGACCAATTTAGAACATATAAAAGTCAGGATGCTATAAGATTGGCTTCACACAAGTATTTGTTTAGATATCAGCCCTATCCGCCTGAATTCCAGCCGTCAATGGATCTGCTTAGATCTAACTATGACGAATTCATTAGATATTGCGATCATGCATTTGAAAATTTTATTAAGAAATTGAAAGACATGAATAAACTTGGAAATACAGTAATTATATTATCGGCAGATCATGGAGAAAGTTTTGAGAACGGATATCATACACACGGCGGTCCGTTTCTCAATGAGGCGGTTTCACATATACCGCTTATAATTAAAGTCTCGAATAGAAATGAGGGGCAGAGTATTTCTGAACTTATTGAACAGGTAGATATCCCTGCTACTATTCTTGATTTCGCTGGAATATCTATACCTGACTGGATGGAGGGACGATCATTATTACCTCTTATGACGGGGGCAGATTTTAACACAAAGCAAGTATTTTCAATGAATATTCGTATGAGTTCGCAAAAAAATAGAAAAATAGAAAGTGGATCCTTCGCGGTTTGGGAAGGCGATTTCAAGCTTGTATATTTTCTTGATTCTAAATGGGAAAAAACTTTTCTTTATAATCTGAGAGAGGACCCTGATGAAACAAGGAACATCTTTGAAAAAGAAATCGAAACAGGTCAACATCTCCTCAATTTAATTCTTGAGAAGCTTAAGCTAGTTAAATGAGGTCTTTTTATCTATCGTAGTTTCTTGAAGTTGAAAGTATTAAATATAATAAAAAAAGCAATATGCATAAAACAGTCATGAAACTTTTAGATTATTTAGAGTCTTGGGTCTTAATTCTGTTAAAACGATAACGTTTTATAGTTTATGGCAAGTTTAATGATAATAGGACAGAGTGTCTGGAGCATTGCCAGGCTAAACATTGTGATTTTTTCCCTGTATTTATTAGGGGATGCCTTTTACCGATGGGATGGATTCAGGTATCATTCGTCACTTTCTGAATTTTTGCCTGCCGTTGCCCTTGCATCTATGCTCTGTGGCATTATTGCGCTTATCATCTCTGTAGTCTTATCGATTATTCTAAGTTCAATTAGTTGGATATGTAAACAAATAAAGTTAAATATCAGCATGCATCACCTCCTTACGTATATTGGTTTTTTTATAATAACAGGGGCATTGACATGGAAGCTGAAGAAAATCATGCTGCCGCAGGTTCAAACAACTGCCAATGTTAAGATAATTGTATTTTTTTCTATTTTACTGGTTACGGCTTTTATTACATGGCTATTCCGCAATAGAGCTGAAAGATGGATCAGGATTGTCCAAGACCGCATAACCCCGCTTGTGTGGATGTTCAGTGCATTTATTTTAGCATCAGTTCCTCTTGTTTTTTATCATTCATATGTCAAAGATGTGGATAATGCTGCCCCAGAAACTTCCTCCCGTCCTATAATAATTGATAAAAAAAGACCGAACATCATATTATTAACCTTCGACGCACTGTCTGCAAAAAACATGTCGGTATATAGTTACAACAGACAGACTACGCCCTTCATTGCTGAGTGGTCAAAAACAGCTACTGTATTTACAAATCTTGAGGCCGCAAGCAATTGGACAGTGCCAACCGCCGCCAGCCTTATGACTGGAAAAAGACCATGGACCCACAGAGCAGTTCACCTGCAGGGATCGAAGCCAATAAAAAGTGATACGGAAAATTTACCTCTTTTATTAAAAGAAGGCGGATACTTCAATATTGCAATTGTTGCAAATCCATTAGCCTCAGTTAAAGCTTTAGGTATTGCAGCCGCTTTTGATATAGCCCCCCCATCTATCGAGTTTAGCAACCGAGTAGCTAATAAACTGCTTTATAGATTCTTTGCTTTTAAAATTAAACTCTATGATTGGATTATCCAGGAAGATTTTATCCTTGGCCAACTGCTGCATATCGTATCTCCAGATGTTTATGTAACATCTGTGCCTCCAGAAGAAGCTTTTAAACAATTCTTGGCAATTCTCAGCAATAATCCTCCCGAACCGTATTTTGCCTGGCTTCATATACTCCCTCCCCATGCACCTTTTTTGCCTCCCACTCCATATATGGGGACATATGATGCATCCGATAAGATGAGGACATATAAAAGTCAATGGAAAATTATCGGTAAAGTTAATGAGTATAATAACTCAGCTGGTTTACCAGCAGAAGTAAAGTCAGTAATTGAAGTTTTGCGGTCTCGTTATGATGAATTCATAAATTATTGCGATAAGCAATTTGAAGATTTCTTTAACTTGTTGAAGAATGGAAATAAGTTCGCCAATACAGTGGTTATAATATCCGCAGATCATGGAGAAAGCTTTGATCATGAATATCTGACTCATGGTGGCATTCATCTCTATGAACAGGTAACCAACATACCTCTAATCATTAAAGAACCTTTTCAAGAAGTTGGGAAAGTAATTCATACGCCGGTCGAGCAAATAGATGTATCTGCATTGATTTTGGATATGGCTGGCATACCTGCACCATCATGGATAGAAGGACATTCACTGCTACCGCTAATGCATGGAGAAGAAATTGCAGCAAGACCTGTTTTCTCTATGAACCTGGAGAAAAGTCCGAGTCGTGATTACATAATAGACCGTGGGACTATTTCAGTTAGGGATGGTAATTATAAATTAATTCACTATCTTGACGAAAACAAATCGCTTCTTTTTAATGTATATGAAGACCCCGGCGAACTTATAAATCTTTCAGATAGTGAGCATGCTATAAGCCAGCGTCTCTTTAGTCTTATTAGTGAAAACCTGAAAATTGCCAATAAACGATATCCTATTAATAAACAAAGCGATTAGCTTTAGGAACAGACAAATTCGTTTGATTATATATGAAAAGGCTTAACGGTTTCATGAAATTAGACAATATACGGCTATACGGGATATTGATAATGATCGCTGCTTCCGCTGCTTTTATTTCAGTACAAAATATAATACTGACTCCTGATTCAATAAGCTACGCACTCGCTTCGCAGCAGATATTATCCGGCAATGGAATAAGCGTGCCGTTGATCCGAATTACTGATAACGACGTCCCAGTTAACGGCCTGGTTCCCCTGATTATGTATCCACCTCTATTGCCGATATTTCTTGCTGTATTGGGCGGGGTTACCCCGCAGAGTTTTCTGGCCGCGCAAATTCTGAATGTAATTAGTCATGTGCTCATTGCCGTTTTTACTTTTATGCTGGTAAATCATTTATGCGGTAAAGTTCCAGCCTTTCTGGCTGGATTGCTTGTATCCTTGTCCTTTCCTTTGATGAATGTTACACATTATCTCTGGAGCGAGACATTGTTTATTGCGTTAACAGTGGCAGCGCTTTATCTTTCAGCTGTATCTAGGGACAATGGCGTTTATCAAACCCGCTATCTCCTTATAGCAGGCATTTGTAGCAGTGCTGCAATTATCACAAGATATGCAGGGATAGCCCTGATAGGAATGCTTTTCTGGAATGCACTCGTTATAGTTAAAAACCGGAAAACAAAACTTTCATATTTGTCTGTTATTCTCTCCGTAATAATACCTGCACTTACTGTTGCAGCAGTCTTTACATACAATTATATGGTTTCTGGGAGCCTCCGTGGCTATAACCCTCCAATCATTGAAAGGACTTATATTGCGGCTTTTATCGGCACAATAAATATGTTGTTAATGCAGTTTACATCAAGCAGGCCAATATCCATAATTGCAGCGTTTCTCATCTTTTATACTTTTTTCAATCCTGCCCTACGAAGAGAGATGCTAAAGTTATTTAATTCGGGCATGGATTTAATTATCGTTTTCATAATAGCTTATACAGCAATTATTGGTGTTTCTATGGCTAAATCACAGCCGAACTTTGAGCTGCGTTATATGTCTCCATTGGTTCCTATGCTTCTAATAATCAGTTTCAGTTTTATTTTACCAATAGTTAATGAGTTGAAATATAAAGTAGGTATCATAACATCACGGTGCGGTTTGGTATTGGCTATGGGGATACTGACATACACCAGTTGCTATAAAACAATTATGAATTTACCCGAGTTTTTTGCTAAAAATGATAGAATCTATTCTATATTGGATTCCTGTACATTTAACTGGACCATTAATAATTACGGCAAAGATATAATAATAGCAACAAATAATCCGTTTAATCTTAGTTTTTTTGGAGAATATTCGACGGTCTTGCTGCCTCGGGAAAGGTGGTTTATTAAAAACTATCCTAATGAAGACATTGAATCGGCCCTTGCAAACAGTTTATCAGGAGTTAAAGCACAAGTGCTCGTGTTATTTAACGAAGTCAACGTTCATTATTACGGGAAATATCTAGATCAGTTGATTAATAATAGGGCCGATCGCGATAAATTCACTTTGGCAAATGAATGCTCTGATGGAGTTGTTTACCTCTTAAGGCACCATCCATAAAAAATATCTGTGTTTTGCGGATGATTTTTTTCAAGAGATGTTTTCCAGAATATTAAACGCATATTGTTTTATTCTTCAAACAAATCTTTATGGGAATTTGTTACAGTAAATATATAAGATATCAGCTTGATTAATTGCTAATTATTTTGATTTATTAATCCCTGAGAAAAATCGGTTAATTATCCTATGAAAATAAATAATACTGGTCAAAAGTTAACACGGATTCCATCTGTTATGATAGCTCTCCCTGTTTATAACGAAGAAAAGGTGCTGAAAGAAAGCGTTGAAACACTTGTAGCTTTTTTGGAAAAACATAGGAACTATGACTGGAAAATCGTGATTGCGGATAATAACTCACAGGACAGCACAGGCGACATCGGCCGTAACCTATCATCGCGGAATCCACTTATTCAATATCTTAATATCCCGCAAAAAGGTCTTGGCATAGCATTGAAGACATCTTGGGCTATGGCTGACACCGATTTTGTTAGCTATATGGATATTGATCTCTCAACTTCGCTTGAAGCCCTAATCTTAGCCATTGATCTTTTGGTTAATGGTGCTGATATTGTTACTGCAAACAGACTCGACAAACGGTCTGTATTAAAAAGATGCTTTAAAAGGGAAATAGTATCGCAATGCTACAACTTGCTTTTAAAAATCGGATTAGGTGTCCGCTTTCATGATGCTCATTGTGGTTTCAAGACTGCGAGACGGTCTGTTGCACAAAAACTCCTACCTTTAATAGAAGACAATGGCTTTTTTTTTGCGGCGGAGTTACTGTTTTATGCTGAAAGACTCGGGTATACAATTGTTGAGATACCGGTTACTTGGAATGAAGATCCTAATACAAAAGCCAATATCCCGAAAGATGCCTTCGATGATCTATGCGGGATATTCAGGCTAAAGTTCAAGAACAGGCTTAAGGCAGTAGATAAACAGATATAGTTCAGTCTCTTGGTTTTTCTTGTTCCGGGATCCCGTCTTTTATTAATAACATATTGTCATTGGTTAGTTTATTCCAAATTTCGTCTGCTATTAATTTGTATCCTTTAGCATTATAATGATGGCGATGTGGACGGCCAAAAGGAAATAAGGAACTTGCATCACTATAAGACGAAATGACTTCTTCAATATCTATAGTAAGGATATCGACACTTTTTACATAGGACATAACGTAACTTTTCTGAGAGTCAAGGGATTTTATCCGGCAGTAATTTTTTTTCTCTGTATATCTGCTCCATTCTGGCAGATATACAAATATAAGATTTCCACCCCAATTATCAACCATGCTTTTAGCCCGCATAATGACTTTCTCAAATAATGGTTCGGCGTTGAAAGTACATTGCTTTACTTGTCCCAACCTGTAGCGTATGTTAGTTAATCGTATAATCTTGGAAAAGGAGGCCCTTAATGTAGTTTTGTCAAGTGGTTTGCCATCTTCTATCACCCGTTTTTTTACCGCAAGTTTATTTTCCGCATATGGTATAAGGGCATTATCTATTTGTTTCTGCCTCTGGAGAAGATTCTGTGAAAAGTTATCTTCAAGATACCTCATAAGCAGGGGGGACCCGCTTTCTTTAGAAAGGCTTTCTGCATCATTGCCTTCATAATAGAACCATACAACAAATTTTGGTTTCATGGGTTCCGCATATTCTTTAAGCGCTCCAAGTTCTATTAACGGACCGTTGCTGCCCATACCAACATTCAATACGTTCAGTCCTTTTTTTCTTAGCAAACCTGCTATGTCTTCACCTTCTTTTACACAAATCCCCTGTACGTAGGAATCTCCTATCAGAATAAAATCTAATATATTATTATCATAAACGCCCTTAGGATTTCTGAAACCATGCTCATCGGTTATGTAAGAAAGCCACTCACCGCTTTCATTACATATAACACTGAATTTATCTGAGATTGATCCCAGAGGGTATATGCGGCCGTAGCTGGTTGAAATACCGAATGGAGAAATAAATGTGTGAGGAGCAAGATTAGGATATGCGTCAAGACCCTCTTCCCTTAGATCAAGTGTTACTTCCAGCAAGTCCGTTCTTGTATCAAAATGGGCATCTTCAGCCCTAAGCCATTCGAGTCTTTCTTCGGAATATGGGATGTCTTCAGCAGCTGACAAAAATTCATAATATTCAAATATTATCTCACTGACAAAAACACATGTGCCAAGGGTTACTAAAAGCAAAGCAACCCCTGCTTTTACATTTTCCCCACATTTAAACAGAACAAACCCTAATAAGAGCATACCGAGAACGCATATTGCATAATACATTTTTATTATGCTATGAGGATATGATTTGCTTACAGAAAATGTATAGAGAGAAATTGCTGCCAAAACAGCAATTCCGATTACTAAAATCCAATTCGAGATTTTTTCACTTTTAACCATTTTATCTCTTTCTCTTGGTTTAATTAATTAAAATTGAAAAAAATGAAGTAAATCTATGTGGTCTGATCCTAAAAAAAATAGATGTTCGTATGTTTATAAAGGCATAATTCAGTACCATGATATTATATGTTAATTTCTTTTGATAATACCACGTTACAGTGCTTTAATTATAACTGAATGATTTTACTTGTCTTTGAGTGTTTCTTTGTTTTTTTGGTATACTATTGCAATTACATGAACGAAGGCTTAATTGCTTAAGTATGCATATTCCTGTTAATTGAATCCACAACCATCTGCGAGAAATCTTATTGTGATGAATTATCCCTGTTATATTGACTCGACTGACCCTTTGCTGGATTATAGAGAAGCAACCAATTATTTATTCAAATGACTGTCAACAGACGTTTAATCCAATTTATTGCTGTTATTTATTTATTACTTTTCCTGGGAATAGCGATTTTTTATTTCAAAAATCCCTTTGACAATACATGTATTCAGCAAGGTAATTGTTGGAACGGATACGGCATATATAAATATAATAGTGGCATGATATATGAAGGTGATTGGGCCTTTGGCAGAAGACACGGAAAAGGGACATTAACATATCCCGATGTCTACACTTATACTGGTGACTGGAAGAACAATAAAATGGATGGATACGGGACAATTGTTTACACTTCAGGAACAAGGTATGAGGGAAAATGGAAAGACTCAAATAAGAACGGATGGGGAACTATAAAATATCCAGGTGGCAACATATATGAAGGTTTTTGGAAAGATAACAATAAAAATGGACAGGGAACAATGATAAACACTGATGGTTCAACATGGAGTGGAGAATGGAAAGACGGGAAACCATATAACGGTGAAGGAATAATTAATGCGCCGCGTGGTAGAAGATACGAAGGTATATGGAACGATGGTATATTTCATGGTAATGAGGTTATCATCCACTCCGATAGAAACGAGTTTAACGATGAATTGCAGAACAGGCTGGAAATTGTACATTGAACTTCCTCCGAAATAGCGGACACCCCGAACAGTTAGGTAAAATAGAAAACCTAAACATGGAGGTGAGTGGTGAAAGAAGGAAGTGAACGGAGGAAGTACGACAAGCAGTTTACGGAGCGGGTATTACGGATGGAAGAAACAGCCTCGGAGCAAGAGGCAGAAGGAAAATGAGAAAATACGGATGTATATAAAAGAATCACACAAGAACAGTCACAACACGTATGGGAGTCCGAGGATCGCAGAGGACTTGCAGGCAAAGGTAACAAAGTGTGGTGAAAATCGTGTAGCATGTCTCATGAAGATTCACGGAATAGCAGGCAAGGCAGGAAAGAAGTTAAAGGCGACAACGAATTCGAAGCAGAACCTGTCTGTAGCTGATAGTCTTCTGAATAAGAACTTTGTAGCGGAGAAGCCTAAGGCTGTATGGGTGTCGGATATCAGGTATATCTCAACAGTTGAAGGCTGGTGGTATCTGGTAGTGATCCTTAATCTCTTTTTCCGGCAGGTAGTAGAGTGGGCCATGAGTGATCGACTGACTTCTCGATTTGTTGTCAAAGCCTTGTATCAGGCGGTTGGTCGGCAGCATTCAGCACCGGGGTACCGGTCACCGGTATTGTTTGAAGCGGGAAATATGGCAGCCTGACCTAACTGAGTGTACGCGAAAATGGGGGAAGACCACATGAAACTCATTATTATTAAGGCAAATACTAACTCCAGGCAAATAAACCAGACAGAAAAATTCTAATTCAGGTGTCAAACCTATTCCGAAATTAGTATTCCAAACCGTAAGTTACCATAGCGTAATGGTTCTTTTTTGATTTTGAAAATAATAATAAAATTAACATGCTTACTTTTCAAGATATTTTAAGAAACAAAAAATCATCCTTGTCTTTCCTAATCCTGATTGCGATTATTTCACGATTTCCATTTGTACTTAATGGATTTGGAGAGACCGATTCTGCCAACCTTGCTGTAAGTATAATTGATTTTATAACCTATGGGAATAAAGGATTTCTAACAGAGCTGTATTTTCTAGACGTCGTACCTCTTTATGTTGCTTACATTAAATTTGTCTTGAGATTACTGGATAATAACTACAGTTACCTACCAGCAGTCATGAACTATACCAATGCTGTTTTCGGAACATTGATCGTAGTACCATCTTATTTACTGGTTAGCAGACTTTTTAACAACAATATTATCGCCTTCTGTACATCCCTAACCTTTAGTTTTGTTCCATCTATATATCAATCTTCTATTTATGGCTTCCCACACCTTATAGCATTATTTTTCTTCATTTTGTCACTTTATTTTTTTTTAACTTGGATAGACAATCTGAGATCGGTCTGGTTTATCTCATCAATTGTTGCATTGACGGTGGCAATCCTCTTTAAATCTGATATAATCCTTGGCAGTGGAGCATATTTCGGGCTTTTGTATATAAAAAGGAGATTGGGCAAAGAAAATATATTATTATTTATATTGGTCATTACTCTGTCACTTGTCTCCTTTTTTCTCCTACGCCGAATGATATTAGGGGAGAGCAATGGTAGTACGACTTCTCTCTCAGGTTTCACTGAGTGGTTTATGCACTTTGTGGCCCCAGTACTATCCAAGAGTATTTCGCAGTTAATAAGAGATCAGGCGGGCCCAATTGCATACGGATCCGGTATTTTAAATTTTATTATGGCAACACTGGTAATTTTCTTTTATCTTAAGCATAGAAGTATTCATATAATTGTTTTTATATTTTCTTGGTCGGCCTTACCGACTTTTTTATGGCTTATTTTATGGATTAACAGTGCAAGACATAATATGCTATCCGTCCTGCCTTTTATTGTTATAATCTTTTTATATATTCATGAGAAAGCTCCAAGATTAATTCTCCTTTTTCCGGTATTGCTAACTTTGGGCAATCTTCTTGTCACGACACCTTCCGCCTCTACACGAATTCCAAGTGGCAGCATTTTTCAATCTCAGAGCATGCTTGATGATCAGGCTAATAATTTGCACTTGGTAGCAAAAAACATAGTTGGATTGAACAACAATAAATTAGTATTTACCACTGAAAGCTTCAGACCTTATCTCTATTACGAAATTTTTAGTGCTACCCCAAGATATGAATTAACTAAACTAGATAATTCTTGCTACGGAATTGAAAACACTTCCGGGGAATTAAGGGTATGTATTTTCACGGGAACCGAGCTGATACTTGCTGTAAATGAAATAATAACTAAATATCGATTAGAAAAGCATGCAATTGTACTGCCTTTATCTACAGATATTGATGTAGGTGATTTAAAAGAAATGAACTATACCTTCTACGGATATGAAAGGTATAAATTTATAGGCAAATTATAATAGGGTGTGTATAAGGAGTTCCCCCGGAAAGGGATTCATAAGTGTCTTTCCTGTGCTTAGTCAGGTTAATTTTTACAGTTTTTTTTCTTTATCTTCTGGGAGACGCATTTTACCGTTGGGATGGATTCAGTCATTATGGAACATTTCTCGAATTTCTGCCTAGTGTCGCACTTGTTTCCATTATATGGGGTGCCCTGGCACTAGTAATATCCTTTTTTTTGTGGTTGTCTTTCAGGATTGTAGTTTTTTTCAGTAAAGTTATCGGATTCAAAATCACTCTGGAACATATGTTCTTATTTAGCGGCATGGTTATTCTACTGGGGGCTCTATCATGGAAGGTGAAAAAAAGTCTGTGGCCATACGCTCTGACATCATTTCAGATCAAACTCACAGTTTTTCTCTGTGTTGCTCTTGGAGCACTATTGCTTACAAAAATTTTTAGCAAAAAAGCTGCGCATTGGATTAATATTGTACATGACCGTATAACTCCTCTTGTATGGCTATTTGGCACTTTTGTATTATTTGCTATCCCCCTTGTTTCTTATTATGCTTGGTTTAAAGACACGGACACCTCCTTTTTAGAAGTTGTATCTATGCCCGATGTTGTAACTAATCAGGCTAGACCAAACATTATTCTTGTAACCTTTGACGCCTTATCGGCCAGGGATATGTCGGTATATGGTTACGAAAAAGATACTACCCCATTCATTCGTGACTGGGCAAAAAATGCAACTGTATTTACAATGGCAGAGGCTGCAAGCAATTTTACGACTTCCGCAACAGCTAGTCTGATGACTGGCAAGAATGTGTGGACTCATCGAACTTTTCATATAGAAGGAACAAAGCCTGTTAACAGTCATTTCGAAAATCTACCGTACATACTGAAGAAGCATGGTTACTTTAATATAGCTTTTGTCGTAAATCCGCATACTTCCGTCCAGATACTTGGAATAGAGGATAGCTTCGATATAGCTCCTATTGCCTCTGATTTCAGTAAACCTGCTTCTCTTGTTAGTTCACAGTTTGGAGTGCTTGACGTATTGTTATTCAGATTATTTGGAAATAAAATAAAAAAATACAACTGGATTCTGGAGAATGACTTTATCCTCGATAAATTACTTCGAGTTGTTTCAACTGATTATTCATATACTTCGGTTCCGGCAGAGGAGGTTTTTGGCCGGTTCCTAAATATATTAAATGAAAGTATCCCACAGCCTTTCTTTGCCTGGCTTCACATCTTCCCTCCGCATGATCCATATCTGCCCCCTGAATCATACAGGTTTTTTTTTAGTGCTTCAACGGAATACAGAACATATAAGTCTCAGGAAAAGATAAAACTCGAAACTTATAAATATCTGTTTGAATACTTGCCATATCCAAATGAGTTACAACCGGCTGTCGGGCTAATTAGAAATTACTACAATGAATTCATCCGGTATTGTGATAAGCAATTCGAAGGTTTTATAGAAGGACTGGATAAACTGAGCTTAAAGAATACAGTAATTATTTTGTCTGCCGATCATGGTGAAAGCTTTGAACACGGTTATTACACTCACGGGGGGCCATTCCTTTATGAACAAGTAACGCATATCCCCGTTATTATTAAAGAAGCGGAACAAACCATTGGACATATTGTAAACGATCGCATTGCCCAGATCGATGTTCCGGCAACAATCCTGCAACTGGCAGATATTCCAGTTCCGCAATGGATGGAAGGCCGTTCTCTTAAACCACTGATACGCAGGGAAGATCTTCCCCTCAAACCAGCATTCTCAATGAATTATGAAGAGAACTCCAGCCGTATCAGTCAGATCACCAAGGGCAGCGTTGCTGTCTGGGAAGGTAATTACAAGCTGATTCACTATCTCAAAAACGGGGAATCCCTTTTATTTAATCTGGAGCAGGATCCGGATGAACTTATAAACATATTTAACAAAGAGACCGAAACCGGTCAGAGACTTTTAGAGCTGATACAGACTAATCTACAGAACGCAGATATGGCAGTACGGAAATAAATATAAGCTAGCAGTTTTCCTATAAAAAGTGTCATGCGGGAGATAAGTGATTGCGTTGAATTGGGAATAGGAGTGCTGTGAACATCCAATATTGTTGAACAATTGAATAAGAAATATAAGTGTAGGACAAAACCAATGGAAATCGTGACGGGGGAAAGTACATGTTACAGCCTCCCAGCATTTATATCATTAAAAAAGAAGCTGGGATGGAGAGCACATGAGAACTCGATAAAAAATGGACCATGCCACTGAGGTACTGGTCCAGAATCCAGCCTCAAATTGCAAATACTGTTATAGGATAAAATACAGTGAAAAATGAACTTGCACAGTTGTTAAGTCAGTCTCTTTAATGGAAAATCTGGGTTTATAATTGTTGCTAATCAGACTGCAAGGCCTCGCATAGACACTGCATCAGCATGTGAACTACTATCATGTGTACATCTTCAACTTTTTGCATGTCGTTGATGGCAACAATAAATGGAATATCTACAGCCTGTGACAGTTTTCCTCCATTAAAACCACTCAACCCAATTGTCTTGGCTTTCATTTTTCTGGCAAATGAAATCGCCTGGAGAACATTGTCGGAGTTACCACTACCTGAAATACCGATAACAACATCCCCCGGTTGAAGAAAATTTCTCAATTGTTCTACAAAAACCTTGCTATATGAAAGATCATTGGCATAAGCCAACATGGTAGGTATGTTATCATTCAGGCAAATAACTTTGAATTTCTTGTCCAAATTGAAACAACTGCCTTTATTTATATCGCAGGCAAAGTGAGACGCTGTTGATCCGCTGCCCCCGTTGCCCATTATGAACACCTGTTTTTCTGAGTGATAAGCAGATAACATGGCTTCTCTAATTTCTGTAAATCTTCCGTGAGGAAATGAATCCAGTAAACTTTTCAATTGATCAAGATAATTAATGCTGAAATTTTCTTCCATTGTGCCCTCATTCCAAAGTAATATTGAAAATATACTTATGCAACAACTTTTATTATAAATACGATTCGTTCTTAATAGGAACTGCACATTCCTATTGTTGATGAAATCTACTAAAAATGCTACTTTGTCGAATAGCTTCTAACATTGAAGATTATTCTACTGCCGAATGAGTCCAGCATAAAAGGGAGTTCACGATAATCAGATAAAGCATCTCTGACTTTATCCTGTTTTTCTTTCGGGACATACATCAAAAGGAAACCACCACCTCCCGCCCCGCAGATTTTCCCGCCTAATGCGCCTGCTTCCATTGCTTTATTATACATATCATCAATTTCTGGATTTGAAATAGAGCCAACCAGCGACTTTTTTAAAAGCCAGTTTTCATGCAGAAGTTTTCCGAGTTTATTGAATTTGTAATTAATAAGCGACTGTTCTAGCCTTGGTACAAAGTTTTTCATTTTTCTTAAAACTTCCCGTTTGTCTTCTGTATCCTGCTTTTGCTTTTTGAGGATTACATCTGCATTTCTTGTTTTATTCGTGTAGAAAAGGAGAAGTCTTGAGCCCAGAATAAGGAGGTTCGTATTGTATAAGGGAACTCTGGAAACTGAAACAGACTCATTTGCATGAAAAGCTATTTTATTTAATCCACCGTAAGCTGCAATATACTGATCCTGCTTGCCTATAGGTTTTTTACAGATATCAATTTCGATCTCACAGGCTTCTCTTGCAATGTGTTCCAAGGTAACCTGCCTGCCTGCGTGGTTATACAGGGCGTTTAAAAGCCCCACGGTAATACTGCTTGAAGATCCCAGTCCCGAGCCTTCCGAAGGTACATCAGCCAGGGTAGTTATTTCTACACCTTTCTTTATACCGACCTTTTTCATTGCCTCCCGTACAAGCTGATGCTGAATCTCGGAGACATCGCTTACGATTTCTTTTATACTGTAATTAATATATATCTTTTCGTCGAACCGTTCTTTAACTATCACATAAACATATTTGTCGATGGCGGAACTGAGGACCATGCCATCTTCACTCTGATAGAATGATCTCAGGTCAGTGCCGCCTCCTACAAAACTTATTCTCAGCGGGGTCTGAGAAATAATCATTTATTACGTCCTTTCAAACTATAACGCATTTATATTTAAACCTCTTAACTTAATTAGCGGCAGATGTTTATTTTACCATTTTTCACATCATTTTCTGCTTGATATAGTTTCTCAGGGGTTCCAATATCAAGAAGGTAGTCTTCGATCACATATCCTGAAGCATGTCCGACAATTCGGGGAAGCACATCATGGCCAAGATCAAAAATATCTCTATCGGGGAAATAATCCACTAAATTTGAACTGCTCAGAATAATTCCGGCAAATGCCAGATCTGATGCTGGCTTCTCAGGTTTTTCGATAAAGGAAACAATAGTTGAATGCTCATCCATCTCAACGACTCCACACTCACGGGGATTTAGTACTCTAAAAACCGCCAATGTAAAATCATGGTTGTTCTTTTTATGGAATCTCATCATATTATTTAAACGTATATTCGTCAAATTATCCGCATAAAAAATATAAAAACTGTCTTCCCCAGCAACAAAATCCTGGTTTTTTTTTATTGTCCCCCCGCTTCCGAGAAGTGTTTCTTCATATGTTAGAGTTAGATTGAAGCCCCTTGAGTGTCCATTTATATATTCCTGAACCTTTTCAGAGAGATGCGAGGTATTAATGAGAATATCATTTATTCCATAAATCTCAAAAAGATCGAACCAGTATTCCAGAAGAGGTCTTCCACAAATCGGGACAAGACACTTCGGGGTATGAAATGTCAGCGGCTGCAGGCGTGTTCCTTTACCGGCGGCGAGAAGAAAGGCCTTCATTTTTTTACCGCTCTCACAACTCCATTTTTCATCATGGTCTTCTCTGCATATTCAAGAATATCATCAATATCAGTCTGGCTCCTGAGATATTCCCAGTATTCGCTAATACTTTCATCAATTGGCACCTTGGGTTCCCAACCTAAAGATTTTAATTTGCTGATGTCCGACAAGATGTGCCTTGTATCCCCATAGCGATAAAAAGTGCCAATAAGCGGGTCTATTCTCCTACCGGTCACTTCCTGAACTTTTTTATAAAAATCCATTACGGTATATCCCTTGCTACTCCCTACATTAAAACCCTGATAATCTGCCTTGTTATTTTCCAGTACCAAAAGATTGGCCTCAACGACATCCTGGTAATTAACGTAGTCCCTTATCTGCATTCCGTCTTCATAAATGGTGGGCTGTCTGTTAAAATACAGATGAAGGTTAAATATTCTCATTGCACCGGAATATGCATTATAAAATGATTGGCGAGGTCCCTGCACAATGGAATAACGCATGGCCACAGATGGTATCCCGTATCTTTTCCCTAAATTAATCGCAATGATTTCTTGGGAATGCTTGGACATGGCATACTGGTTCTGAGGATTGATCCTGTGTTCCGGGGTGGGCATGTACTTCATATATTTTCCGCAATGAGGACAATGATGCTCCCAGTCACCCTTTGAAAGCTGTTCTTCAAGGCGGATATCAGGTGTAAGCTCTCCGTGCTCTTCACATCTGTACAGCCCCTCTCCCAGAACAGCCTGGGAAGAAGCGACTATCACTTTTTTTACCGGAAGTTTTTTTTCTACGATGATTTCATAAATAAGTGCGGTGCTGACACTATTAACATGAAAATAAGTGCTAAAATCCGGAAGGTAATCCTGATATGCCGCTAAATGATAAATGGCATCAATTCCCTTTAATGCCTTAACAAGAGTCCCTTTGTCCCTGACGTCACCCAACATGAATTCTGCTTTACCAGGGAGGTAGTCGGGTTTGCCTTTAAGATGAACGGGCTTTTGAAGGTTATCAAGTATCCGAACGTCGTAACCTTTTCTAAGCAGCCTGTCTGTAGTATGAGAACCTATAAATCCAGCGCCGCCAGTAACTAATATACGCATTATAAATCCCTTTCGCTAATGTGTATCCCATAAGATTATTCAGTCATTATATCCGTCAGGATTTCTAGAATGCCACTTCCACGCAGACTCAACAATCTGCTGAATTTCAGGATACCTGAACGATACTCCAAGCAGCGTATGAGTTCTCTTTGATGAAGCAACAAGGACAGCTGGATCTCCAAGTCTTCGATCGGATATCCTAGCAGGAATTGGATGCCCTGTAATTTTACGGGCAGCCTCAATAACTTCTTTAACAGAATAACCTTCACCATTTCCAAGGTTAAGTTTCTGAGGACCGATGTCATCCATTTTTCTCAGCGCTTCAACATGGACCATGGCGAGGTCAGCAACGTGAATATAATCACGAATGCATGTCCCATCTCGTGTTTCATAATCTGAGCCGTAAATATCCACATGATCACGTTTCCCAAGGGCTGTCTGCATTATTATAGGAATAAGATGAGTTTCAACGCTGTGATGCTCACCATGATCGATTGTGGCGCCCGCAGCATTAAAATATCGTAAACACACATAATTCAGTCCGTGAATTATATTGTACCACTCGAGCATTTGCTCGAACATAAGCTTAGACCGCCCGTATGTATTTATAGGTTCAGTTGGATGCTCTTCGGTTATTGGTGTAAATACGGGATTTCCAAAAAGCGCGGCCGTTGACGAAAAAATTATTCGCTTTACACCGGTTTCACGCATGGCTTCAAGGAGCTCAATACCTTTAGCAACATTATTTATGAAATAATCTTCGGGATGCGTCATTGATTTGGATACAAGGGTTTCTCCGGCCATATGGATAACAGAGTCGATATTGTTCTCACGAAAAATCTGCTTCATTACTTCACGGTTACCTATGTCTGCTTTAACAAAATTTATATTTTCGGGAAGAGCAGATCTGTGCCCTTCTATTAAATTGTCAGCTACCGTAATATCAAAACCTTCATTCAGCAGCATCTCAACAACCACGCTACCAACATAACCAGCGCCGCCGGTTACTAAAACATTCATAGTTATTTCCTTTGCGTATTTAATGTATTGTGAAACTTCAGTTTATAAAGCCCAAGTATATCATCATAGGCATCTTTAAATATCTTTGCTTTAGTGTCAGGATCTTCAATCCACGTTACAGGTATTTCTATAATCTTGTGCCCCAACCTTTCTCCGTAAAAGAGAAATTCCGTATCGAAAAACCATTCATTGTCTGTAATATACGGTAATATTTTTTGAACAACTTCACGGCGGCCAGTTTTGAAACCACAGTGCGCATCGTGAAATTGAGTTCTAAGAGCTGTTTTTATAACAATATTGTAGCTCCGTGATATGAATTCACGTTTCAAACATCTTGTTGTTTTAGATTTTTTTGCCAACCTGTTACCAACAACAATTTCTGCTCCTTCGTTCAGCAGATCCGTTGCACGAATAAGGGCATCTAACCCGGTGGAAAGATCAATATCCATATAGCTGACAAAGTCACAATCTGTTTGTTGCCATGAGGTACGCAGGGCTATGCCTCGCCCCTTTTGGGGAATATACAGATATGTTACGTTTAGATTCTCTGATTCCAGCTGGCGGCCAATCTCACCCGTACTGTCTTGAGAATTATTATCTGCTATTACGATTTTCCATTCATACCGGTCATACTCACTTAGAAAAGATAATAATGTATCCACGCCTTTTCGAAGCGCTTTTTCTTCATTGAAAACGGGAAGCACGATTAATGCAGAGGGTCGTCTATATTTATTTTTTTGATTGTATATACTTTCAGAGACTGTCATTATGAAGCGTGAACCTGATCAAATGTCATGGATTTATTGACTGAATGAAAAGCATTATCAAAAAGTACTTATAATTTAACAAAAAAAGAGAAGCAATTACAATAGGCTTTAATAGGTAGAAAGGACTACTCAGGCCGTTCCATAATAGAGTATATTTTGAGATCAGTATACACTCCGTTCGTTATCTCGTTATATTGAGAAAGTACTTCAGGAATGCTCTGGGTCTCCCCCCAGATAAAGAAATATTCGATATTATGTTTTTTTAACTCTTCGGATAGTTCATCTTCACTGAGAACAGCCCGGGTCTGGCCGAAGTATCTGCTGTTCAGCCAGTAAGATATACGGAATGTCTTATGCCATGAATCATGCACCGGCTCATGTACCCACTCCCTATTGGAAGCGATATTCCCTTTAATCTGAAATTTGTCTTTTAGTTCGTGACTGAAGATATACATATCCTTGTTTATGTTGTGGCCTCCAGACTGTGCATATGATTTAAGAGGAGTGATCATGAATGAAATGGCAAAAATCACCAGCAGTATGCTTCTTCTCGCAGGTTTATTAAAGTAATCATTTCTGAAAAGAATATGTAGCAAGTGCCCTCCCATGAGCAAGAGTAGTATATTCACAAGCCACAAATATCTGTGCTCCAAGTGAAAAGGCAGGTATCCACCGGAATAAATAGCCACAGTTACAAACGAATACAGCATGTCTGCTCGCAACATCTCTCTGTTGAAGGGGCCAGTTATGATCAATAATATATATGCAACCACAATCGTAACAGCAAGTCTCGAAAATGACTCGTAGACCATTATCGTATCAAATAAGTTTCTAGCGGTGTTCTTCAGGAAATGCTTAAAATGCTTAGGTGAATCCAGTGGGCTCCAGGAAGAAACGTCTTTCCAGATATAGCTAGGATCTTCCCATATAGACGTCGCTGTTTTGTTTGGAGGGGCGAAGAGCCCTTGGTGAAATATCGAGACACCCCGTTCAAGTCCTGTTTCGGGGTCGTCAGGACCGATGGAGGCAAAATTGCCCTTTCCAGTGTTGCTGAAGGTAAATTTCCCGTATTTGGTGCTGAGAGCATAAACCCATGGAGCTATAATTATGACAAATACAGCAAAACCTGCAACAGCATTGCGCAAGACCTTCGTCCTCTCCTTTGCCGAACACCTTATAAAGTGGAAGATGTTCATGGCAAAGAAATGGACTATGAAGAAGGGGAAGGCAAAAGACTTACTGAAATATGCAAGGGCACCAAAAAACCCGCAAAGGATGCCACCGGATAGTCTAGTCTGGTATTTGTTATTAAACACTATATTGAGGTAATAAACGATAAAACATACGAGAAGAAAGTCGAATATCTCCACCACTGAAAAAAGCAACATGATTGGCAGCAATGAGGCTAGGATGGCGATTCTGATTATCTCGCTTATTTCAAACCGATACGAGAGACTCCAGACACCAAAAATAGTAAGTAGCCCTATAACCAAATTGAGTGCATTTATTGCAAATACTTCTCCTGCCCCGAAGTAGAGGAATGGAATAAATAGCCATGCAAGCATCGGCCCCCAGTATCCATTTACTGCGTTAGTATAATCTCCCTGTAAATATTTTTTTGCGAGGTCCAGATAAATGGTGGCATCTGCGGTTAATCTTGCATAATGATTTGATGAGATAATAAGTAAAGCATACCCTGATAGAACAATTAAAAGAACCATAAGACTGGATCGGCTGACATTGTTGGTCATTTTAATATATCGTTAATCCTTGTTTACGTTATAAAAGGGTGTTAAGTAAAATGCTCCCGATATTATATCAGTTTGATTCGATATTTTTTTCAGCCGCTGCCTTTACGGTTTTTTGTCTCATATCAAAGATAATATAATCTTTGTTATTAACAAGTATAGGGAAATTTTGCGTTAAATGCTCTCTGAGCTCCGACTGTATCTCGTATTCTTGAAAGTCCGTAACAATAAAGTAATCTGGAGAATATTCAATGAATTTACCCTGATAGCCTATGATCAGATGATCAGACGTAAAATCCTTTTTGATGTTCGGTAACTGTGAACCTCTGACTCTGCGGGCATAAAGCGACTGACTGGTCGGCCACGGGAGTCCTGAAAAATTGCCGTGGTATGCAATGATCCTGCCGAATGAGGGGGTCAGAAATACAGTGTCCGTACTGTGTCCTACGTGGGCCCCTATCTCTTCTGCAATTCTAATCTCCTCTTCATAGCTGTCAGCAAGAAAGTCCTTTAATCTCGGGTTAACTCCTATAAAAACAGCACCTGTTTTCAGTTCGTTTTTGTATTTATCTAAAAAGCTTATTAATCGCAGCTTGCCTGTTACCATACTGGAAATAGATAATATTAATAAAAGCACGACCAGCATCTTCCATCGTTTTATTAGATATTTTATTGCTCTGGTGCCCATAGGGCCAAGCGATAAAGCTGCTATAGGGATAAAAGGAATATGGTAATAGCTGTGGGTATGTATCTGGTATGTAGCTGACAGTCCGAATAAGAAATAACCTGCCCAAAGACTGACAAGTAACGTTTTCGGCAGTCCGTTCCTGGCATAAACCGATCCGCATACAGCCAGTGCAAGAAAGATATATCCTGTTACGTCACCAAGCATTACAAGCCACCCTTTCCAGAAAGACAAATCAAGCATAAGGTGCGGGAGAAAGCTGCCGCGTGCGTGTTGTTGCAGAAAGCCGACATTATTAAACATACCGTATACATATTGGAAGAAAGCCGGGATAAAACTAAGGAATATAAATGCAGCTGGGATGCTGTATGCGGTTTTCCGTAGCCCTTTCTTATAGATCGAGAGGAAAATAAAGACCATCCATATCGGGAACAGAGAATATGGTTTAATAAATATGGCAAATGAAGCTGTTGCAGCTGAAAGAAGAAACTTATGAATTGAGGGTTGTTCGTAATAAACCAGTATGGTATATATACTTGCAAGCATCATCATCAGCATTAATGGATCAGGCTGAAAACATCTGCTGACCAGTATGCTGTAAGGGAGAAAGAGATAAAAAGAGAGGGAGAAAAGAGATTCTCCTATTGATGATATCATGCGTGCAATCAGGTACAGAAAGAGCCCGCCTGACACCCAGAAGACCACGGACAATGTACGGGGTATCCAGAGGCGCTCGGCCCCTGCTATCTGATAGCCGAGGACAGCGGCGTTTTCGAGGACCCGCGGTTCAAGCAATAATCCCATCCGCTGCATGTTGAGTTTTGCTATTTTTTTTTCTTTTTCAGATACAGATGCATTAGTTTCATAGTATAGCCCTCTCGCAATGTGAATGCTCTGATATTGGCGTATGGATAAAAAATCCAATGGTGGGCGGGTTATATGTAATAGTCTTATGCCGAATGCCAGTACCAACAATAAAAATACTACAGAATATTGGACGTATTTTTTTTGGGGAAAAGGTGTTTGGATTTGATTTGAGCAAGAATCAGATACGACTTGCATATGTATAAATTTACTATTTATTAAGAGAATTCGTCAAATAGCAATTGCGTGATTGATAACCAGGGTAGCGTAAAAACTTCTGTGTAAAAATCTTAGGTAAAAAAGTAAAAGGTGTATTTTCCATTGTTCTGGGCAGGAACAAGAAAGGAGGATACACCCATGTAAGTAAAAGAACTAAGGAATTCAGGAAGAGAATCACAGAGGGGGCACGAAAGGGAGAGCGGTATATGTTAATAAGGTGCAAGCTGTGTGAGCGTGGAACTGAGCAAAAGGACTACCGGAACGGCTATTGGAGGCGTTTTATCACACTTAAGTATGTACGACTTGAGATACGGATGCCGCGGATAAGAGGGATGAGGTATGAGAGTGGAAGAGATGATACGGCATTATGGAATATATTTCTATATGGAGCATCTACGAGAATGACCGGAAAGGACAAGGCCCATGAGATGTTTCAATCATGATCATGGCATTGAGAGAATCGTCTATGCAGTGCTGAGTCACCTAAACGACCAATGGGGAAAGAAGCCCTTAAAGGAATTTACACAAAATGATTGACATTCCCCTTTCCCACAGGCCTGTTGATTTATTGTCTGATTTTGTTATACTATTATGCCCTAAAACAGGGCCGCTAGCTCAGTTGGCAGAGCAACGCCCTTTTAAGGCGTGGGTCGATGGTTCGAATCCATCGCGGCTCACCATGTGTCCCCATCGTCTAGCCCGGCCTAGGACATCGCCCTTTCACGGCGGTAACCGGGGTTCGAATCCCCGTGGGGACGCCAGCACTTTCCAGGGGCTGCAATATACAGCCCCTTTTATACTAGCTTTAGACGATCACTACGGAATCATCAGATCCAAAAGCATTGGATACATATTTATCAGCAAGCCAGTCATTTTCCCATCGGGAACCATCAAGAAAGTATCTGAACCTGTATTCTCTGCCACCAGCCAGTGTTAATGTAATGTGAAAGTCACCTTTTTTGTCCTTAACCATCGGGGTGGCATTGATATTCCAGTTATTGAAATCTCCAACAACCGTCACGGTTAATGCATCACGGGCTGCATCACGCGGCAACAAAAAAGAGACCTTACATTCCTTCCCATCGTTATAATATTCTTTTGTAAGCCCTAAAACCCGTGATTCCCCTGAAGATATCACCGGGGGTTTGCCTATATCACGCGACTGCACAGCCCCGGTCTCATCCGGTTTGTGAAAATGTTTTTCCTCAGATACCGTGTCAATTTTTTTATCGATCTTATTACCGTAAAAGGCACTGACCAGAGGTATCTTTGTATATGAGGTTATTTTTTCCATTGCGTCATTATGTATTTTTTCATCCAGTATTTTAAATGCGATACCTGCATAGCTTGACTTTCCATCATTCTGTTTCCAGACAACATCCCCGAGGAGAGAAACTGATCCGGCGTTCTGAGGAAGTTTGAGTTCCAATTCCAGGTTCTCCTGCAGATTAAAATTAAAGTTTCGGGCCTCGAGGCTGATCCCGTCGCAGGACAGGTTTTTTGTCAAGCCGAGTGAATATGAAACTGCTCTGGCAGCCTGTCTGAATTTAACAATAAGAGGGAGATCAAATCTTTTATGCGTCCTTTTGTTCTCTAACATTGCTTCTCTCCTTTCATTGCAGGTTTTTTATCTGAAAACTCTCGATACCAGATAGACTTTATTAAAATAGAGACTGCTTGTCAAGAAAATTATTCAATCCATGTACTTCTTATATCAATTTACGGGTTTCGCAGAACACAATATGCGATTTTGCCAAACAGAAAAGGCATTTTTGTCACTCAAGAAAACCGGCCCCTTTGCCGTATATGAGTATGACATCATTAATAACATTAATTCGGTTCTGGCCTTGTAAAGATCATATATTTCGATCCGTTATATGCATTTGGAAAATAAAAACAAACAGGGATTCTGGATAATTTCTGAAGGGATGCCGGTAACTCTGGATCTGAGCAACATATGCAAGGAAGCGATTTCAGGACTGATTACAGAATATAAGATATCCGAACTCGCCCGCTATTTGCTTAATCCTAATCCGATAACTCTGGAAGAAAAGGTGGTCGGCTGCAGGGTGCAGTATCGCAAGCCGTCCTCCGGAAAATTGAAAAGGCTGTTAAATAAAATCCTCCCGGGGACAAAAAGCCGGTCTGAAGGTCATGATTCTCATATAGAAGAAATTATAACAGCATCAAAACTCGGCGCCCCATCATTTAAGGACGAGAACTTAAATGCACATTTTATTAAAATTAATGACCTGCTCAAGCCTTATGATCCGGTCCAGAAAAAACTCTCTTCTCTGGACAGGGAAAAGGTTGAGGACGTAAAGGCCCTTTGTGAAGACATCGGCAGGAACCGGTACCAGTTAAATTTGCAGGGGAGCATAGGTGATAAGATCAATTTTGTGGCCAGCTCACTTTCAAAAAAAACCAAAGTCGTTGCGAATAAGGCCTACCTGCTGAACGGTTTATTCGAATTAAGGGGGTTTAATTTCAAGGGTTTTTATGTCAAAAACAGTTACCGGCTGATTAAGTTCACTCAGAACAATCAGTTGAGATATTGTGTGTTAAACACAAATTATCAGTTTGAGTACTGGATTAATGAGAATCTCCTCATCAATTATATGCACCTTATGGAACAGTGCATCCAGTCTGACCCCAGACTTAGAGAGGCGCTTCTGCTTTGTGTGAAAGGAGATGCAAAGCCATTGAAGCTGTTTTTTGCCAAACAATTAGGGCAGGATTACTCAGACAAACACCTCCCCACGGTTTACCGTGAAGTGTTCAGTGCTCATAAAATAAGTCAGTATGAAAAGGACACGCTCGCTGAAACTCTCAATAAAAATCAAAGCATCGTATCTTTTACTTTTGTACCGCTTTCAGGACCAGAAAAGCATAAGCTCTGCACTAACATATCAGTGATGCATGACTTCAGGGCACTTGAACCCATAAAGGGCCATCTGCCCAAGGTGTATTCGGAAATCAATAAAAAGGCGCTGGTTTCTGACGCAGGAAAGCTTTATCTTATGGACTCCATACGCGGGTATCAGAATGTCTAGTTCCTATAATGAAAATGATTATAAATGGATCAGGGAACTGACGCTTTATCCTCAACGCCTTGAAAAGCACCTCGACTATATGAATGACACCTCCCAGGTGACTCTTCCCGAGGATCCGATTGAGAAGGTCATTTTTCAGGACAACGCCAAAAAAGCCATCAGAAAAATAGCCCAGAACAAGGGCCATATGCTTATGGTAGGAAAGCCCGGGACTGGAAAATCCATGCTTGCAGGCATGTTTCAGCATGTACTTGATAAATCACTTGGCGATTATATCCGGCCGAAAGAATCAATTGCCGCCTATCCGGGGAAGGACATCAATCATGTCCGCTTTGCCTATGCAAACCCTGCAAAGCTCGATGCACACATCAACCAGGTCAGAGAACAGATTGAGGCGGCAAAGAACAGCATCGATGACTTCTCACTTGCTGCCCAGCTTGCCTCTGTTAACAAGGTCAAGATGTTTTTATTGTGGACAGCGGCCCTTAGCAGTATCACAGGGGTCTTTTTCCCCGTCGCATTTGTACTGACCGGACTGGCTGGTATGGGTGCGATTTTCATGTTCATACAGGAGAACAATATAAGCGTACAGGAAAAAATACAGCAGGAGGCACAGGGAGGCAAGTCTGTTTCTGTAAAACATATCATGGACATGGTCCCGGAGGTCTTGTATGACCCCAGAAAAGACACGAACCTTATGGTAAATGTGTCCGAGCCTGACGCAAAGAACATGAAGGGGGGCTTCAGGCATGACCCCTATCAGTCTGGTAACATGCATACGCCCATACATAAAAGAACTTATCTCGGCGCACATGCAAAGTCGCCTATAATCTATATAGATGAACTTAAAACCCTGGTCAAAACACGCTATATGTCGAGCCTGCTCGAGATAATGCAGAACAAGAAATATATCCTGGAAGGCGGCAGAAACACGGGCAGCGGCGCTGCAGACAGGTCGGAAAATTATCTTAAGGCTGACAACATCATCATTGCATGCTGTAATCATGATACCCTGCAGCACCTTCAGGAAGAAGGCGACGGGGCTTTTCTCAGCAGGATTGAAGACAAGGGAGAAATAATACAGATGGAAAGTGCGGTGCCCGAAACTGCAGAGCATGTCAGGCAGGTCGCCCAGTATATAAAACAGGAAATAAAAAACCTTGAAAAGGACTTTGAAAATACCTGGGGGGAAGTGCTGGCAAAGGAAGGACATGCAGGGGTCAGGAGAAGGAGCGAGAAGATCTACGGCAAACGGCTTCCCCTTGATTACGAACTCAAGGCCCGGGAGTTTTCCCGGAGCGCTGTGGCAGAGATAGTAAGGGAATTGCGCTGCCGCAGCTCTGACGGTAAATTGAGCTGCATGCTGCGACCGGTCAACGGTATAATTAAAACAGCGGAACTTGATGCAATAATCGAAAACTCTGAATTCGTGGAACCCAGACATATAAGAAATGCTCTCAAAGAACATATCAGTATAGAGGGTGCTGTCTCCAGGGAGATAATCGAAAGCAGGAAAGACCTGAAAAGGTATATTACATCCATGACTGACTCCATAGGATATGTGGTTGGTCTGGCCGTCACCCACTCAGGGGCAAGCGGACGTATGTTCGGACAGCCCCTTCCCATACACTGCCAGATTAACACAGGCGGCACTGATATCATCACAGCACCGGGGAAGATCGGGGATATTGCCAAGGGAGCAGCACAAAACGTCAGGGCGTCGATCAAGAAGCTCCTGCGCAAAGTCAGGGCGCCATATGTGGGATATGAAATGCATATCGAATATATCCAGGCCCATGGAGGGGTCGAAGGCGACAGTGCATCAGTTGCAATGGATGTAGGTCTGATATCAGACTATATCCAGCAGCCTGTAAATCAGAAGTACGGGATAACCGGGTCTCTGACTGGCGAGATCATTCTGGCTGTTGGAGGAGTTACTGAAAAGGTGCGGTCTATAATGGACACACAGCTGACCATGGAAGGGGCCTGCATCCCGTGGCAGAACAAATATGATATAGAGCCTCTGCTTGTCAATATGGAGTTTGAGTATACACAAAAAGACGATATTCCGGGTATCAGGATATTCCGGACAGAAGGCCGGAAAGACCCGTTTGACATCTATTTCTGTAAAACCAAGTATGATGCATATAAAATCCTGATGGGATTAAAAAGGGAAGAGATTGAAGACAGGATGATGGAACGAAGCAAAAAAGACATGGAATTTATGCGCAGCATATCAAAAAGGAAGGAAGAGATAGCACACGATCAGGTATAGGTGGATAATAGACTGTGGGGACAAGGAATCTAATATTATCTGCTTAATGACGACGGGAATTTTACAACATACCGCATCCGGCGTATAAGGGCTTCATCAATGGTATTGCTGTGCTTTGTAGACAGTATCACGATCCCGTTATAATTCTCTATCCTCTGCAGCAGGTAAGTGACTTCGAGGTTGGCGTAGCGGTCGTGCGTGTCCTTAATCTCAGTGCGTTTTCCAAATAGTGTGTCTGCCTCATCAAGCAGAATAATGGCATTGCCTTCGGCAGCCTCACTGAATACCCGGTCCAGGTTTTTCTCGGTTTCCCCCGTATGTTTGTTTACAAGCGAGGAGAGGTTTGCACGGTAAAGATCAAGGTTCAGTTCAACGCCGATTATGTCAGCGGCCAGGGTCTTGAGGTCTTCCGAGTAGCCGGCAAAGAGTATGGGGAATGCGTTTCGCGAGCTTGTGCGGAACCGCTTTATCAGCTCATCAAATCCATTGCTTCCATACTTAACAATCTGGGGAATATTCCTTGAAGCTTCCTTGTTCATCTGCCTCCTGTTTATATTGAATGTATGTTTGATTTTCTGCTCTCATGGCATTGTTTCCGCTGCCACTTTTATTTCCATCAGCATCTTTCCGGATAGTTCCTGTAATTTATTTTTTGGAAAGAGAAACCGGAGAGGGCTCATAAAGATGCCTGAAAAAGCCTCCCGGCTCGTCAGGAGAACTCCGCTGCCATTTGTCTGAAATGTGAATTCATGCAGTGCCGAGACCCCGTGTTTTTTCCCGGACCAGACTATTCTGTGCATCGGGTCGATCTCTTCTACTACGGGTTCAAGGTTCATGGGGATATCAAAAGGCCGTATACAGCATTTAAAACTATTACCTTCTTCAAGGTGAGTCCCATCAGAGGACACATCCTCAATTACAGAGCACCAGTTTTTCCAGCAGGTAAGGTCAGTAAATATGTCCCATACCCTTTCGAGGGAGGCATTGATCATTATTGAGTCTTCAATAACCATTAATGATACTTATAAATCGGGTTTTACCTAATATTACTTTATCGCTATAACGTCGTTTCTATTCTCACTAAACAGATTTATACTCAGCAGAAGCACAGCTTGTCAGCCTGCTCTTTCAGTGCGAGCGCGCGCTTGTCTGAAACGGAAAGCAGCTTCTTTATATCAGCCGGCGGCATTTTTGCCAGGTCTTTCATCAAGATTACTTTTTCTTCAAAAAGATGTCTCGTCTGTGATGACGTAAGCCCCGGGATGACTGTAACAGGATATAATTTCTTTTCTTCAATCATCTGCTCGAGGCTGCCCTTGCCGGGATATCGCCAGCTTACCAGTTTAAGACCGCTGCACACCGCATATTTAATAGCATCTTCTGTGAATCGAGTATTGGTCACTATCCATCCTGAAAACGATTTCCCATGATGCTGAGTCTTCATCGCGGCACGAAGGTCACGAAACCGGGAATGAAAGTACAGGGCCACCTTGACATCAGGCGCATTCTCCGCCCTGTTCCGGTACTTGCATTCAACAAGGCGCATTTCATTATCATTAAAGGCCAACACATCAACCTCATGTTTCACACATTTGCCCTCAAGGAAGACACCTGTATTTACACTGTAGCCATAGTGCTTAAACAGCTCTCCTACATACTTCTCAAAGGGATATCCGGACGGGCCCAATTTCAGCAATGATTTTTTCAGAGAATATCTCAGCACGGTTGACCTGTTGAACTGCCGTAAATACTTGCGGGCCAGCCTGAAGATTTTTTTTGTGCTTGTGTAAGGTTGTATATCTGGGAGTATATGTGAAATAACTTCCTCTGCCTGGTCCCGGTCTGCACCGGAACGCAGCAGCGACTCCAGTAATTTATCGGGATTAAAGTCCTCAGTTATGCCTGATGCCTTTTTGATCCTGATGTTCATAAGAGGATGGTCATTTGTAGATTTAAATGGCATTCAGCCGCGGACTGCATGTACCAATAGTATGCTTACTCTTTGTACTCCAGTATTTTGCCCGAGACCCTGTAACCGCTGTTCTCTAACGGGTCAATGCGCAGCACCTCTACCGTAGCGTGCATTGGTTTAAATACGTCGCTTCTGGTATCAATTGTTATTTCGAGGGAGACCCCTTCTCTCAGGTGCTTGCTGGTCTCAAACTGGATCCCTGAATGGCTCAGATTTTTACATTGCCCCTTAAATGAAGCACTTTCTCCCTTTATGGAATAAGTGAGTTCAGCATTAATGGGCATCCTGCAAAAAAGCCTCTTTTCATTGTGCTGAGGACCAAACTTTAAAATGACAGCCTCCCTTAACTACTTCCTGCAGTGGAAACTATAAATTACTTCCTTAACAGAAACTGACTAATAATAAATTAATATCCCGGCATGCAGTTAAATTATTTTAACATATGGTATGCTGAAACAGAAATTATTTAGTAAATTTGTAAAATGATGAACGACGCAAAAAGTAAAATTAAAAACAAGATCGGTATCATATCAGACACACACAACCTGCTGCGTAAGGAGGCAGTGTCTGCTTTACAGGACGCAGATCTCATTATCCATGCAGGGGACATCGGCGACCTTCAGATAATTGATAAACTGAAAGCGATTTCCCCTGTTGTCGCAGTCCGGGGGAATATGGACAATGAGTTAAGGGCATATGATCTAAAACGGACTGAAGTAGTTGACACAGGCGGTCACACAATTTATGTATTACACGATTTAGGCAGATTAGACATAAGGCCTTCATCATCTGATATCCGGGTCATAGTCCAAGGACATACTCACAGGCCGGCCATATATGAACATGAGGGGGTACTGTACATCAATCCGGGCAGTGCCGGGCCGCGAAGGTTCAAGCTGCCGGTGACCGTGGCCCTGCTTGATATCGAAGGCAAGAAACTGAGTGCTGAAATCATCGATTTAAAAGTGTGATCATACTGCGTGGATGCCCCATCGCATTGACCGAAAGAATATAGTGTTCTGCCTGAATATTAGAGCTGCTTCTTTGCTACCATTCCATTACGAGCAGAATCACAATTTCAATGACAATCAGAATAATGATGCCCAGCTCAAGCAGATGCCCCCGTTTAGTTGATATTTCATCGTAGATCATTTTGGACGTGTTGGTCACTACCTGGAGCTTTTCCTGTATGCTCATCTCCCAGTCACGGCTGCGAAAGAGCATCATCGCAGTTCTGTATATCTTTGCATAATAGACGTCTTCCGTGACCTTCAGGGCATTGTCCACCTTTTCCGTAACCTCGGTGAGTTCTGTAACGATCTCTGTGACCTTTTTTCCGAGCCGTTCATAGTCCCTCAGTCTGAATGCCGAGACAACATGCCGCTTGGAAAGCTCCCTGTATATCCAGGAGAGCTGCCTGTCCAGGACACTGTCATAATATCTCAATTCCAGGATCTGGGCATTTGCAAATTCCAGGATATCAAAGATGTCGGAGCTGCCTGAAGGCTCGATAACAAAGGCGTTGTCAATGTGTACAATGATAAGATCATCAGGGTAATAACTGAAACGGTGCCTGAGGGTTTCCTCCCTTGTATGCTGACTTACCTCTCTTGTTTCGTACAGGAGAAGGCGTGAAGGGTCGTACTGATTTAAAAAATCGGACATGTCAGTTACCTGATCCAGGCCCTGTATGGCGAATATCATGTAGTCTTCCATAAACTGTTCCTTCAGAGAAGGCCTGATGACTGCTTCTCCCAGGTTATGCATCAGCTGGCCTATGTATTCTTTTGCCTTTTCATCGATCCCCTCATCAGTATCAAGCTCCTTTGCTACCGATTCAAGCGATGAGAAGGTCGTGCCTTCGGGGATGGAAATATAAAAGGCAAGGGAAAGGACACCGAAATCATAAGCCTTGGCCACTACATTAATATGGATTGTCCCTTCAAACAGGGTTTTGGTAAAACCATTCAATTCAAAAGAGACCGGGGGGTCAGTGAACTGAAGGGCCTTCATATAGGGATGCTTTGAAAGGCGCATCCTCTTTGCGCCCTCTCTCACCTTTGACTCCACAATGGAGAGATTAATCTCCGACGCTACGTCAAAAAGCCTGTAAATTATTATTAAGCCTTTTTTGATTGAAAGCATATGTGTAACATTGTATCTTAATTGGAAAAAATAACAAACATAATTCGGCGTTCTTTACCATGTAGATAAACACCCCGGTGAATGGTACAATTTACTCGTTATTAATCTAACGTGATATGACGGAAATAATATATAATGGGCAATGGGATTCCCGTACAGGGGAATTGGTTCATACAGGAGACATGAATGAAAGATTTTATCAGCCGCATTATCCGGGCAGCAAGGCTTGATGTTACTTTATATGAAGAGGTGGAAGGTGACAAAGGCTCACTGAATCAGGCCATGGTGGTTGTTATACTGTCCAGTGCCGCAGGAGGTGTGGCCAATGTGGGTGGAACAGGGCTTGGAGGCACCATCATCGGCATCATTATATCTCTTGTCGGGTGGTTCGTGTGGGCCTTTCTGACTTATGTTATAGGTACAAGACTCCTCCCTGAACCGCAGACCAGTTCTGATCCGGGGGAACTCCTGCGAACAATCGGGTTTTCCAGCGCACCGGGCCTCATCCGTGTGCTTGGGATAATACCGTTTCTCCTGAAACCTGTTTTTATCATTGCCTCAATCTGGATGCTTGCGGCAATGGTAGTCGCTGTCAGGCAGGCACTTGATTACAGGAGCACCTGGCGGGCAGCAGGTGTCTGTGTTATAGGCTGGTTTATCCAGCTTTTAATTATAGCTTTGATGCTGTGGTTGTTTGCCGGTACAGCGGCAAAGACTTTATAACCGGAGCCGGTGTATATGCAGCTTATTATAGATCTGATGCATGCCGGATTTTTTTATAGTAATATTTAATGGGCATCAATAATTTTAATTGAAACAGCAGGGACGTGCTATCCCGGGATGAATACTAAAATACTTGTAGTAGACGATGAAAAAGATATCCTGGAGCTTGTCTCCTACAACCTTCAAAAGGAAGGGTTCGGGATATCTGTATGCACTGACGGTGAAGATGCATTGCGCAGGGTCAAAAATAACAAGTATGATCTTATTGTCCTTGATTTAATGCTCCCCGGCATCCAGGGGATGGAGCTTTGCAGGATACTCAAGTCTGCAGACGATACTTCCTCTGTCCCGATAATCATGCTTACTGCAAAAAGCGATGAGCTTGATAAGGTGCTTGGTCTTGAGATGGGCGCTGATGATTATATTACAAAACCGTTCAGCCCGCGTGAACTTGTTGCCAGGGTAAAGGCTGTTCTGAGAAGGACACATGAAATACCGTTGCAGGATAAGTCCGTTAAAATCGGCGACCTCGAAATCAACACTGATACCTATCAGGTTGTGAAAAGAGGGGAGCATTTGAAATTAAGCGCTACGGAATATAAGCTTCTCCTCTATCTGGTACAGCGAAAAGGGCGTGTGTTTAGCCGCAGTGCACTCCTTGATGCAGTCTGGAAAGATGAGGCCTTTGTCGAGCCCAGGACAGTAGACGTACATATAAGAAGACTCAGGGAACGCATTGAAGACGATCCGTCCCGTCCTGAATATATTAAGACCAGACGGGGGATTGGTTATTACATGGAAAGGGGATTATGAAAAGAAGAATTTTCAGAAGAGTATTCATAGTTTATTTTATTGCGCTTGTTGTGTCCGTAGTATTTATGCATTTCTATTTAACCAATGTGATCAGAGACAGTTATATCAGTGAGCTTACGCGCAGCCTCTCGGTTCAGGCATCTGTTATCGCGGGTGCCGTCCCCTCCGGAGAGGAAGCTGACCTTTCCGGATTTGCCGGGGAGATGAAACAGGTAACAAACTCAAGGATAACTATTCTTGATGGAGCCGGAAAGGTACTGGCTGATTCCGATAATGATCCAAAAACAATGGA
The DNA here is from genome assembly GCA_003599025.1 of Nitrospiraceae bacterium. Classification (GTDB taxonomy): domain Bacteria; phylum Nitrospirota; class Thermodesulfovibrionia; order UBA6902; family UBA6902; genus UBA6902. The sequence goes on along the minus strand of QZIL01000061.1, from coordinate 15,009 downwards.
CAACAGGATAAACAGACCTGAAATCCAGCAGGCCATCATATCCGGCACCGGCTGGTCAATCAGGTATAGTGATACCATGAAATATGATCATTTATATGTTGCGATCAAAAATGTGCAGAGCGGAGAGCCTGCAGGTTTTGTAAGGCTTGCCGTCCCGCTCTCAGCGGTAAATGAGGCGATCAATATTTTGAGACTGAAGATAAATATCGCGGTGATCACGGTATTTCTTCTTTTCGGTCTGATCCTCATATATCAGACAGAGAGGATAAGAAAGTTTGTAATCCGGATTGCAGAGTATGCCGGGGCTCTGGCCCACGGCCTGTTTAAAAAGAGGCTCTATCTTGAGGGCGCCGGAGAATTCACCGAACTGGCACACAGTCTGAACAACATGGCTTCGGAGCTGGAGGAGACGGTAAAGGCGGGTGATGAGGAAACAAAGAGGCTTAACGTCATATTAAAGAGTATTCCCGACGCTCTCCTCCTTATTAATGTCCATAATATTATTGAAATTTCAAATAACGCGGCAAAAGACCTCTTTGGCAGCGACCGTCTCGAGGGGAGGCCGTTTCTTGAGATCGTCAGGAGCCCTGTTTTTATTGCGCTTATTGATGAGGTCAAGAAAAGCCGGATTCCTGGCGCAGCTGAACTGACCTTTGACTTAACCGGGGAAAAATACCTCCATGTCCGCGTGTCGCCTTTATATTATCAGGTGGGCGAACTGGCAGGATTTGTAGCAATATTTCATGACACCACCCAGATGAAAAAACTGGAGCAGACAAGGAAGGATTTTGTGGCAAATGTCTCTCATGAGATAAAGACCCCGATTACAGCGATAAAAGGATTTGCTGAAACACTCCTGGACGGTGCACTTTATGACAGGGAAAATGCGGAAAAGTTCCTCACAACCATTAAGAACCACAGTGAACGGCTGAACAGGCTTGTTGAAGACCTGCTGATAATATCGCGGCTTGAACTCGGAGTGGTAACAGTAAATAAAACCGAATTTCATATTACCGATATAATTGACGAAGTCATGCAGCTATCGGTTGTGCACGCTGCGGAAAAAAACCTTTCCATCAAAAAATCCGTGACCCATGGAGAGACACTTATCAATGCTGACAGGGACAGGCTTACACAGATACTACTGAACCTCACGGACAATGCTGTTAAATTTACGGGAACAGGGGAGATAGAGATAGGTCTGGGCCGGGATGGCAGCAGAAATTATTTTTACGTCAGAGACACAGGCCCCGGTGTTCCCCATAAGTATATTGCCCGTCTTGGTGAGAGGTTTTTCCGCGTTGACCCCTCGCGTTCAAGAGAACTTGGAGGCACGGGCCTCGGTCTGGCGATTGTAAAACACCTGGTAAAGGCCCACGGCTGGGAGATGAAGATAGAGAGTGAAGAGGGCAAAGGGACAATGGTGAAGGTTTACTATTGATAATAACCGGGGCCTGTTTGATAGTGTCTGTCTTTGGCAATTAACAAGGTAAATCTCCCCCCGCGGCGACAGCAGGCTGAGCCTCCATAAATTTATTTCAAAGGGTCTTTCATGAAACATATACATGTTGCGTGTGCGATTATTGAACGTGGGGGGAAGGTGCTCTGTACGCAGCGGAGTGCATCCATGAGCCTGCCTCTGAAGTGGGAGTTTCCGGGTGGAAAGATCAATGGCGGGGAGAGTCCGCAGGAATGTCTGAAGCGTGAATTGGCAGAGGAACTGGGGATTGAGGTATCCGTTGGAGCGCCGCTGAATGTCTCGACACACCACTATCCGACGTTTAGCGTTACTCTTTACCCGTTTATTTGCAAAATTGTATCAGGTGAGATTATTCTTCATGAACATACGGCTATGGCATGGGTGCTGCCGGAGGAACTGCAGGGGCTTGATTGGGCAGAGGCGGATGGGCCGGTTATTGAGGAGTATCAGGAGGAGGTTGTCAGGGATAACGGGTGTTTCTGAAGAACGTAGACCTGACACCCCCGGTGTGTGTATATGAAAAACAGGAAACTGCAAAAAGGCGAAATACTAATTTACAAGACCTCGAAAAACGAGGTGGAGCTGGAAGTTAAACTGGACAAGGAAACTGTCTGGCTGACCCAAAACCAAATCGCTTTGCTGTTCGGCACGCAGCGGCCGGCAATTACCAAGCATCTCAATAATATATTCAGATCAGGGGAGTTGAATAAAGATTCAGTTGGTTCCATTTTGGAACATACTGCCTCGGATGGTAAAACTTACAAAACACAATTCTACAATTTAGACGCGATTATTTCTGTAGGATATCGAGTCAATTCCCGGAGGGCTACACAATTCCGCATCTGGGCCAGCAAGGTTTTAAAACAGTATCTCATCAACGGTTATGCCATTAACGAAAAAAGGATATCGGAGGCGCGAAGCAAGTTTAATGAGCTTCAGGAGGCTGTCTTATTCTTCCAGGGGCAATCTCGAAAAGAACTCCTTAAAGGTCAGGAGACGGAAATATTAAACCTGCTTGCAGATTATTCCAAAACCCTGTCCCTGCTTGAACAATATGATAAAGGGAAACTTCAGACTCAAAAGGGCAGGAAGACCGCATTCGTTAATAGGGAGTTATGAAGCGGGCGTATTATTCTGATTCCATATCTGAGTTTCTTCGTACTTCGACTGATGAAGTGATTGGTAAGCTGACTCAGGGAGGTGGGGATGTGGCTAAAGCGCAGTCTAATGCGTGGTCTGTGCAAATAGAGATTTTGCGTGAGGTTCTGCCTTATCACAAGGGGCATATCTACTTTGAATACTCTATTCCACGTATGGGGCGGCGTATTGATGTTGTACTGTTGATCGGGCCGGTGGTTTTTGTTCTTGAGTTTAAGGTGGGGGATGATTCCTTTTCTGCGTATGCGGTTGATCAGGTGTGGGACTATGCCTTGGACCTGAAGAACTTTCATGAATCAAGCCATCATGAGTTCATTGCTCCTGTCCTTATCGCCACCAAAGCAACTGAGGCAGATCTTGTGGTTGCTTCCACTCACCAGAATGATAAACTCCTATTTCCAATTTGTTCTAATGAACAGATGCTTGGTGATGTTATTGCGAATGTCCTGGCATTTGCAGATGGAGATGCTATCGATTCATCACAATGGTACAGCGGTAGGTACTGCCCGACTCCTACCATCATAGAAGCAGCAATGGCGCTCTACAATAATCATTCTGTTGAGGACATATCCCGAAGTGATGCAAGTGCGATTAATCTCAGCAAGACATCACATGCATTGGCTGAGATAATACAGCGCTCTCGTGATAACTCGCTCAAGTCCATCTGTTTTGTAACCGGTGTCCCGGGGGCAGGCAAGACATTGGTCGGTCTCAATATTGCCACCACGCATATAGATGACAAAGACGACCTCTACAGTGTCTTTCTCTCAGGCAACGGCCCCCTTGTTGCTATCCTCCGTGAGGCACTGACCCGCGATCAGATCGAGAGGGCGAAACTGGACGGCAGGAAAATGAAGAAGGGCGAAGCACTGAGTGAAGTGAAAATGTTCATTCAGAATGTCCACCACTTCCGCGATGACTGCCTGAGCGACCAGAACCCGCCGAAAGAACATGTCGCCCTCTTTGATGAAGCCCAGCGAGCATGGACACTGGAGCAGACATCATCCTTTATGCGCAGAAAGAAAAACACCCCAAACTTCAACCACTCTGAACCTGAATTCCTCATCTCCTGCCTTGACCGTCATGATGACTGGGCCGTAGTCGTCTGTCTAGTAGGAGGAGGGCAGGAGATAAACACCGGTGAAGCAGGCATCACTGAATGGATTGAATCACTGAACCGATCCTTCCCTGACTGGCATGTCCACATCTCGCCCCGTATTACTGACAGTGAATACGGTGCAGGACATATCCTGGAGTCATTGAATGGACGGAGCAATGTTTCATATAAAGAGGAGCTCCACCTTGCTGTATCCATGCGCTCATTCCGCGCAGAGCATGTCTCACTCTTAGTAAAGCAGCTCCTTGACCTTGAAGTTGAAGCAGCCCGCGAGACCCTGAGCAAGATACATGCGAAATACCCCATAGTGATAACACGGAATATTGCTAGGGCCAGGAAGTGGTTAAAAGAACAGGCCCGCGGATCAGAACGGTACGGCATAGTCGTCTCATCCCAGGCCGAGCGGCTGAAGCCTCATGCCATTGATGTCAAATCCCCGATAGACCCGATTCACTGGTTTCTTAATGGTAAGGATGATGTGCGGTCCTCCTACTATCTTGAGGATGTAGCCACAGAATTTCATATACAGGGGCTTGAGCTTGACTGGGTCTGCGTCACATGGGATGCGGACTTTCGCTATTCAAAGAATGGATGGGAGCATTGGTCCTTTGTCGGTAATCGATGGAATCGTATCAGGAAAGAGGAACGAAAGACCTATCTCAAAAATGCATATCGTGTTCTTTTAACCCGTGCTCGCCAAGGCATGGTAATCGTTGTTCCAAATGGTGATCCAGAGGATCCGACACGTAATCCTCTGTTTTATGATGCAACGTTCGACTATCTGAGAGACATTGGATTTAAAGTAATTTAAGAATTAGTAATTAAAAAAATGACCCAGTGTCAGATCTACGATCTTCAGGGAAAGCTGTGAGTAGCGGGTGGTGTCAGCTCTCCATTCTTCACATAATTTAAAGTGTCCGGTATCTGATCTTTAATCGTGACAGTTTTGTAACAGCCAGCCCGGTGACAGCATTTAAACCACCCGATCTTAGACATCATCCCAGGGAGGTATGATGGTCAGGGCTTTGATTTTAGTGTATTAAACTAATCCAGATGCTTAGCGAATATCTGGAAACACATCCTATGTGTCAAAGAAATAAGTCATAAATCCCTGATCATCAATAATGGGGCTCTGCCCCAAACCCCGGCAACTTTATTTTGAGCGCCCGAAAAAGAGAATGCCCCAGGTCTACGATCTTCAGGGACAAGCTGCAGCGATCAGCTTCATTAACCGTTGCAACCGCTGGAACCGGTGCAACGATTGGAAGGGGTGAATACGCGGTAACGAGGCAGCGTAACAAGGGGAAGAACGGGACGCTAGGCTGAGACCTTGATCCCTTCGTGCTGTATCGGAAGGATTTTGCTCAGGTCAACGTGGGCGGATGCTTCGAGGATCTCGATGCCGACGATCCTGTCACCTTCTCCGATATCTAGAACAACATCTTCTGCAACACGTTTATTGGTCACGTCCTGTCTACTTTCATCTAAACGAATATAAAGAAGGTCAGACTTTTTATCATAGGTAACTTTCATCTTGTGGCCTCCCAGTTGCCGTAAAACACATAAACAGTTACTGTAACTATTCTATCACGTTCTATAGTATAAATCACTTCGATCCTCTTTTGTTCAAAGAAAGTCCCAAGCCGTTTCTGATTATATGTGTAGACTTTTGCTTTGCCTCTCCTCCCGCTTTTTGCTGGTATATCAGAACCGGATATCAGTACGTCCTTTATTTCGTGTTTACTGGCGCCGCGTTCCGTAGCTCTTTCGAGTGTATGCGGATCAATCTGGATTCTCATCAGCCATTCCCCTTTAGAAACTGATCCATGATACAAGAATCGGTCTGAATTGTCAAAGTACTACCGGGTTTATCATGTCTTTAAATGCCCCGGTGTCAGGTCTACGATCTTCAGGGGGAGCTGTATCGATCAGCATTCAGCGCGGATAACAGCTGCAACTGCTGCAACTGCCGTAAAATGCGAGTCAGCTGTTTATTACAGAACAGTTTTTCTGGTAGTCTATTATTAAATAGATGTCAGAAAGGTTTGTTTTATGGAATGGATAACTGAGAACTGGTTCCCGATATTAATCATAGTTGCATTTGTTGCCCTGCAGCTTTCAGGTCATGGATGAGGAAGTTCATGTCATATCGGGAATAATGACAAACAAAAAAAGAATGGCGAAACTGACGATTCAGGTAAGTAAGTCCCTCGGATCAAGAAGGCCTGAGGCTCAGGTCTTTAATTGAAGGGTTTTAAACCATCCAGCTTTTTTGTAGATACTGGTCAGGATACCTTCCTCACCCTTTTTTCCAGCCAGCCCAGAGGATCAACCGGCCTTCCTTTCTGCCTTATCTCAAAATATAGTGATGGGGCGTTCAATATCACTGACTTGACCAGCCATCCCACACTTGATCCCTGAATTACTATGTTCCCTTTTGAAAGAGATGACCCTGATAGATTCCCGTACAGACTGTGGTAGCCGTCCCCATGGTCGATGATAACAACAAAGCCGTAGCCTTCATGCATCCCCGTGTATACAACCCTCCCTCCGGCCACAGCTGCAGCTTCATTCTCCGGTTTTGCCCTGAATTCAATTCCGCTTTTCAGTGCGGACGTGCCTGTCGGGAGCTCACTATTTTTATCGTAACGGGGTAATATTTCGCCATCGATGGGCCACGACAGATTTCCTTTTAATGAAATAAATCCTTTGCCCCGAATGGATTTCGGGAGTTCTTTTGACTCAATATCCGCCAGCATGGCCTGGACTTTCTGGGATGATGCCTGAAGTTCCCGGATTTTTGCCTCATACATGGCACGTTTGGCCTTCAGCTCGGCTAGCAGCCCGGCCTTCTTCCGGCTTTCTTCATTTATTTTATTTCTCGTTAACGTGGCATATTCTTCCTCATCCCTGACTTTTTTCTGCAAGGCGGCCAGTTGCTGTTTTTTGTCATTTATTGTTCTTGCTTCTGCACCGTACTGATTTATTACGGTGCTGTCGTAGTGGGCCAGGAGGCTTGCATATTTCATTTTGTGGACCATGTCCTGGTTGTCATCTGCTGACAGAAGAATGAGGGCGTTACTGTCATATTGCTGTTTATAGAAGGCGATAATTACAGCCCGAAGATACTCCATATTGCTTTCGAGTTTGGCGGTAAGTTGATCTATCTCTTCAGAGAGCTTACGGATTTCCGCCTGTGTTTGTAATACCTGGCTGCCGTGACGCTTAAGTTCTGCTTCCTCCTGTCTTAAATTCCTGTTTATATCTTCCAGCTCGTTCGCAACAGCCTCTTCCCTGCTGTTTTCCTGGTATTCACTCAACTTTGACTTCATTTTATCCGGGATTTCCGAGAGCCTGTTTTCCCGGGCCGACGCAGGGGGCTGGCAGATAAAAAAAACAGAACAGAGCATGAGCAATGCGATCTTGCTGCAGGGCTGAAGGATGTTCATTTTCATATAACGCATTCTGATGTCATACGGCTGCAAAAAAATTAATACCGTATCCTGCCGATCGCGATATAACTCCCGACAAGACTCATAAGGGCACCGGAAACAGGGACCAGGACATACAGAAATATCGGCATTGACGTAATTATCAGCTTGATTGAGGGAACATATTCAGCGATCTTCGCATATACGAGTGAATAGATAATAAACAATGCAATGGAGCTTAAGGCGCCGCCCACAGAACCCATAAACATGCCTTCTATTAATAAAGGAAGTCTGATAAACATCCTGGGGGCCCCGAGCAGCTTTAATGTCTCGATATCATCCCTTCTTCTATGAAAGAATATCTTGATTATGCTGTAAGTTATAAACGTTATCGCGACAAAGATACCGCCTCCAAAAAAGATTGCAAATATCTTCATTATTTTTGTTGCGGTATTCAGGGATGAGAGCCATTTCTCCCCATATTGAACTTCTTTAATGCCGTTCATTTTTTCTATCTTTGCCGCCTTTTCTCTGACATAAGCCGGTTCCAGCAGATCACTCTTTATTTTGAGCTCAAAGGAAGAAGGAAGCGGATTACCCTTGAAAACATCGAGAATAAGTGAATTGGAGCCGAGCGCGGTCCGGACATTCTCAAGGGCCGTCTCTTTTGATATGTAATTCACTTCTGATATATCCGGGTCCTGGCGGAATTTATCGCCTGCCTTCTCTTCTTCCTCCCGGCTTAACCCGTCAGAAAGATATACAATTATGCCGAAGCTCTTGGACCAGCGCTGAATAGCAGAATCCATATTTACAGTAAGCATCACAAACGCGCAGAGAATGAACAGGCCGATGCTTATGGCAAAGATGGCGATCAGATTAAACCATTTTTCGAGCCAGATGCTCTTAAAGGCGGACCTCAATGCGTATCTCAGTGTATTCATGCTGCATAGTCGCTTTCAATAATGGAATTGTTTAAATGCAATACCCTGTGCCCTGACCCCTGGAAGAGGTCTTTATGGTGTGTCGCGATAAGTACGGTAGTGCCTTTTAAGCTTATCTCCTTTAAAAGGTGCATTATGGTTCTGGCATTTTCATCGTCAAGGTTACCGGTTGGCTCATCTGCAAGGATCACCTTCGGCTTCGATACCATAGCTCTCGCGATTACAATTCTCTGCTGTTCACCGCCCGAAAGATGCTGAGGAAATTCCCTGGTTGCCTTTAGCATCCCCACTTTTTCGAGGAGTTCATTTACATATCCCCTTATTTTTTGAGGATGCATGCCGTTAAACTGGAGCGTGACAGCAACATTATCAAATACAGTTTTATCGGTAAACAGCCTGAAGTCCTGGAAGACAATGCCGATCTTACGTCTTACCTGCGGAATTTTTCCCTGCGTTATCGCGCTGATGTCTATATTGTCAATAATGATCTTTCCGCTGCTGGGGCGTTCAAAGCAGTAAATGAGCTTGAGTAAAGTGGTTTTCCCTGCACCGCTTGGACCGGTCAGGAAAACCAGATCACCGTTCTTTAAATCGAAGCTGACATCGTGGAGGACCCTTTTATTATCGAAATGCTTTGCTACATTTGAAAATACTATCATATCTGCTTATGTCCAATTTCACCGGTATTGTAAATCAAGGTGTTATTGCCTTTTGATTCAATATCCTGGTTATAATATTCGACACTATATACAGTGTACTTTAGAATTAAAACATCCATTGTGATCTCTATTACAATCCTGAACATTTAACATAGTTTTCTTCCGGCTGTAACATTCCTGTAATAATTCGGGTGTACAATTTAAGCAACAGAATATCCTCTCCTGTAAAATGACGGTCAGGTCAGCAGGGCCCCGGCGAGAGGAGTAAATACAAAATGAATTCAGACCCTGATTAAGGAGGCATTATGAACAGCATTTCAAAACTGATTTTATCTGTTACGCTTGCACTTCTTCTGTGTATTAATATTGCGGATGCAGCAGAGAAATTAAACGGTGCAGGGGCAACTTTCCCCTATCCCCTGTATTCAGCATGGGCGTATGATTACAACAGGATAACAGGCGTGCAGATCAACTACCAGTCCATAGGTTCAGGTGGAGGGCAGAGACAGGTCACTGAAAGGACAGTTGATTTTGGCGCCTCGGATGACCCGCTGACTCCTGATCAGGTCCGGAAAGACGGTCTGCTTCAATTCCCTGCTGTAATCGGCGGGGTTGTGCCGGTGTTAAATCTCGGGAATGTCCGGTCAGGGCAGCTAAAGCTCGATTCCGGAACCCTTTGCGGGCTATTTCTCGGAGAGATTAAATTCTGGGATGATGACAGGTTAAAAAAAATTAACCCTGAGCTCAAGCTTCCACACACTGAGGTCACCGTTATATACCGGTCGGACGGCTCAGGGACAACAGCCATATTTACAAATTACCTGAATGACACCTGTCCTGCCTGGAAGGAAAAGGTCGGAGCTGGCAAGGCCGTGAAATATCCCTCAGGGATTGGCGGCAAAGGGAATGAGGGGGTGGCAAATTACGTAAAAAGGGCTGCCGGTTCCATCGGATATGTGGAGTTTGCATATGCTAAGCAGAACAAGCTTGTATTTTCCCAGTTAAAGAATGCTGCGGGAAGTTTTGTTAGCCCCGGATTTGAGAGCTTTGAGGCCGCTGCCGAGTCAGGAGACTTTGATCCCAAGAAAGATTTTTACCTCTTGTTGACTAATGCGCCGGGCAAAGGCTCCTGGCCGATTGCGGGTGCGACATTCATCCTCCTTCCAAAGGAAAAGACAGCTTCTAATAAGGGGGTTGTGAAGTTCTTTGACTGGGCATATAAAAACGGAGACAAGAGGGCAAAAGATCTTGTATATGTACCTCTTCCGCAGGCGCTGGAGGAAAAGGTCAGGGCTTACTGGAAGGAAAACGGGATTTATTAATTAAGCTGTCAGCGAACAGCTATCAGCTTGTAAGGGCGGGGTGACCCCGCCCCTGCATTAGGCTAACGCTATGCCATCACAACAAAGAAGAAATCCGGCTGATATTGTTTTTTCATCTGTAACCGCAATAGCATCTTTTTCGGTGATTGTCCTTGTCATAGGGATCTTTTATGTCCTGGTATCAGAATCTTCTCTGGCCATCGGCAGGTTCGGCATCACTAAATTCCTTGCTTCAACAGACTGGGACCCGGTGAGGGAGTCCTTTGGCGCGCTCACCAATATCTATGGAACGGTCGTAACCACAGTACTTGCCCTGACTATAGCCATACCGGTCGCAATAGGTATAGCAATCTTTGTAACTGAGATTTCTCCCAACTTCCTGAAAGGACCGATCGGCGCTGCTATCGAACTGCTGGCCGCGATACCGAGCATTATTTATGGTATGTGGGGGCTTTTCACTCTGTCGCCGATAATGAGCAACCACATTGAACCCTTTCTGAAAAGGATTACCGCAGACATACCTGTTGTCAGTATTTTATTTGAGGGCACGCCAATGGGCATTGATATTCTGACGGCAAGCGTAATACTGAGCATCATGATAATACCTTTTACTGCCAGCATATCAAGAGATTCCTTTAATCTGACACCTTCCATTGTAAAGGAGTCTGCCTATGCAATCGGTGCTACAAAGTGGGAGGTAATAAAAAATGTCGTGGTGCCTTATTCAAAGCTCGGGGTGTTTGGCGGAATAGTCCTGTCTCTGGGAAGGGCGATAGGTGAGACCATGGCAGTGGCCTTTGTCCTTGGGAACAGCCACAGGATCACCACTTCGCTTCTTGATGCAGCAGCGACGATTACGGTAACTCTCGCGAATGAATTTGCAGAGGCGGACAATGACCTTTACCTGTCCTCACTATTTTACCTTGCGCTCGTTCTGTTTGTGATGAGTTTTATTACCCTTGCCATAGCAAAATTATTTCTCCTCAAGGCAGAGAGGAAGTATTCGAGATGAAAATTATTAAGCATTGCTGCCGGCATGAAAGCCTGCTCCAGAATTTCTATAATCGACAAACGACATATTATATTTTTACTTCATGGCAGACATGTTTTATTTTCTGTCCTGACGTCCGACTGCTGACTGCCGCTCTCTTTTTAAATGTGTCGTATAGAAATTCTTCTGCAGCCTTCCATGCCTGTGACTGTTGGAATGAAATTCGACATGAATAGGGAAAAGATGAGAAAGCTTGAAGGCTTTATCGCCATGACCCTGAGTACGCTTGCTGCCATGGCCGGTCTCTTCTGGCTCGTGTTTATCCTGGGAGACGTGCTTGTGCACGGGATAAAGGCACTGAACATGGGTTTGTTCACCAATGATCCTGCTCCTGCAGGTATTGAAGGCGGGGGGCTGAGAAATGCCTTTGTGGGCCAGATCATGATCACTTTTTGTGCTACCCTCATAGGAGTTCCGGTGGGTGTATTGGGAGGAACGTTCCTTGCCGAGTATGCACGCGGCAGGACGATTGCGAAGATCATAAGCGTACTCTCAGACATTATGGTCAGCGTACCTTCTATAGTCATAGGGACTTTCATTTATGCAGTGGTGGTAAAACCAGTGGGTCATTTCAGCGGATGGGCAGGAGCGATAGCGCTGGCGATCATTATGATACCCGTTGTCCTCAGGACAACTGAGGACATGCTTACCCTGGTGCCGTGGACTTTGAGAGAGGCTGCATTTGCACTCGGGGCACCTTATTACAAGGTTATAATCCAGGTTGTTTACCGTGGGGCCGCAGCCGGCATCCTGACAGGTATCCTGCTTTCTATCGCCCGCGTGGCAGGTGAAACAGCACCATTGCTGTTTACCTCTTTCAACAATTCCTTTTTTTCTGTTAACATGAACGAGCCTATTGCCTCGCTCACTGTTACTGTATTTCAGTATGCCATGGGCCCCTATGAAAGCTGGCACGCGCAGGCCTGGGCCGCGTCTTTTGTAGTGACCATATTTATCCTGCTGCTCACGATTATCGGCAGGGTCGTAGTTAAATGGAGGTTTGGAAAATAGTGGCAGAACAGATAGCGCTGGAGGTCAAGAAACTTGATTTTTATTATTCAGGGGTAGTCCATGCCCTGAAAAACATTAATCTGCCGATATACAAGAACGCCCTTACATCGCTTATCGGCCCTTCAGGCTGCGGCAAGACGACTCTGCTCAGGTGTTTTAACCGGATGCATGACCTTTACCCCGGCAACAGGTACGAAGGCGAGATCACCTTTGACAGGCAGAACATCCTTTCGAAGGACACGGACCTTATAGCTCTCAGGAGCAGGATCGGTATGGTCTTTCAGAAACCCACCCCATTTCCGATGAGCATTTTCGACAATATTGCGTATGGGCTGAAGCTGAGGGGCATAAAAAAGGGGGCCGGGCTTTCTGAACGCGTTGAAAAGGCGCTTACACACGCGGCCCTCTGGGACGAGGTAAAGGACAAACTTATGGCGAGCGCCTATGACCTTTCAGGCGGACAGCAGCAGAGGCTTGTTATTGCCAGGGCACTTGCTGTGGAGCCGGAGGTGCTTCTGTTTGATGAACCGACCTCTGCCCTTGATCCCATTTCCACATCAAAGATAGAAGAGCTTGCTGTCGAACTGAAAAAAGACGTGACGATAATAATCGTTACTCATAACATGCAGCAGGCTGCCCGGATTTCTGACTGGACCGGATTCATGATGCTCGGAGATTTGATAGAATTCGACAGAACTGATAAAATCTTCACACATCCGTCTGAAAAACTCACTGAAGATTACATAACCGGGAGGTTTGGATAATGACAGTAAGAAGCAGCGAACTGGAGCATCTGAAGGAAATGCTTCTTAAAATGGCCGCGCTTGTTGAGGCGGCAATCAAGAAATCCGTTGACTCCCTTGTTGAAAGAGAATCCGGCCTCGCGCACCAGGTAATAAAAGAGGACCAGCAGATAAACACCTTTGACGTGGCAATAGATGAGGAGTGTGTCCGTCTGCTTGCGCTGAAGCAGCCTATGGGCAAAGACCTGAGGTTTATCACCACAGCCATGAAGATAACGACTGATCTGGAACGCATCGGGGACAACGCAGTCAATATAGCCGAGCGCGCACTTGAGCTGAACCAGGAGGCGCTGCTGAAGCCGTATATTGATATTCCGCGTATGTCCAGGATAGTGCAGGGCATGGTGCGGAACACCATAGATGCCTTTGTTAATGAAGATGGAAGACTCGCAAGAGAGGTCATAATACGGGATGATGAAGTGGATGATCTCAATGAACTGGTATGGAAAGAACTCATGCTGATTATGACCCGGGACCCGTCAACGGTTTCGAGAGCGGTCAAGATCACGTATATTTCTAAATATCTGGAGCGCATCGGGGACCATGCCACGAACATTGCTGAGACAGTTGTCTATATGGTTGAAGGAAAGATCATCCGCCATATGCTCCCTGAACAGATATGATAATATTTCTATTGCTATAATTAGGTCAAAAGTAAAAATACATAAGTGTCATTCCCGCAGTCTGTTGAGCGGGAATCCAGACAGTTCAAGAACTGGATGCCCGATTAAGAACTTCGGGCATGACGACTAATTTATGCATCATTACTCATGACTACATTAGCTTAAGGAGCATATATTGAAAAAATCGTGCCTTATGCCGGCAATCCTTCTTGCCCTCATAATCACCGGCTGCGCTCCCGGAACTCATCATGCACGCGGCAGAGAATACCTTCAGAAAAACAGATATGACCGTGCGATAAAGGAACTGGAACAGGCATCCAATGAAAAGGGGGACCTGTATTATTATATTGATGTTTATTCCCTTCTCGGAGAGGCTTATGCAAAAAATGGTCAGACAAACCAGGCAATACCGGTATACAGGAATGCCCTCCAGATGATCCATCTGCGGCTGAGGGAGATATCATCCGAGCGTATGGATATCAGGCGGGAGCTCAATGCCGGGAAGAAGGCAAAAGTACGTGATGGTCAGCAGGAAGACATGCAGCTGGGGGATGAAGAATGGAAATTAAAGGAGCTTGCCGGGGGCCTAAAAAACAAATTAAGCAGGCTGACTGGAAAGCCTTGATCTGAATAATACAGACATTGAAAAATAACTTGTTTAACTCGATAAATTAATAATCATATTATGCATGAGGCGTTGAATATTGATATGCATCCTAACCTTGATTGACAATGCGTTTAAGGTATCGAAAAACAAATTATTTTCCAACATCTGTATTATTTCAAAAGCAGTTATCGGAGTAAGCGGATAATACGTGTTATTATTGTGTTATAGAGCAGCGACCGGACACATCTATGGCAGAAGACAGGGTCAAACATCTTAAGAAATCTCTGATGGACCACCTCACCTTTGACCTTGCAAAGGACATGTACTCTGCCACTCCGCGTGACAAATTCAACGCCGTCCTCCTGTCTGTACGGAAGCCTCTCATGGAGCGCTGGATCAGGACTCAGCAGCTTTACTATGAAGTGGACGCCAAGCGGGTCTATTACCTGTCCCTGGAATTTCTCCTCGGCAGGCTGCTGGACAACTATATTCTCAATATCGGCCTGACGGGGGAATACGATGAGGCAGCAAAAATACTGGGAATGAATTATGAGGACCTCTCTGACATTGAGTGGGACGCTGGTCTTGGAAACGGCGGGCTCGGCAGGCTTGCAGCCTGTTTTCTGGACTCCATGGCAACGCTTCAGTATCCTGCATATGGATACGGCATCCGCTATGAATACGGCATCTTTTCACAGAAGATAGAAAACGGCTTTCAGACAGAGGCCCCGGACAACTGGCTGAGATACGGGAACCTCTGGGAAATCCCCCGGCCTGAGCTCATATACCCGGTCCATTTCCAC
>QZIL01000025.1 GCA_003599025.1 Nitrospiraceae bacterium | reverse complement strand
CTTGCGGCTGGTTATGCCCCTGCAATCGGGTTTGTTCATACCGGCAAGCCTCAGTCATTTGTTTATGATATAGCGGACATTTTTAAGTTCGATACGGTTGTGCCTGTGGCTTTCCGCATTGCCGCAAAAAAGCCAAAAGACCCTGAACGTGATGTGCGTCTTGCCTGCCGTGATGCGTTCCGGCAAGCACGTGTACTACATCGTATTATTCCATCAATTGAGCAGATACTATCAGCCGGGGGAATTGAAAGACCGAAGGCACACGAAGAGGCTGTGCCGATAGCGATACCGAACAAGGAGGAATTAGGCGATGCTGGTCATCGTGGTTGAAAATGTACCGCCAAGACTCAGGGGCAGGCTCGCTGTATGGCTGCTCGAGGTCCGGGCGGGAGTATATATAGGCAATGTAAACCGGCGTATAAGAGAGATGATATGGGGTCAGATTGAGAAAGGCCTTGAAGATGGCAATGCGGTAATGGCCTGGAACACCAACACCGAATCGGGCTTTGATTTTATGACGCTCGGAGCAAACCGGCGAATCCCTGTCGAGATGGACGGGATAAAATTGGTGTCATTTCAGCCTGAAAAAGAGGTATGTGAAGATTTAAATAATGAGTAAGATATTGTCGGTAGATTTTTGTTCTTTGAAAACTGACTTATAAATTAGTGGGTTACAAGAAGTATGTTCCCCACGTACGTGGGGATGAACCGATAGTGCCGCATACGCATCGCAAACGCAATATATGTTCCCCACGTACGTGGGGATGAACCGGATAACCGACACTATTTTACAATTACAGTTGTATGTTCCCCACGTACGTGGGGATGAACCGGAAAACCGACCAGATTAGAATGATTCAAGGTAATGTTCCCCACGTACGTGGGGATGAACCGTACGAGCTAAACATTTAATGGTACGGGAGCATATGTTCCCCACGTACGTGGGGATGAACCGTTCCAGTATTCCTCGTCTGTCTGTTTAGGCTGATGTTCCCCACGTACGTGGGGATGAACCGGACCTATAAGCATGTTGAGGTATCATTAAAATATGTTCCCCACGTACGTGGGGATGAACCGTAATTGAGCTATGTCTTTGGTTCTAACGTTTTATGTTCCCCACGTACGTGGGGATGAACCGGCTCATATAGGCAATTATCATCTTGATATTGCATGTTCCCCACGTACGTGGGGATGAACCGATAGTCGGCATGCTTTACATTGTCCCGGCGATATGTTCCCCACGTACGTGGGGATGAACCGAGGTGAAACTGTCCATACTGATAAAGAAATGAATGTTCCCCACGTACGTGGGGATGAACCGGGAGTTGAAAAAACGCTTGAGGGCATAAGAAAATGTTCCCCACGTACGTGGGGATGAACCGTTATCCACATTGTGAACGCTGCTTCTTTTGTAATGTTCCCCACGTACGTGGGGATGAACCGATCAAATGCGACGGATTCTTGCTTAATATCTTATGTTCCCCACGTACGTGGGGATGAACCGCCCGTCCAGACAGGAAACCGGCAATTTATTCAATGTTCCCCACGTACGTGGGGATGAACCGCTGGCAGAAACTGGATACGGAAGGGGTCGGCGATGTTCCCCACGTACGTGGGGATGAACCGCCAGAATCATCAATGTGGAATAAATGGCTTGAATGTTCCCCACGTACGTGGGGATGAACCGTCCTTTTTCAGCGTATGTGATAAGCCGTTCTTATGTTCCCCACGTACGTGGGGATGAACCGCAGCGATATTATTTGATACTGACATATATGCTATGTTCCCCACGTACGTGGGGATGAACCGAGGGAAAGCACTTCCACAGGAGCGTCCAAGGTATGTTCCCCACGTACGTGGGGATGAACCGGTACTAGCTACGGTCAAAACCAAGGGAATGACATGTTCCCCACGTACGTGGGGATGAACCGGCCCCTATCTTTATCGTGTGTGTATATGGACCATGTTCCCCACGTACGTGGGGATGAACCGACAGGACAGAAATTATTGCTGCAGCGTAAAAAATGTTCCCCACGTACGTGGGGATGAACCGTGGGGATACACACTTTCTTCTTTTTATCACATATGTTCCCCACGTACGTGGGGATGAACCGAACTTCCCTCTTTATCTGCTTATCGCAGTTTGATGTTCCCCACGTACGTGGGGATGAACCGGCCGTTTATATCCTCAAACAATTTCATCCGATATGTTCCCCACGTACGTGGGGATGAACCGCCGGATCGTGTTTGACGATGTTGCTGACAAAGATGTTCCCCACGTACGTGGGGATGAACCGACTATTTTCATTCAATCGTTGGAATAAGGCACATGTTCCCCACGTACGTGGGGATGAACCGGCAACGATCATTGTTATCGGCTCTATTTGATAATGTTCCCCACGTACGTGGGGATGAACCGTTTGATGAGCTGCGCGTCCCGGGTGGTAGTGAATGTTCCCCACGTACGTGGGGATGAACCGACGGTAAAAATGTTTTACTTGATACCGGATAAATGTTCCCCACGTACGTGGGGATGAACCGTGGCGTCCAGGATGTCCGAGCTTGTGGGGCAGATGTTCCCCACGTACGTGGGGATGAACCGAATTTTTCAATGACCGGGTTGGTTATGTTAAGATGTTCCCCACGTACGTGGGGATGAACCGCATCATGCATAGAGTGTAGATGAGGGTAGGCGATGTTCCCCACGTACGTGGGGATGAACCGTTAGTAATACTGGATGAATTCGGATACAGGAAATGTTCCCCACGTACGTGGGGATGAACCGAGCTTTTCGGGTTATTCTTCTTTACCAATACAAATTCAATGTCGTATAATACCACCTCAATTTTAGCCTGTGATATTTTCTTTAAGAATTCAGAAGGAGATGGTTTTATGAAAACAGTTTTTATGTTTCCCGGTCAGGGTTCCCAGTCCCTTGGCATGGGGGACGAGCTCTTTGCCCGTTATCCTGAACTGGTTGCCGAGGCTGATAGTATTCTCGGTTATTCAATCAAGGACCTTTGTCTGAAAGATCCTGATGGTATGCTCAGGCGGACTGACTTCACTCAGCCTGCGCTTTATATTGTTAATGCTCTGAGCTTTCTCGCGAAGACAGAAGACGGGGGTGCAATTCCGGATTATGTAATCGGGCACAGTCTGGGTGAGTGTTCCGCCCTGTTTGCTGCCGGTGCCTTTGACTTTGCAACGGGCCTGAAGCTGGTCAAGAAGCGCGGAGACCTGATGAATGCTGCAACAGGCGGCGGCATGGCTGCCATTCTTGGCATGGATGGTGACGCTGTTTCCAGGGCACTGGCAGAACTCGGTGCTGACAGCATTGATATTGCCAACTTTAACTCACCCCGCCAGACGGTTATCTCCGGCATGAAAGCCGATATCGAGAAATTTGCCCCGCAAATGATGGAAAAGGGGGCAAGGAAGGCCGTTATCCTCCCTGTGAGCGGCGCTTTCCACAGCCGTTATATGAAAGCAGCAGCAGACGAGTTCGGGCTATTTCTGAGCGGCTTTGCCTTCGGCAGCCTGAAAATTCCCTGTATTGCCAACTGCAGTGCCAAACCTTATACTGATGACGCTATTGCCTCAAATCTGGTGAGACAGATATTCAGCAGTGTCCTGTGGATTGACACGATCAGAGGCCTGCGTCAGAATGGGGCCGGGAATTTTATTGAGGTTGGCCCTGGAACGGTTTTGAGCGGCTTGGTACGGCAGATTTAAGTGTCAGCTGGTTGCAGAATATTCGCCTTTTTCCGCAACTCCCGGACCGACAGGCCCCGGGTTATATAAACAGTAAAAAAGCAATTGATATGTCTCTGAATTTTGGCTATACTTCATAAGATAAAAGCATCAGACTTAAATACATACTCCTCAAATTTTCTATATAAGCTGTAACGTTGAAGAAGGTAATGCAAATTACGGAGCGACACGGAACATGTGTATCCGGTTATATGGAGCACTGAATTGTATTGTGAAAAAAAATAGAAAACAATAAATTGCTTATATTAGAGGAGAGCCCCGATGAAGAAATATGACGAAATCTTCAAGAAGAGCATTACCGACCCGGAGGGGTTCTGGGGTGAAGTGGCCAGGGATATTGACTGGTTTAAAAAATGGGACAGTGTCCTGGATGGTTCGAACAAGCCCTTTTACCGCTGGTTCAGCGGCGGAGAAATGAACACCTGTTACAATGCTGTTGACCGCCATGTGAAAAACGGCAGGGCAGACCAGGTCGCCATTATCTACGACAGCCCCGTAACGAACACCATACAGAAAATCACCTACAAAGAACTTCTCGACCAGGTCTCAAGGTTTGCCGGTGTGCTGAAGGGCCTCGGCGTTTCCAAAGGCGACACTGTAATCATTTATATGCCCATGGTGCCCCAGGCTGCTGTTGCCATGCTTGCCTGTTCGCGGCTGGGGGCTGTCCATTCCGTCGTGTTCGGCGGATTCGCACCGCACGAGCTTGCCATCAGGATAGATGATGCCCGGCCAAAGGTCATTGTAACCGCGTCAGGGGCGATTGAAGGCAGGAAGGTCCTTGAATACAAGCCCATGGTGAACAAGGCCATTGAGCTGGCAACTCACAAGCCCGGGAAATGTGTTGTGTATCAAAGGGCCATTGTGAAGGCGGAGATGACCGAAGGCCGTGACTATGACTGGGACGAAATGATAAAAGCGGCTGAACCTGCCGAATGCGTCCCTGTAAAGGCGACTGATCCTCTTTATATCCTCTATACATCAGGCACCACAGGCAAACCCAAAGGGATTGTCAGGGACAACGGCGGACACGCTGTGGCGCTTCGCTGGAGTTTTGAAAATATCTATAATGTAAAACCGGGTGAGGTCTACTGGTCCGCCTCTGACGTCGGATGGGTCGTGGGCCACTCCTATATTATTTATGGGCCTCTCCTTACCGGATGCACAACGATCATATTTGAAGGAAAACCTGTCGGCACCCCTGACCCCGGGGCGTTCTGGAGGGTCATTTCACAGCACGGAGTAAAGGTCCTCTTTACCGCGCCAACAGCCTTCCGCGCGATCAAAAGGGACGATCCCAACGGCGAATATCTCAGGAAGTACGACCTGGGAGGTTTCAGATACCTGTTTCTTGCAGGTGAAAGACTCGACCCTGACACCTATCACTGGGCGAGCAAACTTCTGGACCGTCCTGTTATTGACCACTGGTGGCAGACCGAGACCGGCTGGCCGATAACCGCAAACTGTATGGGCATAGAAGCCTTTCCCGTGAAGCCGGGATCATCCACCAAACCCGTGCCGGGATTTGATGTACAAATCCTCGACATAAACGGCAATCCTGTGTCAGCCGGGACAGAAGGCCTTGTGGCAATAAAACTCCCCCTGCCGCCGGGGACACTGCCCACGCTCTGGAAAGCGGAGCAGAGGTTCCTCGAGGCCTATATCAACCCCTTGCCCGGATATTATTTCACCAGTGACGGCGGTTACATTGATGAAGACGGGTATGTTTTTGTCATGGGACGTGTCGATGACGTGATCAATGTGGCGGGGCACAGGCTGTCTACCGGAGAGATGGAAGAGATCATTTCCACCCACAAGGATATCGCTGAATGCGCGGTATTTGGCGCGGAAGACGGGCTGAAAGGGCAGGTCCCTGTCGGCCTTGCAGTATTAAAGACCGGAGTAGAGAGGGCAGAGGGGGAAGTCCAGCAGGAACTCGTCAGGATGATCAGGGAAGAGATCGGGGCGATTGCCTGCTTTAAGCAGGCTGCTGTTGTCAAACGGCTCCCGAAGACGCGGTCCGGCAAGATACTAAGGGCCACCATGCGTAAGATCGCCGACGGCAAGGAATACTCGGTGCCCTCCACGATCGACGATCCTGCCATTCTGGGAGAGATCGAGGAAGCTTTAAAGAAGATAGGATACGCGAAAAGATAATTACGAATTGAGAATTAAGAATGAGGATATACTAATAACTACAATAACAGTGCCGCAGTTATCGTCATTCCTGCGAAAGCAGGAATCCAGAAATATCTTTAAGAAAAACTGGATTCCGGGTCAAGCCCGGAATGACGGCCATGAGGCTTTGTTAATTTATATCTTGGTAACTGTTAAATGAAAATCCATGAATATCAGGCAAAGGAACTGTTCCGGAACCATCATATTCCGGTACCTGAAGGTAATGTTGCCCTGACCCCGGATGATGCGTGTGCTGCAGCGGAAAGGCTTGGAGGTTTCCCCGTTGTAATCAAGGCTCAGATCCACGCGGGCGGCCGCGGCAAGGGCGGAGGCGTTAAAATTGCCCTGAGTCTTGATGAGGTAAAAAGCGCGGCATCGGCCATACTGGGAAGGCCGCTGGTTACACCCCAGACTGGACCTCAGGGAAAGAAGGTCCGGAAAGTCCTGGTCGAGCAGGGCCTTGATATTGATCGGGAGCTGTACTTATCGATCATTCCTGACAGGTCTACGGCAAAGATAATGATCATAGCAAGCTGTGCCGGTGGTATGGATATTGAAGAGGTCGCTGCTACTGACCCGGCTAAAATTATCAGAGTGCTGATCAATCCTCTCACAGGTATCACATCAGGCCATGGCAGGGAAATCTCGGCCGGGCTTAATCTTGCCGGTTCCCTTGCCGGTAAGTTTTCCGGGCTGGTTGAGAACCTGTATGGTCTTTTTATTAAAACCGATTGTTCCCTGCTTGAGATCAATCCGCTGGTGATAACAAAGCAGGGGGACCTGATTGCACTGGATGCAAAGATCGATATCGACGACAATGCGCTGTTCCGGCAAAAGGACATCCTGCAATATAAGGACATTGATGAGGAGGACCCTCTTGAGGTGGAGGCATCGAAGTACAACCTCAATTATATCAACCTCGATGGAAACGTGGGCAATATGGTCAACGGCGCGGGACTGGCCATGGCCACCATGGACCTTATCAAGAGCGCAGGCGCAGAGCCAGCGAATTTTCTCGATGTAGGCGGCGGGGCCAGTGAGGAGATGGTTGAAAACGGATTCCGCATTATATTAAGCGACACAAATGTCAAAGGGGTGCTGATCAATATCTTTGGCGGAATTCTCCGGTGCGATGTTCTGGCCGAAGGGGTGGTAAAGGCAGCCAGAAAGACAGGGATCAATGTGCCTGTTGTTATCAGGCTTCAGGGTACCAATGTTGAGAAGGGAAGGGAAATACTCGCAGCGTCAGGTCTGAACCTCATTACAGCAGAGGACCTGAAAGATGCTGCGGAAAAAATAACCCGGATCGTCGGGCAATGAATGAGAGCCGTTAACCTTTTTTCCGTCATACCCGCGAAGCCAACAGTAGGTGCATTAAGCAGCGGGTATCCAGGTTCTCTTAACAAAATGGATTCCCGATCAACAGACTGTGTCACAATTGTCATCCTGAACTTGATTCAGGATCCAGAAACTTGTATTACTTTAAAAAGACTGGATTCCGGATCGAGTCCGGAATGACAATACAAGCCTTTTCACTATTGTGACACAGTCTGCAAGTCGGGAATGACGACAAAAGTGATATCGATTATAAAATACATGTTTGAGGTTATTAGAGAAACAGATTAGAAAACCATGGCAATATTCGTCTATAAGGAAACAAAGCTTCTTGTGCAGGGCATAACCGGAAAGGAAGGACAGTTCCACACCCGGCAGTGCATGGAATACGGCACGCACGTTGTGGCAGGGGTCACCCCCGGTAAGGGCGGGCAGACGATGGATAATGTGCCGGTGTTTGATACTGTCAGGGAAGCCATACATGAGACCGGTGCGGACTGCAGCATGATCTTTGTGCCGCCTGCATTTGCCGCCAGTGCAATAAAGGAAGCGATTGACGCGGAGGTCGAATTGATAGTAGCGATAACCGAGGGCATCCCTGTGCTGGACATGATGCGGATCAGGAATTATCTGGAGGGGAAGAAGTCAAGGCTCATCGGGCCGAACTGCCCGGGGATCATTACTCCCGGCCAGTGCAAGGTCGGTATTATGCCCGGATTCATACATAAGCCCGGCGGGCCCATCGGCGTTGTATCCCGGTCCGGCACACTGACGTATGAGGTGGTGCATCAGTTGACCGTGAGGGGGATCGGACAGACCACCTGTCTCGGCATCGGAGGCGACCCGGTCACAGGAACTAATTTTATTGATTGCCTCAGGGCCTTTGAAGAGGATCCAGAGACAGAGGGGATCGTCCTTGTGGGTGAAATCGGCGGCACAGCAGAGGAAGAGGCAGCCGCCTATATTGCGGGAAACGTCACGAAACCTGTTGTCGGTTTTATCGCGGGATTAAGCGCGCCCCCGGGAAGGCGTATGGGACATGCCGGGGCCATAGTCAGCGGCAGCAGCGGCACGGCCCAGTCGAAAATTGATGTCATGAAGGACGCAGGTATTCATGTTTGCGATAACCTCGGAAGGTTTGGTGAATTCTGTGCAAATATATTTTAACCTTATACAGAGATACATATCTGCCCAAAGCAGGGAGACTGGGCAGGCTGAACACCCATAAAACATAATTAAGCGGCCTGATGCAGTAATATATCCTGATAAGTATAAGGTTACAGAAGCATTGTATAATGCGTACTAGATTTAAGCAGTGTGTTAAGGACAATAACTTTCATTGGTCTAATTCTGTTTTATCGTTGTCCAGCCTGCCCTGGACATTATTTTGGAAAACAGTGAAAGAGTTAAATAAATGGATGAACAAAAAAAACATCGGGTCCTGATCGGAAAACCGGGCCTTGACGGCCATGACCGGGGGGCCAAGTTCATTGCCCGCGCCCTTCGCGATGCGGGGTTTGAGGTTGTCTATACCGGGATTCGCAGGACGCCCGAAGAAATTGCCGCAGCTGCTGTGCAGGAAGATGTTTCAGCTGTGGGTCTGTCATCACTATCAGGCGCACATCTGCGCCTTTTCCCGGCCGTGGTTGAGGCCCTAAGAAATGCAGGGGCTGGAGATATTCCGGTACTGGGCGGCGGTGTTATCCCGGATGAAGACGTTAAATTGCTCAGAGATGCCGGGATCAGCGAGTTGTTCACTCCCGGGACGCCTGTAGAGCAGATCATTGCTGCTTTCCGTAAAGCCTGTGAAGCACAGGAAGCTGGCAGAAGATAAAGGTGAGACCCCTGTGACAATTAACGCAGGGTATCTCAATCAAGAGACGTCATTCCCCGACTTGATCGGGGAATCCAGACAAACAGGAAATGGATTCCGCATCAAGTGCGGAATGACAACAACAATGTGATCCTGTGACATTATCACAGGATTTGCAAGGCATAGAGTGCCGGGAAAAATCTGCCGATGACGAGCGAAGAGATAATTAAGGGATTGAGAGACCGTGACCCTCGGAGAATCGCGCGGGCCATTTCCCTTGTGGAAGAAAACGATCCTCTTGCCGATGAAATACTGTCGTCCCTTGATGATTCACTGATTGATGCGGCAATGGTTTTAGGGATAACCGGTCCTCCCGGGGCCGGGAAATCAACATTGACCGACCGCATTATTGCAAACTACCGCTTACAGGATAAAAGGGTGGGAGTTATTGCAATAGACCCTTCTTCTCCTGTTTCTGGCGGCGCCATTCTCGGTGACCGCATACGGATGATGGGGCATGCCCTGGACAATGACGTGGTTGTTCGTTCCATGGCTGCGAGAGGGAGGCTGGGAGGGTTGTGTGCCGCGGCGGGAGCTGCCGTGAGGATACTTGCCGGCAGCGGGTGTTCTGTCATTATAATTGAAACGGTGGGGGTGGGACAGTCGGAAATGGATATTATCAGACTTGCCGACATTACAGCTCTGGTACTGGCTCCGGGCCTGGGTGACGACATTCAGGCCATGAAGGCGGGACTGCTGGAAGTGGCCGACCTCCTGATTGTAAATAAAGCGGACTGCGCAGGGACGGATACGCTTGCCATGGATATGGAGTCCATTGTACGCGGCGGTACCGGTATGGATATGAACAGAGCAAAGGTCTTTAAGACGGTTGCTTCAGAAGGGAAAGGGATAGAGGAGCTCCTTGCAGCTATCGAAAGTGTTGATTCGTCACACCGGAAAACCGGTGAACGCAGATTACGCAGGGACAGGGCTTATGACCTCGAGGTACTGGACTGGGCCCTTGAGATGATAAGGCCGTCGCTTATCGAGAAGATAAGGAAAGGGGTCCATGACCGGAAAGGTGCACCCCGCCTGCAGGCCGCAAAGCTGCTGGAGCAGAGATGATGCTCGACGTTGAAATTGATTACAATTACGGAGGTAAGGTGTCATTCCCGCTTGTCGGGAATCATCCCGGAGGACGACCCCGGACAAGCCGGAGTGACAAGTTATGCCATCATACTTCGGTGGCCAGGTCGTTAATATCAAAATAATTAATAATCGCCATGAATAAACATCCTGAACATAAAGACTGGGAAGACAAAGAACTGGCTTCAAGCCTCAACCGTTTCCCGGAGAGGAAGGAGAAGTTCACACACCACGGCGGTGAGGAAATTTCCCGGCTTGCGGTGCCGGCAGAGATTGATGAGGAGTACCTCAAAAACATAGGATTCCCCGGCAGGTATCCATATACAAGGGGGGTGCAGCCCACCATGTACCGCGGAAGGCTCTGGACCATGCGCCAGTATGCCGGTTTCTCAACTGCGTCAGAATCAAACCTCCGTTACCGGTATTTGCTGAATCAGGGTACCACCGGTCTTTCGATTGCCTTTGACCTGCCGACCCAGATAGGCTATGATTCCGACCACCCTATGGCCGCTGGCGAAGTAGGGAAAGTCGGGGTGGCCATTGATTCACTGGCTGACATGGAAATCCTTTTCGACCAGATTCCTCTGGATAAGGTATCGACTTCCATGACCATCAACGCACCGGCTGCAGTACTCCTTGCCATGTATGTGGCTGTTGCTGAAAAGCAGGGGGTAGAGAGCAGTAAACTCAAGGGGACAATCCAGAATGATATCCTCAAGGAGTACGTGGCCCGTGGCACGTATATTTTCCCTCCTGCGCCAAGCCTGCGGCTGATCACCGATATCTTTAAGTGGTGCGCGGATCATACTCCCGCATTCAATACCATATCCATCTCAGGTTACCACATCCGCGAGGCCGGGTCCACTGCGGTCCAGGAAGTGGCATTTACTCTGGCCAACGGCATAACCTATGTGGAGGCAGCGCTTGATGCCGGGCTTGGGCTCGATAATTTTGCCCCCAGGCTTTCTTTCTTTTTCAACGCCTCCTCTGATCTTTTGGAAGAGGTTGCCAAGTTCCGTGCCGCCCGACGATTGTGGGCCCGGATCATGAAAGAGCGATTCAATGCAAAGAAACCGGAAAGCCTGATGCTGCGCTTTCATACACAGACAGCCGGCTACACGCTTACGGCGCAGCAGATCGACAATAATATTGTAAGGGTAGCACTCCAGGCCCTGTCCGCGGTCCTTGGCGGCACGCAGTCGCTGCATACAAATTCCCGGGATGAGGCATTGTCGCTTCCAACCGAGGACTCGGTGCGTACGGCCCTCCGCACTCAGCAGGTAATTGCCCATGAATCAGGGGTGGCCAATACCGTTGATCCCCTGGCAGGGTCTTATTATATAGAGGAGCTCACCGACTGCATCGAGGCGGAAGCATCTGCCCTTATCGGGAAAATAGACAATGCGGGCGGTGTGGTCGCAGCAATCGAAGAGGGGTTTATCCAGCGCCAGATCGAAAACAGCGCCTATGCATATCAGCAGGAGATAGAGCGGGGCGAACGCATCATTGTCGGGGTCAACGAGTTTAAGATCGATGAGCAGTCAAAACCTCCTCTGCTGCGTGTTGATCCTGCAGTCGAAAAGGCCCAGCTGCAGGCCCTTAAAGAACTGCGTGCAAAACGTGACAATAAAAAAGTTGCGGAAGCGATCGAGGGTCTGTCCAGATCCGCCCGAGACAGCTCCAACCTGATGCCTGTGATACTCGCGGCGGTAAAAACGTATGCCACACTGGGCGAGATCTGCCAGGTCCTGCGGGAGGAGTTCGGCGAGTACAGAGGGTGAACGGCTTTATAGTTAAATTTATGACTGAAGCACTATCTGTCATTCCCCGACTTGATCGGGGAATCCAGTCCTCTAATGATGCTCTGGATTCCCGCCTTCGCGGGAATGACGCAACATAATTGAAAGTAAGGATCGGAATATAAATATGGTAAAGAAAATTGATCATCTGGGAATTGCTGTAAAATCTATTAAAGATGCCCGCAGGTTTTACGAAGACGTACTGGGGCTTATCTGTGAAAGGGAAGAGGTTGTGGAAGCGCAAAAGGTGCGGACCGCTTTTTTTACGGTGGGTAACATACATATTGAACTTCTTGAGCCCACATCTGATGACAGCCCCATCGCCAGGTTTCTGAGCAAACATGGAGAGGGCTTTCATCATATCGCCTACCGGACCGATGATATTGAAGGTGAGCTGGAAGCCGCCCGTAAGCATGGATGCAGGCTGATCAATGAGACGCCGATAGAGGGCGCCGGCGGCAAGCAGGTGGCATTTTTGCATCCAAAGAGTACATTCGGCGTGCTCACAGAGTTTTGTAAAAAGGATATTTCTGAGGAGGTGTGATCGTGCAGCCATTTCAGGACAATTTAAAGAAACTTGAAGCGATGAAAGAGGAGGCCTTTCTCAGCGGTGGTAAGAAGAGAATCGACGCCCAGCACAAAAAGGGGAAGCTCACGGCACGCGAGCGCATACTTCTGCTTCTTGATGATGATTCCTTTGAAGAATTCGATCTGCTGATGACCGGACGCGGGAGCGAGAGCGTGGGCCTGGGAGAATATCCGGGAGACGGGGTCATAACCGGCCATGGCACCATTGCCGGACGGGAGGTCTTCGTATTCAGCCAGGATTTCACGATCATGGGAGGGGCCCTTGGAGTGGCCAATGCCCAGAAGGTCTGTAAAGTCATGGACCACGCTGTCAGGGTAGGCGCGCCTATTATCGGCCTGAATGATTCGGGTGGTGCCCGTATCCAGGAGGGGGTTGAATCCCTTGCAGCTTATGGAGAGATTTTTTACCGCAATGTCCAGGCAAGCGGGGTCGTGCCGCAGATCTCGTGCATCATGGGTCCCTGCGCAGGAGGAGCGGTGTACAGCCCGGCCATGACAGACTTTACATTCATGGTAGAAAACACCTCATATATGTTCGTTACCGGGCCGAATGTGGTAAAGACAGTGACGCACCAGGACATAACGTCAGAGGACCTGGGCGGGGCCTCGGTGCACAGCAGGAAAAGCGGCGTCACCCATTTCACGTTTTCAAATGACATTATCTGTCTCAGGGAGGTCAGGCGTCTTATAAAATATCTGCCCTCCAATAACAGGCAGCCTGCGCCGATACTTGATCTGAGAGACCCCTTTGACCGTGAAGATCCTGCACTTGATTACCTGGTCCCGGCGAACCCGAATCAAACATATGATATGAAAATATTAATACACAGTATTCTTGACGGAGCGGAGTTTCTGGAGATACATGCTAATTTTGCTAAAAATATAATAGTGGGCTTTGGCCGTCTCGGCGGTCAGACCATCGGTCTCATAGCAAACCAGCCTGCAGTCCTTGCAGGGGTGCTTGATGTCCAGTCCTCTGAAAAGGCCGCCCGTTTCGTCCGTTTTTGCGATGCCTTCAATATCCCGCTCATCTGCCTTGAGGATGTTCCGGGTTTCATGCCGGGGCCTGAACAGGAACACGGAGGCATTATCCGGCACGGAGCAAAACTGCTTTATGCGTTCTCGGAGGCTACGGTGCCGCGCATAACGGTCATAATCAGGAAAGCATACGGCGGTGCATATGTGGTCATGAACTCCAAGCACATCGGATGTGATATCAATTTTGCGTGGCCCACAGCGGAGATTGCCGTGCTCGGCCCCAAGGGCGCAGCCCAGATCATTTATCGCAGCGAGATTAATGAAGCTGTTGATCCTGAAGAAATGCTGGCCCGGAAAACAGAGGAATACAGAGAGATGTACGCCAATCCGTTCATGGCCGCCAAAAGGGGATTTATCGATGATGTCATCAAACCGCGTGAAACAAGGCACAGGCTGATCCGGAGCCTCCAGTTCCTGGAGAACAAAAAGACGCTCCATCCGAAGAGGAAGCATGGGAATATACCGTTGTAAAAAGAGATTGACGAGTGACGATTAACGATATACGAATTACGAAAGACTGGATGTCATAAGGAAAATGAAAAATATGTCCATTACCCCTCTGTATCTCCCCTTGGAAAGGGGAGAATTAATTTCCCCTCCTTACTAAGGAGGGTCAGGGAGGTTCTTTGTAACCAGTACATTAAAGATATTAAATTTAAGAGGTCACTATGTTTGAAAAAATTCTGATAGCAAACCGTGGTGAAATCGCGATCCGGATAATCCAGACGTGCAGGAAGATAGGTATAAAGACCGTTGCTGTCTACTCTGATATTGATCAACGCTCCCGTCATGTGCGCGAGGCCGACGAGGCCGTTCATATCGGTCCGTCTCCTTCGACCTCTTCATATCTTGCGCATGAGAAAATCATAAATGCCGCACTTGAGCACGGTTGTCAGGCGATCCATCCGGGGTACGGGTTTCTTTCCGAGAACGCCGTGTTTGCGGCAGCCGTCGCAAAGGCGGGGCTTGAATTTATCGGACCTTCATCAGAAGTGATCGCGGCACTGGGAGACAAGATATCTGCCAAAGACATAGCGATGAAGGCAGGTGTCCCTGTGGTGCCAGGTCATAATAAACCTGTGACGGACATAGATGAGATAAAAAAGCTCTGTGCCGCTATAGGCTACCCCGTACTTTTAAAGCCGGCAGCAGGCGGGGGCGGGCGTGGTATGCGCATTGTTAATCAGCCAGGGGAACTGGAGGCATCCCTGAAATCGGCACAGGACGAGACCCGCAAGGCCTTTGGTGACGACAGGATCTTTCTTGAGAGGTTTATTGCCAATCCCCGCCACATTGAGATACAGATAATGGCCGACAAGCATGGCAATGTCATCTACCTTGGTGAGCGCGAGTGTTCTATTCAGCGGCGCTACCAGAAGGTGATTGAGGAAGCTCCATCCGTTGCTGTTGATGAGGCCCTCAGGAAGCGTATGGGAGAGATGGCATGCGCCCTTGCAAAAGAGGCGGGATATAGTAACGCAGGCACGGTGGAGTTCATAATGGATGAGACGGGAGAGTTCTTTTTTATGGAGATGAACACGCGTCTGCAGGTAGAACACCCTGTTACCGAGATGGTCACCGGCCTTGACCTGGTGGAAATACAGCTCAAAGTCGGCGCAGGTGAAACACTGCCCCTTGCCCAGCAGGACGTAAAGATCAGGGGCTGGGCCATTGAGGCCAGGATCAACGCCGAGGACCCCTCACGCAATTTCCTTCCATCCACCGGACTGCTCACCAGGTACTCCGGGCTCAGGGGCACAAATATCAGGCTTGACAGTGGAGTGGAGGCGGGCAGTTTCGTGAGCGTGTACTACGACTCGATGCTCTTTAAGGTTATCAGCTGGGGCGAGACGCGTGAATATGCCCGACACAACCTGATTCATGCCCTTAACCGGTTTGAAGTGGAGGGTGTTATCACTAACATGAGTTTTGCCAATTCCATACTTAACCACCCCGGATTCATCAAGGGTGAGATGACGACCAAGTTCATTGACGAACATTACGAGGGCGGCCAAACCAGGGTTGAGCCCTCAAAAGAACAGCTCGAAGCCATGGTCATTGCCTCGACCATTGTTTTTCATAACCGCCAGAAACAGGACCGTGAAGCTTTTAAAAATGTGATTGCAAAGGTCGGTACATCGCATAAGCCGAGGAACTGGCAGCCCTATGTTGTCAAAGGAAATGAGGACATCTTTGAGGTTGAACTTTTCGGTGTCCCGACCGAATCTGAATGGACCATCAAGATAAACGGGACCGAGTATTCGGTCATTACACCCCAGTTAGAGTACTACATGCGCAGGATCAAGCTTCTTATAAACGGCCAGAAACAGTATTTTAAACAGCAGTACAGGGGGCATTTCATCTGGACCGCATTCTGCGGATATTCCCGGGTGTTCGAGATTTATACCCCGCGGGAATGGGACCTGTCACAGTACATGCCTAAGGCGAAAGCAAGTGTCCATGAAAATGTGCTGCTCTCGCCTCTGCCCGGTCTGGTGGTCAACATACTGGTCAGCAAAGGGGACCGTGTATACCGCGGACAGGACCTTGTGGTCATTGAATCAATGAAAATGGAAAGCGGTGTTTCCGCTCCCTGCGACGGTATCGTGGATGAAGTGGCTGCTGCGATCGGAAAGTCTGTGGAAACTGATGAGGTCCTTATGACCTTTAAGACGTCGTAGACAGACGAATGCCGATGAACGAGTCACAGGCAACTCAAGGGATAAAGAGGGGCAATAGCGTTTCCGGCTGCTTCGCGGATTATCAATCCTGTCCGGCTTTATTCATAAACATATCATGCCAAGGCAGACAGCATCTAAACAACTTGTTTAACCAAAAAATCCTCGAAGCTCTGCAGCGGGGCAGTTCATGAAATCAGTGATAACCTGTGTGAGCGGCGGATAAATACTTTATGAGCTTTGTTTGTCAGTCCCCCTGTATCCTGACTCTCCACACGGTTATCCTGCAATGATCTCTGTCTGGTCCCGAGTGGCTGGCGTTCCATGCCGATCACAATATCCCGTTAAGTATCACGGTTGTAATTCATGAAGTCGGAACGAAGGCGGCCCTTACAGGGCTGATCAAAAGAATAGAGAAGGATACATGATACGATAATGTTGAAGACACATAAGGCCTTGAAAAGACGGTCAAGTCATTGTATGATTAAAGGTACCCGCATGCTTATTGACACTAGCCACAGGTTTCTGAAAAGGATATCGGATATATACAGGGTAAAGAAAGGCGCTGGAGATGTTCTCCCGTTGACCGTCGGCATACCCCGGATGTTTTATTACTATATATACCCCGGTCTCTGGGAGACCTTCTTCAGGGAGCTTGGGATGAAACCGGTTGTATCCGGCATGTCAACAGCAAAAACAGTTGAGAAGGCCAGTGAGATATCCGAGACAGAACACTGTCTGCCGAACAAACTGTTTGACGCTCACCTTGCTGAACTTGCCGGCAGGGTCGATATGATTTTTGTCCCCCGCGTCCTTGCAACTATAAAAGACCATCTCTCCTGTCCGAAGTTTGGCCCTCTGCCGGATGCGGCACGGGCAGACATAGCGCGGGTAACTGAAGTACTGTCAATTGATATTGATGAAACCTCGCAGCCATTATCCAGTTCGCTTATGCTCCTTGGAAAAAAATTAAATATGCCTAAGGCCCGCACCGTATCTGCTGTAAAAACCGCAATAAGTGCCATGCAGGAGGCCAGGAGAAAGATGGACAGGCCCGTGAGAAAAAAAGGCAGACCATATTTCCTGCTTGCGGGGCATCACTATACCATTCATGATAATTTCATAGCCGGACCTGTCCTGAACAAGCTGCAAAGCATGGATGTTGATGTCGAACTGATTTCTTTTTCCGAGAACACTCCTGAAAAGAGTTATATCCTGTGGAGCACATCCAATGCGATTTATCATAAGCTCAATACCATTTCAGCGGATGAATATGACGGGGTCATCCAGCTGTCGGTGTTTAATTGCGGGTGTGATTCCATGATGATGGACACATACAGGCAGCTTGTCAGAGAGAAAAACATCCCTTACATGTTTTTGATGATCGATGAGCATTCAGCACAGGCTGGTATCGATACTCGGGTAGAGGCCTTTATTGATTCTCTGGGGTGGCGGAAATGACCTATATGGCGATCCCCAACATAGGCAATTACACGATAGCACTTGCAACTGCCGTGGAATCTCTCGGGATCAAGGCATGGGCCTCGACAGCAACAACACCGGAAGCCCTTAAGCTTGGCATTAATGCAGCTCCTGAATCGGTCTGTCTTCCACTGAAGGCACACCTCGGGCACTTTATTGAGGCTGACAGGGCAGGGGTTGAGTATGCATTCATGGTCAACAGTGTCGGCACCTGCAGACTCAGGTACTACCGCCATATGATAGGGGACATCATGAAGGACCTCGGCCTGAAGATAAAGATATTCGGCCTCGGCTTTGACGGGTTCAAACCGCCTATTGTCCGCTATTTTGATCCCGGGCCGGTGACATTTGTAAAACCATTGATTCATACTGCACTTAAAATAAAGGTCATTGATGAACTGGAAGTAGCGGCCTGGCGTACAAGGCCTGTTGAAGTCAATCAGGGAGACACGACGAGGGTCATGAACAGGCTCCTCGTGGAGCTGAGTGAATCACGGACAATGGCAGCCACAAGGGCCATCCGCAAAAAAGCTGCCCGCTGCTTTGCGGAAATTCCCATTGACACGGAGAAACGTCCGCTCAGGGTCGGGCTTGTCGGAGAGATATCCTTTCTGCGGGACAAATGCCTCAATAAAAATATTGAATATATCCTCGGGAGCCAGGGGGTTGAGGTGAGAAATTTCTTCCTGCTGGGAGAGGAGTTAAATAATATTTCGCGTATTGTTCTCCTGAACCAGAACAGAAGAAAGTATCTGTCAAAGATTGCGGACAGTTATTTGCAATGTACAGTCGGCGGACATGCCCTTGATTCAGTGGCCCATTCAATCCGGTGTGCGGATGAGGGATATGACGGGATGGTACACCTCTGTCCCTCAGGCTGCATGCCTGAAGTCAGTGTGCGGCCGATCCTTAAGCGCGTCAGCAAAGACAAGGATATCCCCATTCTGGAAATGTCGTATGACGAGCACACCTGCGGAGTTGGAATAGCAACAAGGCTGGAGGCTTTTGCCGATGTTCTCAGGGAAAGAAGGAAGAAAAAGAGATCCCTTGTCCATCGTGTGGATATGGTAATTAAACCAAATAATGCAGACATTGAGAAAAAATTAAATAAAGTTTGTCCATAAACTCAAACATTAAACCGTCATTCCCGCAGTCCTTTGAGCGGGAATCCAGTCTTTTTAATAAGTTCTGGATGCCCGATTAAAGACTTCGGGCATGACGAAATTGAAATTTTGCAATTTATGGACAGGTACTTAATAGATAGACAAATGAACGACTCATGTTATCTTGGCATCGATGTAGGATCGATCAGTACAAATTGTGTAATCATTTCGCCGGACGGTGAGGTCCTCTTCGAAATATACAAACGGGGGGAGGGCAGTCCTATTGCGTCGGTGCAGCAGTGTCTTTCGATACTTGCGGAGCAGATGCCGGAGAGTATGAGGATTAAGGGCGTCTGCACTACAGGCAGCGGCAGGATTCTCGCAGGAGCTGTGGTCGGCGCTGATGTGATAAAAAATGAAATTTCTGCACATGCCCGGGCAGCTTTGCATCTCTATCCGGATGTGCAGACCATATTCGAGATAGGAGGTCAGGACAGCAAGGTCACGATTATCAGGGACGGGGCGGTCGTGGATTTCTCGATGAACCTGGTGTGTGCGGCAGGAACAGGGAGCTTTCTTGATTCACAGGCGAGACGCCTGAATATCACTATTGAGGAACTGAGCAGCAGGGCGGTGAGATCAGAAAACCCTACGAACATTGCCGGACGCTGCACGGTATTTGCAGAGTCCGATATGATACACAAGCAGCAGATCGGGCATGAACAGAAAGATATAATGATGGGACTGTGTCAGGCGCTGGTCAGAAACTACCTGTCGAATGTATGCAACGGAAAGGACATCAGGCCTCCGGTTGTCTTTCAGGGAGGAGTTAGTGCCAACAAGGGAATATGCCGTGCCTTCAGTGAGGCGCTTAAGTGCGATATCATTGTCCCGTCCTACAATATGGTCATGGGCGCCTATGGGGCCGCACTGATTGCCTCGCAATCATACATCGAACAGACAAAATTCCGCGGGATACAGGTAGCTGACCATCCTATCGCTACAAGAGGTTTTGAATGCGGGGATTGCCCTAACTGCTGTGAGATAATCGAGGTCCTTGATGATGATAACGTAATAGGCAGGACCGGAGGACGGTGCGGCAAGTGGGAGGGAAAGACCGGGCCGAGAGAATTACTAAGAGGGAAAGGGCCGGCAGGCCCTCTTGCACCTTCTTCATCAGACCTTGAAACGGTGTGCGGACCATGCAGCCGTGTGGATGATGTGCCGGACCTTATTCAGATGTGCTTCCCAAAAAAATAGGACACTCAATTAGAGTCTGTTGCGGAAATTAATTAACCGGTTTGTTTGATGTCATTTCGAACGAAGTGAGAAATCTTAAGGTGTTGCAATATGAAAGATTTCTCCCCTTGGTCGAAATGACAATGCGTCCTAAAAAAACTTTTTTCAGGGTCCCGGAACAGGCTCTGATTATTGCACATTTCCTGTCTTTCATCGAGACTGGATCTTATTCTGCCAGGCCTTTGCCTTTGCAATAACATCTGCCTGATCCAAAGTAGTTGTTCTTCCCTTATCGATTAATATCTTCCCGTTTACCATTACGGTCTCAACATCACCGGGCCTCATACAGTACGTAATATGAGAGTAAATATCGTAAAGCGGGGTCAGGTGCGGCTTATTAAGATTTGCTATTACCAGGTCAGCCTTTTTACCGGGCCTGATTGAGCCTGTCTTATCCCCGAGGCCGATTATTTCGGCTCCGGTCCTTGTGGCCATCAGCATGGCTGTTTTACTGTCAACTACTGTGGCGTCCAGCGATACTCCCTTATGGACTTTGGCTGCTGTGGACATTTCACCGAGAATGCTAAGGTCATTGTTGCTGGCTGCGCCGTCTGTACCAAATGCGGCCCTGACCCCTGCTTTGAGCATTTTCGGAAGCGGGGCAATGCCCGAGGCGAGCTTTAGATTGCTCTCAATGCAATGGGCTACGCCGACTTTTTTCTGCGCGAGGATATCGATCTCTTTATCGGTCAGCCATACACAATGGGCTGCGGAGACTCGTTCAGACAGGAAACCGATTGAGTCAAGATGCTCAACCGGCGGCTTGCCGTAACGTTTCATGCATTCCGCTACCTCAAACTGTGTCTCAGCAAGATGTGTGTGAAGGGGGACGTCATATTTTTCAGCCAGTTCCTTTGCGCGAATATATTTGTCAGGGCTGCAGGTGAAAGTGGCGTGAGGTGCCACGCATGGGGTGACCAGTTCATTGCCTTTCCATGTATTGATCAGTCCTTCACAGTTTACGAAATAGTCATCAGGGGTCTGTGCCACATCTTTCCATGGGAAGTCTATAATTCCGGACCCCAGAACGCCTCTCATACCGATCTTATCAAGCTGCTTTGCGGATATGTTTTGATAGAAATACATATCCGAATATGTTGTGACTCCTGCTTTCAGCATTTCCAGACAGGCGAGTTCTATCGCGTCAGCTACGAAGTCGCTGCTGAGCCATTTCATTTCATTGGGCCATATGTGCTGTTCCAGCCAGACCTGCAGCGGGAGATCATCGGCAATGCCTCTGAAATATACCATGGCTGCATGAGTGTGGGTGTTTATGAAACCGGGGAAGATGACGCTGTTACCGCTGTCTATGATATTGTCTGAGGTGTATTTGCCTGAGATGTCCTGAGATGTCCCGGCATCTGTGAT
Source organism: Nitrospiraceae bacterium (assembly GCA_003599025.1). GTDB lineage: Bacteria > Nitrospirota > Thermodesulfovibrionia > UBA6902 > UBA6902 > UBA6902. The sequence continues at coordinate 31,496 of QZIL01000025.1, read as the reverse complement.
CGTGCTTCCTGTTACTGCCACCGCCCCGTGACGAATAACGGACAGGTCCCCTTCCATAGTGAGAAGATAATCGGCCTTGATGATGTAATCAACTTTTTGCATGAAATTGCCCCTGCAGGCTGCTGAAAATATTCCAGTATAACTCCAGATATCGTCATACCCGCGAAGGCGGGTATCCAGAGTTTTAAAAGGACTGGATTCCGGCTTAAAGATTGCCGGAATGACGACTTAAAAGTGTTTTCGGATCAATTACAAATAAAAGAAAATACTTATTCAGCAACCAGCTTGAACTTTAACTGTTTAACGTCCACTGTTGTTTGCTTCCTGACTACTGACTACTTCTCTACACCCTTTTGATCAGTTCTTCAGCGATCTGAACTGCGTTAAGTGCTGCGCCTTTTCTCAGGTTGTCCGCAGCTATCCAGATATTGAGTCCGTTTTCGATTGTGTCATCCTCTCTGACCCTGCCTACATACACATCATCTTTATTTGCAGCAATAGTAGGCAGCGGATAGATGTTCTTTTCAGGGGCATCATAGACAAGGACTCCGGGTGCAGTAGAAAGCACGGCCCGAGCTTCATTGGCAGAGAGTTTCTTTTCCGTTTCTATATTGATTGATTCTGAATGCCCTCTGAAGACCGGCACCCTTACAGTAGTGGCCGTAACTTTTATAGAGTCATCTCCCATGATCTTCCTGGTTTCCTTTACCATCTTTATCTCTTCTTTTGTATAACCATCATCCATAAATTTATCAATATGAGGAAGACAGTTGAACGCAATCTGGTAAGGATATACAACAGGCTTGATGTCCTTGAAATTCAGCATGTCTTTTGTCTGGTTGAGCAGTTCGTCCATAGCCTTTTTACCTGTCCCGGAAACTGACTGGAACGTCGTGACCACGACACGTTTAATCTTTGCCGCATCATGAATGGGTTTTAACACCACCACCATCTGAATGGTCGAACAGTTGGGATTTGCGATGATACCTTTTTTGGTGTACCAGGCAAGGTCATGCGCGTTGACTTCAGGCACGACGAGTGGTACATCAGGGTCCATCCTCCATGCGCTTGAGTTGTCTACGACAACACACCCTGCCTTTGCTGCAGCCGGGGCGTATTCCAGGCTCCTGTCACCTCCTGCAGAGAAGAGTGCGATATCAATGCCGTCAAATACCTTGTCGGTAAGTATTTCTACTGACACGGGCCTGCCGTGGAAATCCAGGGTCTTTCCCTCTGAGCGTTCAGACGCGAAAAGGCGCAATTTCTCTACAGGGAAATTCCTTTCCTCCAGCGTTGCCACCATCTCATTTCCAACAGCTCCTGTGGCGCCTACGACCGCCACGATGTATTTGTCTTTTTTCTTAAGCATTCAAAGTTATCTTTCTTCTGAAGTTCATTTCTCCACAATGATACGGAGCATCCTGCGGAGCGGCTCCGCAGCGCCCCAGAGTAGCTGGTCACCGCAGGTAAAAGCGTTTAGAAATGTCGGCCCCATGTTCATTTTGCGCAGACGCCCTATCGGCACCGTGAGTGTGCCGGTAATGGCGGCCGGTGTGAGCTCCTTTATCGTGATCTCGCGGATGTTCGGCACGACCTTTACCCATTTGTTGTGCTTCGCGATCATGTCCGTGAGCTCATCGAGTGGGACATCCTTTGTCATCTTGATCGTAAGCGCCTGGCTGTGGCAGCGCATGGCGCCGATACGCACGCAGGTGCCGTCGATCGGTACAGGGTCCGATTCCCGTCCGAGGATTTTGTTTGTCTCGGCCATGCCTTTCCATTCTTCCTTGCTCTGGCCGCTCTCGAGCTGTTTGTCGATCCAGGGGATCAGCGATCCCGCCAGAGGTACGCCGAAGAACTCTCTGGGATATGCCTCGGAACGGATGTGGTCGGCAACCTTTTTATCAATATCCAGGATCGCCGAGGCAGGGTCCGCGAGAAGGTCCTTCACCTGTCCGTGGACTGATCCCATCTGTTTGATCAGCTCCCGCATGTTGTTCGCGCCCGCTCCCGAAGCCGCCTGGTAGGTCATGGCGCTCATCCACTCAACGAGGCCCTTTTCGTACAGGCCGCCCAGCGCCATCAGCATGAGCGACACGGTGCAGTTACCGCCGATGTAGTTCTTTATGCCGCCAGACAGGCCTTTTTTGATAACGTCCATGTTCACGGGGTCGAGGATGATTATGGAATCGTTTGTCATCCTGAGCGCTGACGCTGCGTCTATCCAGTAGCCGTTCCAGCCGGACGCGCGGAGCTTCGGGTACACTTCGTTTGTGTAGTCCCCGCCCTGGCATGTCAGGACAATGTCCGTCTTCCTGAGATCATCGATGCTTCTGGCATCCCTGAGCGTGGACGCACCCCTGCCTATATCCGGAGCCTTGCCGCCTACGTTTGATGTGGTGAAAAACACCGGTTCGATTTGATCAAAGTCTTTCTCTTCATTCATGCGGCCCATGAGCACCGAGCCCACCATGCCGCGCCATCCGATCATGCCAACTTTCATCATATGTGCTAAACCTCTCTTGTGTTAGAGTTTGTCCGTAATCTGCTGATTTTCAATTACGTCATGCCCGAGGTTTTAATCGGGCATCCAGTAGTTGATGAAAAGACTGGATGCCCGCTCAAAAGACTACGGGAATGACAGCGTTAATATTGAGTTTATGGACAGACAAATTCGTTAATCTAAATTATAAGAGTCCTGCGACCATGTCTCCGACCTCTGAAGTGCTCATCCCCATCTGTCCGGCGGTCTGGCTCTTCATCTTCTGCATGGTACTGGTCATGGCAGTTTCAACAGCCTGTGATGCTTTCACTTCGCCAAGCGTATCGAGCATCATCATGGCTGCGCCGATAGCGGCCATGGGATTGATGACTTTCCTGCCTGCGTACTTCGGCGCGCTGCCTCCCATGGGCTCAAACATCGACACACCTTCGGGATTGATGTTGCCGCCCGAGGCGACACCCAGGCCACCCTGGATCATGGCGCCGAGGTCGGTGATTATGTCGCCGAAAAGGTTTTCCGTGACCGCTACGTCGAACCACTCGGGGTTTTTCACGAACCACATGTTAGCCGCGTCGACATGGTTATAATCGCGTTTTAGTTCAGGGAATTCTTTTGCTCCCATCTCCTCAAAGGCCCGGTACCAGAGGTCGCCGCAGTGGGTCAGCACGTTCCGCTTGTGGATCAGCGTGATCGGTTTCTCCGCGTACTTTTTATTGACGGCATTTCGCTTCTTCTTGAGTCCAAAGGCGTACTTAAGGCAGCGGTCCACGGTGCGGCGGTCGTATACCATGAGCTGGGTCGCTATCTCATCCGGTGTACCGGTGCGTGTTGCACCGCCGTGCCCGGTATATATACCGCCTGTGTTCTCACGGATCACAACAAAGTCGATATGCTCCGGTCCCTTGTCCTTGAGAGGGGTCTCCACATTGGGATAGAGCTTGACCGGACGGAGGTTGATGTACTGGTCAAGACTGAACCGGATCTTCAGAAGGATGCCGGTCTCGAGTATTCCGGGCTTAACATCGGGATGACCTATCGCGCCAAGGAAGATCGAATCGAATTTCCTGAGGTCTTCTATTGCGCTGTCAGTGATGGTCTCACCGGTCTTGAGGTACCTTTCACCTCCAAAATCAAAATGGGTGAGATCGAACTTGAAACCTTCCCGTGCAGCAACAGCATTAAGTACCTTCAATCCTTCGGCAACCACCTCAGGGCCGGTGCCGTCACCCGGGATAACTGCGATATTGTATGTTTTCGACATTCTTCCTCCCCAAAAAAGTGAACAGTGAATAGTGAAAGACAAAAAAAAGGTTTTACTGAATCTATAGTTCCTGGTTTCTCAACTTCTTGCGCTTAGATATTGTTTCTCAGTGCTGTTCACTGTTCACTAACGACTATTCACTATCTCTAATTGGTGATCCCAACGGGACTCGAACCCGTGTTTCCGGCGTGAGAGGCCAGCGTCCTAGGCCACTAGACGATGGGACCGTAAAAGCAGTGAATAGTGAACAGTCGTCAGTGATTAGTGAATAGTGAACTGCAGGACAAGCAAATGACTGCTCTACCTGAACTACCCGATTTCTTATGTTAAGTTCTTTTTTTTACTAATAACTAACAGCTATTCACTAATTACTGTGTTTATTGGCTGGGGCGGGAGGATTTGAACCCCCGAATGCTGGAGCCAGAGACCAGTGCCTTACCGCTTGGCGACGCCCCAAAAAATTTATGTTTCAAAGACATGTTTATCTTACTTATTTCACCTTTGTCCGTCAATATGCTGCCGGCCCTGTCTGGTATAATAAATAGTTCGCATAAAGTGAATATTCTTTCTGATGATTAATCATAATGTGAAATAGTATGAAATTCCACCAACATGCGGTTATTTCACTCGGGATCTCCGGTCTCCTTTACCTGATATTTAAATCATGGGCACTGGCAGGTGCCAGCCTGATCGCCGGGGTATTTGTCGATCTGGATTATGGGGCCGATTATTTACTGCAGCGCGGGTTTCCTCTCAGAATTAAGGACATCTTCCAAGCATACCGTGAAGACTCCCTGCTGAAGGTGCGTTTTCTCCATGGATGGGAATGGCTGCCTGTATGGGGCATGGCAGCATGGCTGACTGACTGGAACCCTTGGATAACCGGAACACTGATCGGGTTTGCACAGCATCTCGTTCTTGATAAGGTAAATCACGGAGAGAATTTCCTGTGTTATTCATTTTTATGGAGATGGAAGAAGGGATTTAAATCAGAAGACATCTTCATGAAATCAGGTCGACGTTAAAGTGGATGCGGTGAACAAACAACTGTTATGGGACAGGGATGTTCGGTGAATGCTTTGTGGAGATCATGTCTTCACAATCTCTTCATAAGGGCATGTTTTAATACAGCATTTAGGATCTGAGGGGTAACAAGTTAAGTGGCGGATATGATACAATTAGTCTTGTTTGAAATAATTCAGCAGCTAAATTCAGTCATATAAGGAGGAGAAAATGATCAAAGGCAAATACTTATTAATTGTACTGCTGCTTCTGGCTGTCCCGCTGTTAATGGCAGGATGTGTGGACACAAAAAAGGTCGACAGTATAGAACAGACACAAAAAGACATACTTGCAAAGCTTGAGCAGATAGAAGCAAACCAGAAAGGTGCTACGCAGGTTGAACTGACCGAAAGCCCTGCTGCTGATGCAGGCTCTGATCAATTTCAAAAGCAGGTCCTTGCAAGGCTTGACCGTATAGAGGCAAACCAGAGGAATATGGCAAAGGCTGTACAGCAGGCACCTGCAGTTGCTCCGCAGAGACCGACGGTTGATTTTAATCAGGTCCATAATCTGCCCATCGGCAGTTCTCCGGTCAAGGGCCACAAAGACGCGCCGGTAACAATTGTTGAGTTTTCTGATTATCAGTGTCCTTACTGTTCCAGGCTTCAGGCAACACTGAATCAGGTGCTGGCAGCTTATCCTAAAGATGTAAAACTTGTCTTTAAGGATTTTCCTCTGTCCTTTCATCAGCAGGCCAAAAATGCAGCAAAGGCTGCGCGCGCTGCAGGAGAACAGGGGAAATACTGGGAGATGCATGACCTGATCTTTGAAAATTACGCCCAGCTTAATGATAATTCGTACAAGGAGTTTGCGGCAAAACTGCAGCTGAATGAGGCCAGATTTCTGGCTGACTACGGCAGCAATAAATATGAGGGGCTCATCCAGCAGGACATGCTTCTGGGCCAGAACTCCGGAGTGGGCGGTACCCCGACACTGTTCATCAATGGCAAAAGGATGCAGGGAAGGTCCTTTGATGATTTCAAGGCAGCCATAGAAGGGTATCTGAAAAAATAGCCTACTAATTAATTAGAGTTTGTTCATTAACCTTGTACTTACAGCCGTCATTCCCGCAGTCTGTTGAGCGGGAATCCAGTCTTTTTAAAAAGTTCTGGATGCCCGATTAAAGACTTCGGGCATGACAATATTGAACATCTGTAATTTAAGGACAGGCATTTATTGACCACGAAGGTATGTAAATAAGTAATAAGCAGTAAATAAGAAGTGGGACGTGAAACGATATGAATAGGAAATTAATTACATATATAAAAGTTGTCCTGCTTGTAGCTGTTGTATACGGTTGCGCTCATACAGGCGCTGAGACAGCCATGCAAACAGCGCCGCTCGAAAACGGCAGTGTGTATGAAGAGACTCTCGAAAACGGGCTCAGGGTCTTTATTATTAAAGACCGTAATGCCCCTATGGCGGTATTTGAGATCTGGTATAACGCGGGCTCCATTAACGAGCAGGTCGGCAAGACAGGACTCAGTCATGTACTTGAGCACATGATGTTTAAAGGCACCCCCAGGTACGGTAACAAGGTGTTTTCGAAGATCATCAGCAAATCAGGCGGCATAGACAATGCCGGCACCAGCCGTGACTTTGCGTATTATTTTCAGAAACTCGCGCCTGACAGGATCCGTATATCCATAGAAATGGAGGCTGACAGGATGCGCAATCTGATCATGGACAACGGGGACTTTCTTTCTGAAAGGGACGTTGTCATGGAAGAGCGGAGAATGCGCTATGAAGACGACCCTCAAAATCTTGTATTCGAAGAGGTCCTCGCCACGGCATTCAAGAACCATCCTTACAGGTGGCCCGTCATCGGTTGGATGGAGGATTTAAAGAATTTAACACGGGATGAGCTGATGGATTATTACAGGACTTACTACATTCCTAATAACGCTTTTATAGTCATAGCCGGCAATGTTGATGTTGAGGGTGTGATGGAAAAGATAAAGACGGAGTTCGGACCCATCCAAAAAGGCCCTGAACCCCGGAAGCTTAATATTCAGGAACCGGTCCAGAGGGGCGAGAAAAGGATATATATTAAAAAAGAGGCTGAACTCCCCTACGTCATCAGTGCATACAAGGCCCCGAATGTGCTCGATGAGGACAGTTATGCGCTGGATGTACTTGCCGGCGTGCTTTCCGGAGGCAAGAGCGGGAGGATTTACAGGGGACTTGTTGATGAAAAGAGGATAGCGCTTTCAGCCGGGGCCGGGTACAGCAATTTCAATAAATACCCTTTCCTGTTTTATCTTGAAGGGACCCCGCTGCCGGGAGGGAAAATAGAAGAAGTTGAACTCGCCCTTTATGAAGAGGTGCAGAAGATCAAGGACGAACCTCCGTCTGAAAGGGAGGTCCAGAAGGCAAAGAACCAGATAGAGGCGGATTTCATAATGGGACAGGATTCGGTCTACTCTCAGGCCATGGTCCTGGCGCAGTTCGAGATGCTTGGAGGCTGGAGGCTAAAAGATAAATATATTGAAGGGCTTAGAAAAGTCGCTCCTGATGATGTGCAGCGCGTTGCCAGGAAATATCTGGTTGATGACCAGAGGACTGTGGGGACATTAATACCGGTAAAGAAAGATGAGAGTGGAAAGTGACAAATGAGAAATTAATAAAAGAAGTCAGAAGTCGGAAGTCAGAAGATAAGAAGTTAAGAAGATGGGAAGCTAAGCTCAACTTCTCAATTTCTCAACTTCTAGTCATTTTGTTTTTGCTGTTCACTGTTCACTGTTCACTGTTCACTGCTGCTTACGCACTTGATGTAAAGCGCCAGGTGCTTAAAAACGGTCTCACTCTTCTGGTCGTGGAGAGGCATAACGTACCTGTTGTGAGGGTGTCGGTTGGTATCAAGGCCGGAAATCTTTATGAACCCGCTGACAAAGCGGGCCTTGCAAGTCTCACAGCTGGCCTTCTGACGGAAGGCACAACAAACAGGACGGCCCGTCAGATAAGCGAAGAAATAGACTTTGTCGGAGGCTCTGTAGGCGCATCAGGAGGAGGGGACTTTATTACTGCCAGTCTGTCTGTCCTGAAAAAGGACATTGACCTTGGATTTGATCTGCTTTCAGACATAATTCTCAATCCCTCTTTCCCTGAAGTTGAAATCCAGAAGAAGAAGGAGCGAATAAAGGGCGGGCTGCGGTCCCAGGAGGATGACCCGGGTTATATTTCATCAAGGGAATTTAAGAAGGCTGTGTTCGGAGAACATCCTTACGGCAGGCTGATTACAGGAACAGTCGAGACCATTGACTCGATAACAAGAGATGACCTGGTTGATTTTCACGCAGGATACTATGTCCCTGAGAATTCAGTAATGGCTGTTGTAGGAGATATAACAAATGAGGAGATAGAGCAGCTTATTCAGAAGTATCTGAACAGCTGGAATCGTGCAGGACATTCAGGGGTTTCTCCGCAAAAGATTAATATAACAAAGGAGAGAAAAACCATAACAATTGACAAGGACCTTACCCAGGCCAATATCATACTTGGCCATGCAGGTGTGAGCAGGGACAACCCTGACTACTATGCTGTGTCGGTGATGAATTATATACTGGGGGGCGGCGGGTTTTCATCAAGGCTTATGCAGAACATAAGGGACAATAAAGGTCTTGTATATGACATCCGCAGCTATTTTGGCGCCGACAGATACGGTGGCACTTTTCAGACGGAGCTTCAGACAAAAAACGAGTCAGCCAATATTGCGATAGAAGAGGTGCTTAAGGAAATCAATATGATCAGAAGCACTCCTGTAACAGATGAGGAACTCTCTGATGCAAGGTCCTTTCTCACAGGGAGCTTCCCCATGAGGATCGAAACAGGCGCTCGCATTGCCGGGTTTCTCGTTGCGGTCGAGTATTACGGGCTGGGCAGCGATTACATTGATAACTACCCTCAATACATAAACAGCGTGACCCGTGAGGATGTACTCAGGGTAGCAAAGAAATATCTGGACCCGGAGAATTATGTCCTTGTTGTTGTCGCTGACCAGGAAAAAGCGCAGCTTAGGGACGAGTTTAAATAACTCCTGTTTACTTTGAAACATGTGCATATATCCCGATATATATGCATTGAATACATCCCGCAGAACTATCGGGACGGACGTATTACCCCGAATAATGCAGACATTGGTAACTAAACCTTAATGTTGCATAAATCAGGAGAGCGGCCTTGCCGTAACACCTTTACAATGCGATGGGATATTGGATTAAACCTCGACTGCAGGACTTATAATTTAGTGCCGTCCGGAAAGCTATCGCTTATTATCAGTATGGAACATTTCATCACCGACAGTTGTCTAATAAGAATGAAGCCATGACAAATGACACTGATCCTGACTATGAGACAGTATTGCGCTGTCAGAAGGGCGATGTTGACGCCTTTGAGCAGATCGTTGTCAGGCACCAGAAGAAGATGTTTAATATTTCACTCAGGATGACAGGAGATTATAACGAGGCTGCAGAGGTTGTGCAGGATGCCTTTGTGTCTGCGTATAAGAACATAAAGGGCTTCAGGGGAAACTCCAGCTTTTCAACATGGCTATGCACCATTGTTATTAATCTGTCCAGAAACAGGCTGAAGCAGATAAAGGCGAGGGCCCGCAGGGAACCGTATTCTATCAATGATCCGGTCACTGCGAATGACGGGGAGATGGACCCTCCGTCAAATGATGTACCGGTGCCGGACAGACTCGAAAGTCATCAGATGCAGCAGCGGGTCCAGGAGTGCATCAAGTCACTGGACGACGAGTTCCGGGACGTTGTTGTGCTCAGGGACATCCAGGGTTTTTCCTACAATCAGATTTGTGATATGCTGATGCTGGCGGAAGGCACAGTTAAATCAAGGCTTCACAGGGCACGTGAGTCTCTGAGAAGTTGTTTGAAAAGGCAGCTGGGAGAATTGTAAATGGATTGCCGTGATATACAGGAAAAATTGTCTGCCTTTATGGAAGAAGAACTTTCCATCGGGGAAATGACGCAGGTAGAGGAACATCTTAAGGCCTGTCCAAAATGCAGTCTTGCCCTTGAGGACCTTAGAAAGACGATCGCTCTTACTAAGAGCATCGAAGAAGCAGAACCTCCGCCCTGGCTCAGGCAAAAGGTGATGACCAGGGTGAGGGAAGAGGCAGCAAAAAAGAAGGGAATTCTTCAGAAACTGTTTTATCCTCTCCACATAAAAGTCCCGCTTGAGGTATTTGCAACTGTCGCAATTGCGGTCACTGCATTCTATGTGTTTAATGCCGTTGAGCCTGAAATAACACAGCCCCAACCATTTACCTCACCGTCTGTTGATATTCAGGAGTCAGAAAAGAAAGATATACCTGAACTGGCGAAGGTCCCTGCTGAAAAAGAACTACTTGCAGTGGTTCCTGCACCGGCATCACAAGCGAGTGAGCCTGAAGACCGTGTCCCTGCTGCCGGAATGGCGGAAGAGGCTGTCAGCCCTCCCGAGAAGGAGACTGTCCGGCTGGAAGAGTCCGGGGCCGCGGACTTTCGTATGAAAAGGGAGATGAGGTCTTTGGCGCCTTCAGTTATGATGAAGGCGGCTGAAGCGGATAAACAGGCAATGGGTATGACCTTATTTGTTAAAGATACTTTAACGGTGAGTCAGGATATAGAAAAAGCGGTAAGGAAACTCGGCGGTGAAATTATCAGGTCTGAGTCTGTTGATAATAAGCTGTTCTTTACTGTCATACTTAATTCAACTAAAGTGAAGGAACTCAAGGAAGCCATGAAGTTTCTTGGTGAGGTTGTAGAAGAGACCGCCTTGCCTTCTGCCGGAGGTGATGTTGAGATTAGATTAAAAGTGATGAATACTGAGCTCAGGCTTCATTAAGAAATCTATTTGAAGTTTGTAGGAAAATACTTTCTCTCGCAATCAGGGCAATATCCGTGAGTGATCTCTGCTTCTGAATGTTCACTGATATATTCATCAACCTGGGTCCAGTAGCCTTTGTCATCACGGACTTTTTTGCAGGAGGCGCAAAGCGGGAGCAGACCTCTTAGTGTCTTGACCGCAGTCAGGGCCTCTGCCAGTTCATGGATCAACTTCTCCCTTTCTTTTTCAAGCATCTTGCGGTCGGTGATATTTCGCACCACCTCAGTGCCTGCTATGATTTTACCTTCTGCGTCCCTTAATGCTGATGTCGTGATTTCAATGAACAAGGGAGGCTCGACAAACGGGTTTTGCCTTTCCGCTGTCCTCACGACTCCATCCGTAAGAGTTAAAGCCAGCGGACAATTTACACATATCTCCTCCCTCCGCTCGAATGCCCTGTAACAGTATTCGCCGACATGGTCACCGATAATTTCTTTTGCCTTCGCATTCTGGTATAAGATCCTGAAGTCAGTGTCCTGTATGCTTACAGCATCTCCGATAGCCTCGAAAATTCCCTGTTTTATGATATCTGCGATCAATTCCGGGAGTGACATGTGCTCTCTTTTCTTCTGTAACTTCATGAGATGAACCTCATCTTCAAGTGATTGAGAGTAAGCGGGTTCACTTACATGCTCTTAATTATAATTTTACATCGGCTAATCGTGCATCATCATTAAGCCGCCTTTTAGATAGAAGCAAAAGGGATGCCACAATAATAGGCTGTAAAAAAGCAGTATGTGAACAGTACAGGTGACAGTTTATGCCAAAATGGCAAAAGTCCGTGCCTTTATTGCACGATGAATGTCTGCTTATGTGTGTCAGGTTGTCAATTTCATGTTTTAACAGATCAGTAAAGTTTCAATGTATTAATAGCCGAATAAATAACTGGAGGAAATGGATGGATAATAAATTCGACAACTGTCCATACTGCGGAAGAACTGTGATCAAGGGCGCCATGAGATGTGTGGCGTGCGGGAGGATACTGCAAACGCCTGAAGAACAGCTTAAGATGATAGAGAAACTTCAGACAAAAAAGAAGTTTAATTGGAGCAGGCTTCTAAATTATGCTGTTATGATTGGTATCTTATGGGCCTTCTATTATTATTCCGGGAGAATTATTAAAATCATAAAAATATTTTTCAAGGATGTAATTCACATCTGATCTGTGGAATTGATTTGTTCTGTCCGGTGTATACCAGGCTAAATGTACCTGCTTTCCCCGTTTTCATAACTCGATAAGCATCCCTGGGAACTTTTCTCTTGCCTCCGTTGTCTAATTAAATAGCTGGCAGCCATCAGCTGATAGCTTTCAGCGGAATTTAATCAGAGGAGGTCTAATATGAAAAGCCTTAAAAATCTTGTCCTGCTCATTCTGGCATTGTTGATATTGCCTGTAATGAAAGCAAATGCCCGGCAGGCAGAGTCTGCTGACAAAACCCTTTCCCCTTATTTCTTTGTTCAATCTGATGACACTGAGGCAGACCGGCTGCCGCTGAAATCCACATCTGCTGACGTGAGAATTTCAGGTGTCATAGCCGATGTCAGAGTTACACAGGTTTATATGAATGAGGGCAGGCAGCCGATTGAGGCCATCTACATATTCCCGGCCTCGACAAAGGCGGCTGTATATGGAATGAAGATGACTATCGGAGAGCGGGTAATCAATGCAGTGGTCAGGAAGAGGGATGAGGCGAGGCAGGAATATGAGCAGGCGAGGCAGAACGGACAAAGCGCCTCCCTGCTGGAGCAGCAGCGGCCGAATGTATTTCAGATGAATGTTGCCAATATCATGCCGGGTGACATTGTGAAAGTAGAGCTGAGTTATACGGAACTGCTTGTGCCGACAGACAGGACGTATGAATTTGTCTATCCGACGGTCGTTGGCCCCCGCTACTCCAATCAGACAGAGAAGTCAGTCCATGAATCTGAGAAGTGGGTACAGAACCCCTATCTCTATGAAGGGGAAATGCCGAACTATAGCTTTGATATCAATATCAGCATCGCGGCAGGACTTACCATTCAGAAAATATCCTCTGATTCACACAAGGTCAATATCAAGTATGAAACCAGTTCCACCGCATACGTTAAACTCGACAGCTCTGAAAAACATGGCGGCAACCGCGACTATGTTCTTAAATACCGACTGGCTGGTGAGCAGACAGAGTCCGGCCTGCTTTTGTACAGGGGCGAGAAGGAGAATTTCTTTCTGCTGATGATGCAGCCTCCTGCAAGGGTGAAACAGTCCGAGATCCCGGGACGTGAATATATATTTATTGTGGATGTGTCCGGCTCCATGCACGGGTTTCCTCTGGATGTCTCAAAAACGCTCTTAAGGGACCTGATATCGAATCTCAGGCCTTCAGACAGGTTTAATGTACTGCTCTTTGCAGGCGGCTCATCGCTCATGTCGGAATCCTCTGTGCCTGCTGTTTCAGCCAATATCAGCCGGGCCGTCAGCTTTATTGAGGCCCAGAGTGGTGGAGGGGGCACTGAGCTGCTGCCAGCGCTTAAAAGGGCCCTGGCGCTGCCTGAGGCTGAGGGATATTCAAGGACAGTCGTTATCGCGACGGATGGTTATGTGACAGTGGAAGAGGAGGTGTTTGATCTGATACGCGGCAATCTGGGTAATGCCAATATGTTTGCATTCGGTATCGGCTCAAGCGTCAACCGTCATCTTATCGAGGGCATAGCGCATGCCGGAATGGGTGAACCGTTTATCATTACGAAGACGCAAGAGGCTGCTGCGAAAGCAGACGCCTTCAGAAAGCTGATTCAGACTCCTGTGCTGACTGATATTAAAGTGGTCTTCGGCAAATTTAGTGTGTATGACATTGAACCGGAGAGCCTCCCTGACGTACTGGCAGATCGGCCGGTTATTGTTTTCGGCAAATGGCGGGGAGACGGATCCGGTAAAATCACACTAAGAGGTATATCAGGAAATAAGGAATGGATACGTGTAATCAATGCCGGTGAGGTCAGAGCTTCAGATAACAATGCGGCCCTGCGATATTTGTGGGCACGCCATCGCATTAAATTGCTTTCTGACTACAATATGCTCCGTCATGACGATGAACGCGTAAATGAGGTGACCGGCCTGGGACTGACTTATAACCTGCTGACTGCATATACATCTTTTGTGGCTGTTGACAAAGAGGTACGGAATAAAGACGGAAAGCTCACAGTCATCAAACAGCCGCTTACTCTGCCGCAGGGAGTTTCGGATTACGCGGTGGGAAATTACGCTGCGAGGTTTGCTTCAGGCCCTGTTGTCTTGAGAGAAAAGATGTTCACAGCAGAGAGCATGGCACCTGGCTATGGAGAACCGGCAAAGGAAGAAAAGGTCAAAGAGAATGTCAGTATCAGGGAGCTTTCCGTATCAGGCGGTGCTGATAAAAAAGCGGTTGCCGCGATAATTGAGACTCATCTTGAAGATGTACGCAGATGTTATCTGAGAACCGCCAGGCAGGGAGAAATCAGGATGGAGTTTATTGTTAGTCCTGACGGCACGGTGAAAAGCGTAAAGCATATCCCGGATAACAAGATGATGGATGACAATCATAACTGTCTTACTGGCAGACTTGCAAAATGGCAATTTCCGGTCAGCTCAGGAATGAAAGAAACAAGGGTGACGGTTACATTTAAATTCAGTTCATAAACCAGATAGCGGGGACGGCTTCTGTCGATACCGTCCCCGCCTCTTTTAAACTGACACACAACGGGAATTCGGGAACGTTCCCCGCTCCTTTGCAAGAGGGTCAGTTCTCCGCACAAAGCGCTTCATAGCTGCATCTGACCGATGATTTTGATCGCAGGAATTTAATGAAGGGCGCTGACCAGCTGTTCTTTTTTATCCTTAGAATAGTGTTTGATTTCAGCTTCTCTGACCAAAGCATTGGCTCTGCCCATTTTATTTTCTTTATAAACAACGGTAACAGGTCGTCTGCTATAAGTATATTTTGATCCTTTTCCATCATTGTGCTGTTTTACTCTTCTTTCTAAATCTATCGTTATGCCTGTATATAGAGTACTGTCCTTACACCTGAGAATATAGACTGTCCATTGCTCAGCTTTTTTTGCGGATGCTGTGTCTTCCCTGACCTGCATTTGCTTAATCATGTGTTTATATTTTGATTTCATATAACTCAGCGTTTATAAACTTATTGTAATATCATCCCTGTTATTATACATTCATGACAAATAATCTATTCACAATCGGATACGCTTCCTTCTCTGTCAAAGACTTTATCAGGATTCTCAAGAGTTATGAAATTACCGCTCTCGCCGATGTCCGCTCTGCTCCATACAGCAAATATAAACCGGAATTCAAAAAAGACAATTTAAATAAGGTCCTGACTGATAACAACATCTCATATATCTTTTCAGGTAAATACCTTGGTGCAAGAGTAGAAGACCCTGAATGTTACATAGACGGAAATTTAAATTACGGTCTGCTGAAAGAGACTGAGAATTACCAGACCGGGATAACCCGTATTCTTAAGGCAATGAAAGACTGCCGGATTACTTTAATGTGTGCAGAGAAAGACCCGGTAAATTGTCACAGGACTTTTCTGGTTTGCCGTACTCTGCGGTCATACCCTCTTAAGATTCTTCATATATTGGGAGATGGTTCTCTGGAGGACCACAATGTTACTGAGGGGCGGTTACTGAAACTTCACGGACTTGATCAGGAGGATATTTTCCGGTCGGAGGAGGAGAGAATCGAGGAGGTTTATGACAGGATGTGTGAGAAGATTACTTATAATAGCAAGTAAATATTCGGCAGGTCTTTCTTAAAGATGGATCATGCTGTCAGTTATAGACTAAACTCTGCACCTCTATATTTGTTTTTATGAGTGAAGATTAAAAACGGTTATCGCTGGATTTTGTATTTCCGGGAATTGATGACTCTACCTGCGTATCAATAATCTGTGTAGACTTTATAATCGATGATTACAGGTTAAAAGAAGGATTCTATGTAATCGAAGTAAAATTGCGCCTTAGAAACGCCAGCTTCTTCAGGTTCCTTTTATCAGGGAACACCGAAATCGACAATTTCCTAAAGAGGAAGACGGACAGGCTGGCTTGACAATACATCAATCCTGATGTATATAATAAATATGAAACGGAGGTATATTTGTACAATCTGGTCTTCTACACAACAGAGCGCGGTGATTCGCCGATTGATGATTTTCTGGATGGACTGGACAAAAAGGCACGCGCTAAGGTGGCTGCCCACCTGTCGCTTCTGGAAGAGCAGGGGCCGCATCTCAAGCGGCCTTATGCTGATGTCGTCAGAGGAAAGATCAGGGAGTTGAGGATATACAAAAGCTCGAATCAGTACCGTATCCTATATTTCTTTCAGTTACGTGACCAGATCATTCTGATGCATGCATTTTCTAAAAAGACGCAGCAGTTAAAGGAGAGGGATATAGAGTTAGCAGAAAGAAGAATGCGGGATTGGATACAACGGCATCCCGCTGGAGGTAAAATATGAAAAAAGCTGAAACACGAACTTTTCGCAGTCGTCTGCGTGAGGACTTGAAGGACCCCGAGTTCAGGGCGTATTACAAAGATGAGCGTCAGGCGTTGAAACTTGCCATGAAGATAATTAAGCTCAGGGAGAAGAAGGGGTTATCTCAACAGGAACTAGCAAAGCTGATGGGGACCAGTCAGCAGGCAATTTCCAGGATCGAGAGTGGAGAGTACGAGGGATTTACCCTTAAAACCCTTGAAAAGCTCGCAGAGGCTACCGGAACGCATCTCAAGATTGAGTTCGTAGCTGCATAGTTTTTCCGACTTCTTCTTCGAGAGACGCTTTTATAGCTGCAAGGTTCCTTTTACTTGGCCGTTCCGTTCAGGTTAGCTATTCCATCAGTGCCACTGACCACTCTATTACTGGATGAAATCAAGCACTCTGTTACCCAATTGAAATTGATGATACATGCGAATTATTAGTGCCGGATAACTACTTTCAAATATAGAAGACTTCTATCGTAAATTCCTACATTCGCATCTCCGGGTGGCACTCATTTAAATGGGGTGCCCCTCGGTGTGTTACAATGGGGCGGATCAGTGCGACGTTCGAGAATGCCATGTTCTATCATCCTTATGGGGCCACAAGTACGGGCTAAGCAACAGCCTTGCAATTGGCCCTCAACCCATGGAGAATTATGTCCTGGTCCTCTGATTTGCAATAAGTTGATGCAAGCAGGATTTATCGTGATGTTTTATTTATAATCAAATCATATAAATTGAGTTTAATCATTAATAACGCGATCAATACGCAGATGGCACTATGAGTAATGCAGGTGTATCGAATGAATTCCGATGATAAGGATCCCGGGACCGGGACACCGGTTTCACCTGATCCCGGATATCTGCTGAAACTGGCTGAAGCGAAAATGCCTTTCGGCAAATTTGCGGGAAGACGTCTTGTTGATCTGCCTGAAGCATATATCATCTGGTTTTCCCGCAACGGCTTTCCCAGGGGAGAGTTGGGTGAAATGCTGCAAAATGTGTATGAAATTAAAGTAAACGGACTCGAATACCTGTTGAAGCCATTCAGGAAATAGGGAATATTAATCCTGCAATTTATAGATGCGTGATATGCCAAAGTTCCTGAATTGCAATTTATGCCTTTAATGAAAACCATCGTTATTTAAGTCTTGCGGAATTGTATTGCAACATGAGGAATAGATTCGCAGTTCCCTAATCCACCTCATCAAGTTTTACAAGCGTCCCCGGTTTTGAACCATATCTGAAGACTGTAATCCCTTTGCAGCCCTTCTCATATGCGAGCATGAACGCGTGTGCAACGTCTTCCCGTGTGGCCCGGTGTTTGAGATTGATCGTCTTTGAGACTGCGTTGTCCGTATACTTCTGGAACACGGCCTGCATCTCCACATGGTCTTCAGCAGAGATATCATGGGAGGTCACAAAGAGGCGTTTTACATCTGACGGGATTTCTTTGAAACCCTTCAGACTGCCTTTTAAACTTATCTCCCTGATAAGCTCAGGACTGTATAAGCACCGCGTTTTTGCAATCTCAATAAAATACGGATGGATCTCATAAAGTTCGGTTTCGAGTACATGCCTTTTATAGGCAACTTCAAAGAGCGGTTCAATCCCACTTGAGCACTCCGCAATTAAAGAGAGTGTCCCGGTCGGGGCGATAGTCGTAGTTGTGGCGTTTCTCATTCCTCCCTTTAAACGCAATTCACGCGTGTCATAGATGGAGCCCTTGAAATTTGGGAACATCCCCCGCTCCTTTGCAAACTCATTCGAAGCATCTCTGGCCTTGTCCTTTATAAACCCCATAACCTTGCCCGCAAGATCAAAGGCTGCCTCGGAGTTATATCTTATGCCGAGTTTAATAAGCATATCGGCCCATCCCATGACACCAAGACCAATTTTCCTGTTGCCTTTGTGCATTTTCTCAACTTCCGGAATAGGGTATTTATTTACATCTATCGCATTATCCAGAAACCGTATGCCGAGACGCACGAGATAAGCAAGAAGGTCCCAGTCGATTTCGTATGTAGATACTGCTGTTGGCTTTTTGACCCCACTGTGTCCCCCCTTACTAAGGGGGGGATGGGGGGGGAATGTCTGTGTTCTGTGTTCTGTGCTCTGTGTTCTTATTTTTACCATCTTTGACAGATTAATCGACCCGAGTATGCAGGCCTCAAAAGGCAGGAGCGGCTGCTCGCCGCATGGATTTGTACTTTCAATCTCTCCGAGCAGGGGGGTGGGGTTGTCCCTGTTTATCCTGTCGATGAAGATAAGCCCGGGGTCACCTGTCTCCCAGGCGCTCTCGACGATCTCATCAAAGACAGCTTTTGCCCTGAGACTTCCGGAGGCGCGTCCGCTCCTTGGATTGAACAGTCTGTATGTGGAGTCCTTCCTGAGCGCCTTCATGAACGCGTCTGTAATTGCAATAGATATATTGAAGTTCGACAGTTCTTCAGCGTGGCGTTTTATTTTGATGAACTCAAGGATGTCGGGATGGTCGATCTTCAGAATGCCCATATTCGCGCCGCGTCTCGCACCGCCCTGTTTTATCACCTCGGTTGCCGTGTTGTAAATCCTCATGAATGAGACGGGCCCGCTGGCTATGCCTCCTGTGGATTTAACAACATCAGCCCGCGGCCGCAGATGTGAAAAAGAGAAGCCCGTACCTCCTCCGCTCTGGAGTATCAGGGCAGCATTTCTGAGTGAATCAAAGATGCTTGTCATTGAGTCATTGACAGGCAGCACAAAACAGGCAGCGAGCTGTCCGAGTTCTTTGCCTGCATTTATGAGGGCAGGTGTATTGGGGAGAAACAGGAGGGAGGTCATTGCATCATAGAATTCCGTTTCCCGTTTCCTGACGCTCCCTCCGTATATTCTCTCTGCCGAAGCAACAGTGCGGGCAACGCGCCTGAACATCTGCTCCGGGGTTTCAGTTATATTGCCGTGCTCGTCACGAAGGAGGTATCGTGTCTTCAGTACCGTGAGGGCGTTTGCAGTGAGCTCCATAAGGGGATTATATCAAAATTATCAATGGGGGTTTGACGTCAGAAGATTAAATATACGAAGCCTTAACTGGTTAGAGCCTGTTGCGGAAACTATAAATTACGTCCTTAGCTGGATCGTCATTTCGACCAGCGGGAGAAATCTTTCGGTATTGCGACAGGTCAAGATTTCTCGCTTCGCTCGAAATGACATGTTAATATCAAATTATCTCTTTCCGCAACAGATACTAGTTAGAGCCTGAAAGTAAATTGCCGTTTTCTGTTTGCGTCATGCCCGAAGTTCCCTGATCGGGCCGAACATATTTAAAAAACTGGATTCCCGCTCAAAAGATTGCGGGAATGACGGTTCAATGTTTGAGTTTATACGCAGACATTAATTTGGTGTTATCAGTGAAATTCGTAATTCTTAATTTATCTTACTATCTCTGTCCCGATACCTTCTTCAGTAAATATTTCAAGCAAGAGGGCATGGGGAGTGCGGCCGTCTATAATGTGGGTCTTCTTTACGTCTCCATCAATGGCGTTCTGACAGGCATGGACTTTCGGGAGCATGCCCCCTGATATCGTCCCATTTGCAGTCAGCGACCTGATCTTTTTTATATTCAATGTTGAGATCAGTTTGTTCTTCTTGTCTTTAATTCCTTCCACGTCGGTAAGGAGAATGAGCTTTTCAGCCTTCAGCGCGGACGCAATTTCCCCTGCTACATAATCCGCGTTTATGTTGAGTGTCTGGCTTTGCTTGCCCGCGCTTATCGGGGCGATGACCGGGATAAATCCGCTTTGCTCTATAGAGGTCAGTATCCTGGGATTTACCTTCTCGACCTCTCCAACAAGACCGAGGTCTATTATCTCAGGCACTCCGGTTTCTGGTGATATCTTTGTAATCACCTTTCTCCTTGCCTTGATGAGATTCCCGTCCTTGCCGCTCAGGCCGACTGCCAGCCCGCCGTGGCTGTTTATCAGGGAAACAATCTGCTTGTTAATAAGGCCGCCCAGCACCATTTCCACAATGTCAACTGTCTCTTCGTCAGTCACTCTTTGACCCTGTACAAAGGTTGGTTTCTTGCCCATTTTCTCCATGATGCTGTTGATCTTGGGACCGCCGCCATGCACTATGACGATCTTGATCCCTATAAAATTCAGAAGGACGATGTCCTGTGCAAAGGCGTCTTTCAGGCCTTCATCCACCATGGCAGCGCCCCCATACTTGATCACAAAGGTCTTTCCGGAGAACCTTCTGATGTACGGCAGTGATTCAATCAGGATGTTTGCCTTCTCAATTACGGTTTTCATTCTATGGCCTCAAATACTGTAAGTTATTAATCGCACTCCACCTAATGCTGTATGCCCAGCAGCTCGTCAATCTTTGCGCCTATATCTTCTGCTTTCATTATAGTCGTACCAACGAGTATGGCATCAGTCTTTGTCTCCTGCAATACCTCTACGTCGGCCCTGGTGTTAATACCGCTTTCACTTACGACTATTCTGTCATCCGGAACGTCTTTTAAAAGGCTTAATGAAATGTCCAGGCTTATATTCAATGTGTTAAGGTCCCTGTTGTTTATGCCTATGATTTCTGCTCCCATATAGAGGGCGATGTCCAGTTCTTTCCAGTTGTGGACTTCGACAAGGCATTCGAGAGTCAGTTCCCTTGCCAGATGGTAAAGGTCACTTAACAGAGACCGGTCGAGCGCTGACACTATCAGGAGGACAGCATCAGCGTTATTGGCCCTTGATTCATAAATCTGGTAACTGTCGAATATGAAGTCTTTCCTGAGCAGCGGCTTGGCGGTCCTCTTCCTTGCCTGGTTCAGATATGAGAGGCTGCCGTCAAAATACCGCTTTTCGGTGAGGACAGATATGGCCGAAACGTCTTTTTTCTCATAGATGGAAATTATATGGGGAAGGCTGAAATCCTTGCGTATCAGGCCTTTTGAGGGCGAGGCTTTTTTGAGTTCCGCGATGAGTTTTACCGGCTGTCCTTCTTCTCTTTTGATGGCGGTCTTGAAACACCGTACAGCATCCATGTCTTTTATCCTTGCCTTAAGGTCGGCCAGAGGCATGTCTGATTTGGTGTTCTGGAGCTCTTCCTGCCTGAATTTCAGGATTTCATGTAAAATGCTCATGGAGAGATTTTATAGTAAGGAAATGGGTTTTTCAAGATACTATGAAAAGAAACATTAAATTGACTTTTACCATATGCGTATCTAAACTAAATGGCGATGATCACAGAATGCATCAGGGAAGGCTTTAAACTTGCCAATAAAAATGTGCAGCTGGTTATTATCAGCGCGATTGTCTCTGTTATTAATCTGATAAGTTTTTTTATTATCCTCGGTTTGCCGGTCATTGCAGCACTGTTATACCTGGGCTTTGACCTGGCACATGCCCGTGACATGCTCCCTTCCATCCTGAGGGACCCGTCTGAACTGGTCACTAATTATCTTGGTGTGATCTTTCTGATAGTAACATCATTTGTCTTATATCTTGCATTTACAACTGTTTTATCTGTCTATGCCCTGGGGGGTACGATCGGGGTACTAAAGGATTCAGCGGTCAACATCCATTATAATTTCACTCTGGCCTCATTTTTCCGGGAGGCGAAGAACAACCTGTCCCGTTTGCTGGGGCTGATTTCACTTGTCATGCTTGGCGTTATTGGCATGTTTGTTTTATTTATGATAACAGGGGGGCTGGTAGCTGGCGTGATTAATGCTGTTACAAAATCAAAGAGCATGCTGGAGATGTTTTTCAGTTCCTTCGCATTACTCAGTATCATTGTCTTCACTATCGGTCTGTTTTTTGCCGGGCTTGTGTTCGGGGTATACTCTGTAGTGCTGCTGGTAACGGATGGAAAAGGCGTAATGGATTCATTGGGAAGGACATATCAGTTTTTAAGGCAGACACCTGAAGCGCTTCTGTTTTATTTCATCCTGATAGTCGGTTTTGTTTCAGCAAATGCAATATTCTATGGGATCCAGATTGCGGTGAGTGTGATCCCTTTATTTATGCCTGTTGTCTACATTATTAATACGGTCTTTCAGAGTTATCTGGCGATTGCTGTCTGGAGTTTTCTGATTGTCTATTACTTGAAGAAGTCCAATTATCACGCGCGACATGTGGCATATGAGATATGAAATGTGTGAATGATAAGGCGGAAGTCGCAATTATCGTGAAAAATTCCATTCGCAGGTTGAATATTTAGTTTGTTCGAGCTTTTTTGCGAGGGCCAGCTCAGTCCGTGCAGGATTGTCTGAGATCAATTTGACATGCAGTGATCTTTCGAAGGCCTCCTTTAATGATGTTCTTAAGTCATCAAAAGATAGTCCGCTGCAATAATCTTTTAGTGCACCTATGGCCTTTAAAGAATCTTTGTACTCATGCCCAAGCACTCTGCCGAGTTCTTCAGCATTGCAGCCAAATAATATGGAACCATGCTGAATAAAGCCGTCCTTATAGCGTTTCTGTGCGCTGCCGATGACTTTTTTACCCCCCACTGATATTTCCCCGAATGATACAGCCCTGAAACATGCAGGATGTCTACGGCCGTTACTTCTTTTTCTGTTAAAAGAGGCCTCTGCATCTATCCCTTTTGATTTGAGTGCTGACAACAGTGCATGGCTGATAACGGAATAATCATCTAAAAGACTGCCTTTGAAATTATGTGAGTTATACGCGGTGGAGAAACTGTACGTGAGTTCCGAGGCATGCAGTACAGCCCTTCCGCCGGTCTGCCTTCTGACAACAGGGTATCCCATTGTGTCACAGTATCCGGTATCGACTTCTGAAATTTTCTGGAAGCAGCCGATACTCAGGGAAGGGCGGTCCCAGAGATATAGTCTCAGGGTAGGGGGAGAGGCTTTTTGTCTGACGTACTCTGATATGGCCTCATCCAGTGCCATATTGAAAAAGGCATGTGCAGGCCCCTGGTTTATCAGTCGTATGAAATTCATAAGATAAGCTCTAAGCGGTCAGCAATCAGCTGTCAGTAAAAAACTGACATGGGGAACAAATATGTTTCGGCTTAGTCCTTTTTCAGGATTATCCTGTGTTTGATAAGGGATATCTCTTTAATAGAACCCTCAAAGTACTTTTGTTCACCGAAGAGGTTGCGCATGTAGATTCTGCCTTCCTCGGGTTTCAGGATATCGACGTTTTCCAGATACAACTCTTCCCTGCCATCTTTTTCAATATATACATTGGATTCGCACATTTCAGCTTCTCTCTCCCTGACGATTGACAAAATCATAAAGCAGTACTTAATACGTCCAGCGTACTCTTCATCAATAGTCGAGTATAAAGAATCATGCCTTATACAGTCAATGAGAGCATCGGTATCGTAACATTAAATAACAGCCGCAGGCTTTAATCTGCGGCTGTTATGCTGAACTTCGTAATAATGCTCCTTACATGCTCAGTTAAGTCTTTGCGCCAAGTTCGGAAGTGCAATGAGGACAACGGGTCGCCTTTATAGGAATGTCAGTAAAACAGAAGATACAGTTTTTTGTAGTAGGTACGGCAGGTGGAGCTTCTTCTTTCTTCTTCATGTTGTTCATTCCCTTTACTACCATGAAAATAGCAAAGGCGACTATTATGAATGAGACGACTTTATTGACGAATGTCCCATAGTTTATTGTGACGGCGCCTGCCTGCTGCGCGTCAGCAAGGGTTGAGAAAGGCCCGGCAGTGGCCCCCTCCTTGATTGTAATAAACAGGTTTGAAAAATCGACCCCGCCAAGCAACAGGCCTATCGGCGGCATGAGGATGTCTGCCACAAGCGATGCGACAATGGTGCCGAATGCCGCGCCGATTATAATCCCGACGGCCATGTCAACTACATTCCCCCGCATTGCAAAATCCTTGAATTCCTTGACCATCTGAAAACTCCTTTCCGAAGGTTTAACCTTCAATTGGATTTTCTGATTCTTATATTTCTATTAAGCTGAATTATATCAGATGGTTGAACGTTGTCAAGCTCCTGTATAAGTCACGGACTTTCCTTTGTACAGACGGGACTGGAAGGCTGAATTGACCGGGATAAGTACGCTGCTTCAGCGTTGCATTTCTATCCAGGTGATAATAAAGGCTATTTTCTGTTTCATTCAAGATTGTAAGTTATATGCCGTATAAACAGGTGACAATTAATTTAGGTAATTATTAAAACTGACATCAGGCAGGTCGATCAAAATGACAGACTCCAGCATTGACAGAAAAATCAGACATGCCCGTATAGCTGCAATGGTATGCGGTACGATAACGCTGGCAGGTTCCGTGACACTGATCAGGAATCAGCTGCAAACCGGTTTGACTTTGATTAATTTATTGTCTCTCCTTGATGCAGCTTTCATATTCAGCATGGCTTATGGAATATACCGGAAGAGCAGGATTTGCGCTGTGTTGATGTTTGAGTATTTCCTTCTCAGTAAAATATTCAGCTTGTCTGTATCTGCCCATATCAGTTCCGGGGTCATTGTTATAGGCATGATATTTTTGTTCTTCCTCTATCAGGGGATTACCGGCACTTATGCATATCATAAATGCAGAATATGTAAAGAAGGGCTGGTAGAGTCAAGACCCGTTGCATGGATACTGGCAGGTTCCGGCGGACTTATTATTTATGTCCTGGTCCTGCCTGTCCTTATGATCTGAGTAACTACCCATAACCTGTAAGCCAACCTGTATTTCAGATTTCTATGGAAAATAGTTGAGCAGGGATCGTTATACAGCTGTTTCAAAAAACGTTCATCTCTGTTTTTGTTATAATTATCCCATCATGCCATTTGGATTTTTTAAAAAGAAGGAAGAAGATGCTTTGCCGGGCAAGGTATCAATGAACAGGGAAGAACTCTTCTGTTACGGGTTTGATGCTTCCTCTGAAGAAGGTGCTCCATCTGCAGTTGTGAGGCCGGTCAATACCCAGGAAGTTTCTGACGTGGCGTCATATGCCTTTAAGAATGGGGTCCCGATTGTCCCAAGGGGAGCCGGTACAGGAATGACAGGCGGCTCTGTGCCTCTGAAGGATTCGGTGGTCCTTTCCCTTGAAGGGATGAACAGAATAATTGAAATTGACGAAAAAAATATGGTGGCAGTTGTAGAACCTGGAGTCATTAATTTCCATTTACAGGAAAGGCTGGAAGACGCCGGCCTGTTTTATCCGCCTGATCCGGCAAGTATGAAATTCTGTACATTAGGCGGCAATGTAGCTGAAAATGCGGGCGGGCCAAGGGCGGTAAAGTACGGAGTGACAAAAGACTATGTCCTGGGCCTCGAGACAGTGCTTCCTGACGGCAGGGTCTTGATGACGGGGGGCAGGACTTACAAAGGCGTTGTAGGGTATGACCTTACAAGGCTGCTGGTCGGCTCTGAAGGGACGCTGGGCATTGTAACAAAGATTTATCTTAAAGTGCTGCCCTTGCCGGAAGAAACGATAACCATGCTGTGCACATACAGAACGATTGATGCTGCTGCGCAGACCGTGAGCAGGATTACTTCTTCAGCAGTCATCCCACGTGCCCTTGAATTTATGGACAATGAGTCTATCCGTGCAGTGGAGAATTACGGTTCCTTCGGGCTCCCTGTGGATGCAGAGGCGCTGCTTCTGATAGAGGTCGACGGACCACGGGCTGCAGTAACAGAAGAGGCTGAAAAGATTGCTTCTGTTTGTAAGGCACTCGACGGGGACGTAAGCATTGCTGAGGATTTTTTTTCGCAGCAGCGTATATGGGACGCAAGGAGGGCCATCTCGCCTGCCCTTTACCGAATCAGGCCGACAAAGATAAATGAAGACATTGTCGTGCCACGGGGCAGGATCCCTGAGATGCTGAAGGCGTTGAGAGAAATTGCTGAGAAGAACGACCTGATCATTGCAAACTTCGGTCATGCAGGAGACGGGAACATACATGTAAATATAATGACAGACAAAAACAATGAGGAAGAATACAGAATTGCACAGGAATCGGTCAGGGATATTTTTGAGGCCACTCTTAACCTGGGAGGGACCATATCAGGCGAGCATGGCATCGGGCTTACCAAAAAACAGTTTGTTGGAATGGAACTTTCAGATGTAAGCATTGAGTTAATGAAGAAGATAAAAGGCGTATTTGACCCCAAAGGTATACTGAATCCCGGGAAGATGTTCCCTGCTGACAAATATTAATTCAGTGAGTCTGCCGGACATGTTTATTGACTGCCGATAAAAACCCTTTGTTGTCGGATAGTTCTGGGATAAAGTGGTCGTTTGAATATTTTAACTTTAATTTTTGGTTTTTATTGAGCTACAATATCAGACTGATTTGGTTCTGGCAATCAAAATAAAATATCTAAATAGAGGAGTGTAATCATGAAAGTAATTTTGAAGGAAGATGTAAAAGACCTTGGGGAGATCGGCAGCATTGTGGACGTGAAGATAGGTTACGGCAGGAATTATCTCATCCCGAGGAACCTTGCCGTGGAAGCGAACCCGAAGAATTTAAGGCAGTTTGAGCACGAGAAAAAAATTATTCTTGTAAAAGCAAAAAAGGTCAAACAGTCGATGCAGGACCTGGCAGACCAGATATCCAAAATGACCCTCACCATTGAAGCCCAGGCAGGTGAAGAAGATAAACTGTTCGGTTCCGTGACTACCAAGGACATAGCTGAGGCCATTACCGCCCAGGGTGTTGAAATAGACAAGCGAAAGGTGATACTTGAGGAGCCGATAAAACGCCTTGGGACTTATGACGTGACAGTAAAGGTCCATAAGGATGTGACAGCTGCAGTTAAGGTAGAAGTGAAAAAATCAGGCACTGAAGAAGCTTAGGAGCAAGTTCGATGCTTGAACCCGTCCGTAATAAAACAGGGTTTGAAGGCGGGTCGGTAAAACCTCAGACCGCCTACGACCGTCTGCCGCCCCAGAATATTGAAGCAGAACAGTCGGTGCTCGGTGCCGTGTTGCTCGAGAACGAAGCAATCGCAATGGTTATAGAGCAGCTGACTGCCGGCGATTTTTATAAAGATGCCCATAAAAAGATATTCATTGCTATGCTTGAGCTTTATGAAAAGAACGAGCCGATTGACTTAATCACCCTTACTGAAATCCTGAACAGGAAAGAGCAGCTTGAAGAAATAGGAGGCGCATCTTACCTTAGTTCAATCGTTAACCTGGTGCCGACTTCTGCCAATGCCAGGTATCATGCCAAGATTGTAAAAGAGAAGGCCATCCTGAGAAATCTCATTGTTACCTCCACAGAAATTATTACCACATGTTATGACACGGACCAGGATGTGCATGAACTGCTGGACCAGGCGGAGTCCAAGATATTCAATATTTCTGAAAAGGCGATCAGGCAGACGTATGTCCATATAAAGAGCGTGGTAAAGGACACTATTGAACTGGTTGACAAGCTCTTTGACAAGAAAGAGCGCATAACAGGTCTGGCCACCGGATTTACCGACCTGGATGAAGCCACAACCGGATTTCATCCGGGCGATTTAATAGTCATCGGCGCAAGGCCCGGCATGGGCAAGACGGCATTCTGTCTGAACATAATTACTCATGCCGCTATTGATGGAAATGTCCCTGTAGCTGTGTTCAGTCTGGAAATGACAAAGGAGCAGATTGTTTTAAGGATGCTGTGCTCTGAAGCGGAAGTAGATTCCAAGGCGGTCCGTTCCGGTTATCACAGCAAGGAAGATTACAGAAAACTGGTGAATGCTGCCGGCAGACTGTCTGAATCCCCGATATATATAGACGATTCATTTAATTCCATACTCGATATAAGGGCCAAGTCAAGGAGACTGAAGGCCGAGCACGGTCTGGGCCTTATCGTTGTGGATTATCTGCAGCTCATGAGCGGGTCAGGGGCACACCTTGCGAGGGAACAGGTCATTTCGGATATTTCGCGTTCACTCAAAGCCCTGGCAAAAGACCTGTCTGTTCCGGTCATAGTTATCAGCCAGCTTAACCGGAGCTGTGAAACAAGGGGCGAGAGTAAAAGACCGCTTGTTGCCGACCTGAGGGAATCAGGCGCGATTGAGCAGGATGCAGATACAATACTCTTTCTTTACAGGGATGAGTATTACAAGAAGCAGGATTCTCTGAAGAAGGGGATAGCTGAGCTCGATATAGCAAAACAGAGGAATGGGCCGACAAAGATCATTGATCTTGCATTTCTTGAAAAGTTTACAAAATTCAAGGACCTTGCGGACCATGAGTATAGCGAGTACTGACGGTATTCAGTCGAACATGAATAAAGTCGCGTTGTTTGTCGTTCCCGTGCTTAAAGCACCTACTGTTGGCGGTCTGTAAGCGGGAATCCACCTGTTTTGAGAGGAACTGGATGCCCGATTAAAAACCCCCGATTAAGAAAATCGAGGGCATCTTCGGGTATGACGGTTAATGTTTTAAAGGCATTAGAACTAACGTATTGGCGGGTGAAATATATGATTAGAAAACCTGCTGTAGCCGGACAATTCTACGAAGCTTCTCCATCAAGACTCACCAGTCAGGTGAATGAATTCCTTGAAGCAGGCACCGGAAAAGAGAGTGCAATAGGCATTGTCTCCCCCCATGCCGGACTTATGTACTCAGGAAGGGTTGCAGGTGCGGTATATTCGAGAATTACAATCCCCGGGACATTCGTATTAATAGGGCCTAACCATACGGGGCTTGGACAGCCGGTTTCAATGATGTCTTCAGGTGTCTGGAATATGCCGACAGGCGAATTGAAGATCGATGAGGAGCTGGCCGGGAAATTAAAGAAAGGTTCTGACATGATCTCTGAAGACGGTCTTGCCCACCGGATGGAACATTCCCTTGAAGTACAGCTGCCCTTTATTCTCCGTTATTCGTCTGATGTCAGAATAGTACCGCTCACAATGATGCCTGTACCGCTCGAAATGTGCAGGGCCGTGGGAGAGGCACTGGCAGATGCGGTACAGGATTCGGATTACCCGGTAACAATTATCGCGAGTTCTGACATGAGCCATTATGTTTCGGATTCATCGGCAAGGAAAAAAGACAGAAAGGCGATCGACATGATATTGGCCCTGGACCCTGCCGGGCTTTATAAAACTGTCATGGACGAGGACATAAGTATGTGCGGAGTACTTCCGGTCACGACAATGCTGTTTGCTGCAAAGAAACTGGGGGCTTCAGAAGCGGTCCTTGTAAAGTATATGACATCAGGTGAGGTGAGCGGTGATTATGATTATGTGGTCGGTTATGCAGGAATTATCGTAAGATAAAAATTTGTATGATTACTAACCCGCCTTAAGTTCTTGCTTCTTTATCATTCAGCGTTTCAGGCATAGATTTAATGAGTCCGGCATGTATCAAGTTGAACTATTAAGATCATTAACTGAAAAACACCTTTTTTTGCACCAGTCATTGAAAAAAAAGGCTGTCTTTATTATATTAAATGTCCTTATCTTGATATAATTAAATTTACGGAGGTTCGATGAACAAGAAAACAATTCCCATGCTTTTTCTATTTATTATTGCGGTGATTATTGCTTCAGGGTTGTCTGAGAAAACCACTTCTGCACAGGAAAAGGACGTCCAGAAACCCAAAATCTCGTGTATTACAGCGCAGTGTCATGCGACTATGGGCAAGGAAAAATTTGTTCACGGTCCTGTCTCTGCTGGGGAGTGCACTGTTTGTCATGGTGAAGTTTCAAAACACAAGGACAAACCTGAGCAGAATAAATTCGGAAAAGTGAAAGACGTTGCCAATAAATGTTATTCCTGCCATGAAAAATTCAAGGCAAAGAAGTATATTCACAGCCCAGTGGAGGAGGGTGAGTGCATGGCCTGCCACAGCCCTCATGGATCGCAAAACAAGTTTCAGCTTCTGGCAAAGGGAAGCGAGCTATGTTTTAACTGCCATGACGAGGGTATGGTTGGCGGGGCATTTGTACACGGGCCTGCTGCTGTTGGAGGATGCGTAGCGTGCCACGACCCCCACACTGCAGATTATGCCAAAAACCTCAAGGAAGAAGGGCCGAGCCTCTGCTATATGTGTCACGTTGATAAGGCCGAAGCTATCCATAAGGCCGAGTTTGTTCACAAGCCGGTAGCTGAAAAGTGTACGAGCTGCCATAATCCCCACTCAGCAGCAAAACAGTTTATGCTTCAGTCCCAGTCACCTGCATTATGTCTGGATTGCCACAAGGACAAGAAGGAGCAGTTAAGCACAGCGTCAGTAAAGCACGGGGCAATGGAGACCGAAAGGTCCTGTCTAAATTGTCATGATGCGCATGTATCAAACATAGCAAAAAACCTGTTAATGGAACCTATGGACCTGTGCATGAGCTGTCACGACAGGGAATACAAGAGGAACAACGGAACGGCTGTTATGAATATAAGTAAATGGCTGAAAGAAAATACCGACCATCACGGCCCTATAAAACAGAAGGACTGTTCCGGCTGTCATAATCCGCACGGATCAGCTAATTTCAGAATATTGAGAAACCCCTATCCACCTACATTCTACATGCCCTTTTCAGTAGACAACTATAACCTCTGTTTCAGCTGCCACGAAAAAACAATTGTGTTAAATGCTGAGACCACAAAACTGACCAATTTCAGGAATGGAAATGACAACCTTCATTTCACACATGTGAACAAGGCGGAAAAGGGCAGGACCTGCCGGGCCTGTCATGAAACCCATGCCAGCAACTTCCCCAAACACATAAGGGAGGCTGTACCATTCGGAGCGTGGGATCTGCCAGTAAACTTTCAGAAGACGGATACAGGTGGCAGTTGCACTCCGGGCTGTCATAAAATTAAAAAATACGACAGGGTGAAAAAGGAGATCAACGGATGATACGTATTATTCTGAGTCTCGTCATGTTCCTGTTGTTCACCCCTGCTTCTCATGCAATAAGTGTATCTGCCGGTAGTGCTGCCCCTGATTTTACGGCAGGTTCTGTTGACGGTAAAAGGATTTCACTTCATGATTACAAGGGGAAAATAGTGGTCATGATCTTCTGGAGGACAGACCAGGACCGGTCAGTGCTTGCTTTGCAGGATGCGAAAGAGTTACTCGAAAAATATAAGAGCAAAGGGATGGAAGTAGTAAGCATAATGGAAGAGAGCGACAATAAAGAAGAGGCGCTGATGGTTTTCAAAAATAAGGGGATTGGTTTCCCTCTGCTTATTGACACCGACAGGAAAATATACAGTGACTACGGAGTGAGAGTTTTCCCGACAACCGTGATCCTGGACAGGCAGGGCCTTGTCGCCTATGATATTCCAAGCCATCCGCTTACCTATAAAACAAAACTCAGGGGT
>QZIL01000034.1 GCA_003599025.1 Nitrospiraceae bacterium | reverse complement strand
CTTGATGTGGAAGACCCGATCCCGTGTACTTATGTACTGGAAGTGTCGTCGCCCGGACTGGACAGGCCTTTAAAGGTGCCTGGAGATTTCAGGCGTTTTGCAGGCAGGAATATCAGGGTCGTTACACTGGAGCCGATTGACAAACAGACTTTTTTTACAGGGACAATTGCAGCGGCCGGGGATAGTGAAATAGAGCTTATGTTGCCTCACGACAGGCAGGTGACTATAGCGTACAAAAATATTTCCAAAGCAAGACTGGAAGTGGAGGTATAACATAATGAATCGTGAGCTTATTCATATTATCGAGCAGATGAGCAAAGAAAGGGGCATACCCAAGGAGTCGATTCTTGCGACCCTGGAATCAGCCCTTTTGTCCGCAGTCAGGAAGAAATATGGACTTGAAGCTGAAATAAATGTAAGGATCGATACGGACTCAGGGGAGATTATAGCTACCGCACAGAAGAAGGTTGTGAAAAAAGTTGAAGACCCTATGGGTGAAATATCCCTGAAGGACGCGAAGAAGATCGACCCGTCAAAGGCTGTGGATGATACGGTTGATTCCCCTGTACCTCTTGATGACTTCGGAAGGATTGCAGCCCAGACAGCCAAACAGGTGCTGTTTCAGCGTGTTAGGGAGGCTGAAAAGGAGGCCATCTTCGAGGAATACAAGGACAAGGCAGGGCAGATTGTGAGCGGAGTTATTATCCGCAAGGAAAAAGGGTGTTATTTTGTGGCGCTCGGCAGGGCTGAGGCCACTCTGCCGATAAAGGCCACACTTCCTACCGAGAGCCTCAAGAGGGGCGAAACGATCAGGACCTATATAGAAGACGTCAAGGTCACCCCAAGGGGCCCGGCAATTATGCTTTCAAGGACCCATCCTAATTTTGTGGCAGAGCTCTTTAAAATGGAGATACCTGAAATCTATGAGGGACTTGTTGTCATAAAAGATATTGTAAGAGAGGCTGGGGACAGGACAAAGCTGACGGTCTATTCCAAAAATTCGATGGTAGACCCGGTCGGGGCCTGTGTCGGCATGAAGGGCACCCGTGTTCAGTCGATTGTGAGGGAATTAAGAGGCGAAAGAATTGACATTATACCCTGGACAGAAGATCCGAGGGTGCTTATAGCAAAGGCATTAAGCCCTGCGTCTGTAGAGAGCATCGGAATCAACGAAGAGGAAAAAACCGCTATGGTTGTTGTAAATGACCAGCAGCTCTCGATAGCCATCGGCAAGAAGGGCCAGAACGTAAGACTGGCCATGAAACTCACCGGCTGGGACATAGATATCATCAGCGAAACAGAGTACGGCAAGATGAGAAAGGGAGAGATTGAGAGCCAGCTTGGTGAGCTTCAGGAGGAACAGCGGATAAACGAAGAGAATGAAAACCGGTCCCGGGAGGATAATGCCTCTGAGGATGAAGAAGAATAAAGACCTCGCAAGGGCTGATGATTCTGATCATAAACCGCAGTTATCAGGAGACACCCCTGTCCAGTATGTGAAGGGGGTCGGCCCGGCCCGTGCCAGACTTCTCAAAAGGCTCGGCATTGAAACCCTTGAAGACATCCTTTTTCATTTCCCCTGGCGGTATGAAGACCGCAAGGACCTCAGAAAGATCAGCAGCCTGAAATACGGAAACCATGAAACCGTCCTTTGTGAAGTAGTTTCTGCAGAGATTATAACCACCCCCCGGAAAAAAATGAAAATATTCGAACTCGCTCTTAGGGACGATACCGGTTATCTGAAGTCAAAATGGTTTAACCAGCCATTCCTGAAAAAATATTTTCAAAAAGGCCAGAAGGTCATTCTAAGCGGGGTTGTAAAAGGCAATCCGTATGCGAGTGCTGGTCTTGAAATGGAAAACCCCGACTTCGAGCTGTTCGGGAATGAGGATTCCCTGATACACACTTCAAGGATTGTTCCTGTATACAAGGCCACTGAAGGACTCTCCCCGAAACAGATCCGGACACTGATGTTTAATACAGTGAAGGCCCATATATCTGTTTTAGAAGATTATCTGCCTGAAGAGGTCCTGGACCGGAACAAATTAAGGCCCTTGCAATGGGCGGTAAGAGAAGCCCATTTCCCCGAAGAATTTACCGATGTGGCTGTCCTGAACAGGAACTCCGGCCCGGCACACAGGCGGCTGGTGTTTGATGAATTTATTCTCCTTGAGCTTGGACTGGCGGTCCTTAAAAAGAGGGAGACACTCGAAAAGGGGACCAGCTTCAGTGTCAAGGACGGTCTTGTTAACAGGTTTATCAAAAGTCTTCCATTTGAGCTGACAGAGGCCCAGAAGAGGGTAATTGAGGAAATAAAGGCCGATATGCAGAGGCCCCTGCAGATGAACAGGCTCGTGCATGGTGATGTGGGCTGCGGAAAGACTGTCGTGGCACTTGTCTCAATGCTTATTGCTGCAGAAAACGGTTATCAGGCGTGTCTGATGGCACCGACAGAGCTCCTTGCAGAACAGCACTTTATCAATATTCACAGGATGGTTGAAGCGTTGGGGATAAGGGTGGTGTTGCTTACTTCAGGTATAAAAGACAAGCCTGTGGACGATATTTCTGAAGGTGGTGCCCAGATCATAATAGGGACCCATGCCCTGATACAGGAGACTGTGCGGTTTAAAAAGCTGGGTATCGCGATAATAGACGAACAGCACCGGTTCGGAGTGGTCCAGCGTGCGGCCCTGAGACAGAAGGGCTTTAATCCGGACATACTGATTATGACTGCAACACCCATACCGAGGACTTTGGCCATGACCCTGTACGGGGACCTTGATATTTCAGTAATAGAGGAACTTCCGGCGGGAAGGAAGCCGATTGTAACAAAGATATTTTTCCAGTCCCAGAAAGACAGAGTATATTCTATAATACGGAGGGAGCTGTCTCTGGGCAGGCAGGTTTACATTGTATATCCTCTTATTGAGGAATCAGAGAAACTCGATCTCAAGTCTGCAATTGACGGGGCAGAGGCCCTGAAAAGGATCTTCCCGGACAGGAAGATCGGGCTTGTTCATGGTAAAATGCACCATGACGAAAGGGAATCTGTTATGGCAATGTTCAAAGCAGGGGGCATTGACATGCTTGTGGCTACAACCGTCATCGAAGTCGGAATAGATGTGCCCAATGCTTCACTGATGCTTATTGTACATTCCGAGAGGTTCGGGCTTGCGCAGCTTCATCAGTTAAGAGGGAGAATAGGAAGAGGGGGACATGAATCCTACTGCCTGCTTATGGCCTATCCTCCCTTTAGCGAGGATGCAGAGAGAAGGCTTAAGGCGATGGAGTCTACTGTCGACGGGTTCAGGATTGCGGAAGAAGACCTTGCCATAAGAGGACCGGGTGATTTCTTCGGTACAAGGCAGTCGGGAATTCCTGAGCTGAAAATTGCTAATATAATACGGGATATTGTAGTGCTTGAGGCCGCCAGGAAAGAGGCCTTTGGTTTAATTGAATCCGATCCTGAACTGGACCGGTATCCTTTGCTGAAAAAAATGCTGCAGAGAAAATGGATGGGAAGGCTTGAACTAATTAAGAGTTAAGAGTTAGGAGTTAAGAGTGAATTAATTTAATCATTAAATTCTATAACTCATAACCCATAACTCGTAACTCTGAACAGGGGGAGGAAGAAATGATAGACATAATAAGAAAGAATCTTATGACAGGCATTGACCGCATCAAGTGGCTTGCATCATTCCTCGCAGAAAGGACCAGGGCCGAGACAGCCATAGCAAAGCTTTTTTATGAAAAGAGCAAAGTTGACGATAAAATCGATGACCTGTTAAGGGACATCGGCAAGAGGGTCGTAGACCTCAGGGAAAAAGGGGAGACAGATGTTTTTCAGGATTTTACCGTTAAACACGCCCTGAGCGAGTTGAAGGATTTGCGGGAGTCGGCCAATAATTATAAAACGCAGGCAGACAAGATAATAAAACTCCGTGAAGAATGATCTATATCCCTGTATTCATCTTAGGTGCAATTATCGGCTCTTTTCTGAATGTTTGCATTTACCGCATGCCTAAAGATGAATCGATTGTAAGGCCCTCATCCAGATGCATGTCCTGTGGCACGCCGGTCAAATTCTACGACAACATCCCTGTATTAAGTTATTTCATTCTTATGGGCAGATGCAGAAGCTGTAAGACGAAGCTGTCTGTCCGGTATCCTCTGATAGAATTACTCAATGCCGTTCTTTACGTGATGGTACTGAAAAGATTCGGTCCTGATTCTCCATGGGTAGTAGCAGTGTACTTTGTTTTTGTTTCTGTATTGCTGGTCATCTTTTTTATCGACCTTGACCATCAGATAATTCCAAACAGCATAACCCTGCCGGGTATTCCCATAGCAACTATCCTTGGTGCCACTATACTGCCTGACCCCTTTTCCGCATATGAAATGCTGGGACTCAAGGGGGCGCTTGCCGGATTTGCTGCAGGAGGCGGCTTTTTTTATTTAGTCGCGGTACTGGGCAAGGCAGTCTTTAAAAAGGACGCGATGGGCGGAGGGGACATCAAGATGATGGCGATGGCCGGCGGGATCCTTGGCTGGAAGGGCGTCATACTTACAACATTTATGGGAAGTCTGTTAGGTTCGGTAATCGGGGTGTCACTAATAATGTTAAAGGGAAGGGAATGGGGCTCCAGGATACCCTTCGGCCCTTATCTAGCGACAGGAGCTCTTATCACTCTTTTCTGGGGCAGGGACATTTTACAGTGGTATTTCCATGCATGAGCGTTCATTTGTGAGAGGCGTATCTATAGTATTATTTTTGCTTGTCGGGTCCTTTGTCGGGGTCCTTC
The DNA here is from genome assembly GCA_003599025.1 of Nitrospiraceae bacterium. GTDB lineage: Bacteria > Nitrospirota > Thermodesulfovibrionia > UBA6902 > UBA6902 > UBA6902. The sequence goes on along the minus strand of QZIL01000034.1, from coordinate 53,583 downwards.
TGGTCAATGCTGTGGAGAAAAACGATATGAAGTACCTTCTGGGTGCAGGGGGAATTATATTCATGGCAATATTAATTATATCTGCCAGGGCATATATTCAGAGAGGACGCAAGGTCATGGACACAAAAGGAACAGGCGGGGAAGGTTCTCAAGTGGGTTTTGTCGTCGATACCTTTCATGATCTTATGGCAAAACTGAAAGAGAAGGAAAAGGAGCTTGAGCGGCTGAAGTCTTTTGCCGAGGAGAAGGCAGTCAGGATGGAGGCCTATAATGAAAATATCCTGCAGAGTGTTCCGAGCGGGGTAATAAGCATTGATAATTCCGTTGTGATAAGAAGTGTAAATCAGGCAGCCGGGAGGATTTTGGGAATAGACGCAAGGGCAGCCGTTGGAAAGCGCTTTGATGATGTTTTCAGGGAACCTCTGGCAATGCTTATACATGAAGACACGACTGTTTCAAGGGCCGAATATTCATATGTTTCTGATGACAGCAGGCATATCTGGCTTGGCATTACGTCCTCAAAGCTGAAAAATTCAGCAGGTGAGAAAATAGGGCTTATCTTTGTCTTCACGGACCTGACGGACATTAAGGCGCTCCAGTCACAGGTAGAATTGCAGCAGCGGCTGAGCCAGCTTGGTGAGATGTCTGCCGGTATCTCTCATGAGTTGCGGAACTCCATGTCGGTAATCTCCGGATATGCCAGACTTCTCAGTAAAAAGGTGGAGCCTCCGAATAAAGGGACTGTTGACGCTATTCAGTCTGAAATAACGGTCATGGACAAAATAATCTCCGAGCTTCTTGCCTTTGCAAAACCCACTTTTCTAAATAAAGAGCAGGTTGTTTTAAATGATGTTATAATGGACACGGTCGATATGGTGACTGGCAGTCAGGGCGCAATTAAAGTAACAGTCAATGCTGCAGTTCCCGTGTCTGTCGAGGCTGATAAAGTGCTTTTAAGACAGGCGCTGACCAACCTGCTTGTTAATGCTGTTGAGGCAATGCCTGAAGGCGGAAGCATCGAGATTGCTGTTCGCGGTCATCACGGCAAGGCGGAAATGATTGTAAAGGACACAGGGGCAGGGATCCCGGAAAGTATTATGGAAAAAATCTTCCTGCCTTTTTATACAACAAAAGAGGAAGGGATAGGCCTCGGCCTGGCCCTTGTTCAGAAGATTATAGTTTCTCATGGTGGTACTGTTGATGTTGAGAGTAAAGAAGGAGAATGGACAGCAGTCAGGATCATTTTGCCTGCCGTGGGTTGACCCTGTTTCCCCTCAGTACTCAGGATTTCTCCAGTAAAATCCGATAGTAAAAAAACGACGATACAGAATGAAAAGTATAATAAAAATTATGGACGATCAGGACAAAACAAAAGAGCAGCTGATAGATAAGGTCAGGAAATTACAGCAGAGGATTGCCGAACTCGAAAGGCTTGAGGCAGGAAGCAGAAAGGCGGAGGAATCCCTGCAGAAAAGTGAAGAGAAGTTCCGGTCACTGGTAGATTCAACAGATGATTCCATTTATCTGGTGGACAGGCATTACAGATATCTTTATATGAATAAAAAGCATTTGTCGAGACTCGGCCTGATCGAGAGGCAGGTACTGGGGAGGGAATACAGCTCATTTCATTCTCCTGAAGAAACGAATGAGTTCATGAAAAAAATTAATGAGGTATTCAAGGCCGGCAAGTCCTCCATGTATGAATACAACAGCCGCAGGGACAACAGGTATTTTCTGCAGACGTTCAGTCCGGTCAAAGAGCCTGACGGTAATATAACGGCAGTGACGATCGTCTCCAAAGACATTACTGAACGGAAGAAGACCTCGGAAGTGATACTTCAGTCCATACAGGATTGGGAAGACACATTTAATTCCATAACTGACATGATCACCATACATGACAGGGATTTTAATATTATAAGGGCCAATAAAGCAGCTGAAAAAATGCTCGGTCTGCCTTTTTTGCTGCCGGGGACCAAGTGCTATAAATATTATCACGGCAAAGACGACCCGATGGAGGGATGTCCAAGCTGCGACTGTATCAAGACAGGCATGCCGGTCAGTTTCGAAATGTTTGAACCATATCTGAACATGTATCTCGAAATACAGTCCATACCGAGATTTGATTCCAATAAAAAGCTGGCAGGCCTGCTCCATGTTGTGCGCGATATCTCTGAACGCAAAAAGATGGAAGAGATCCTCCGCGCAATGTCTGTCACTGATGAACTTACCGGGCTTCTGAACAGAAGGGGCTTCTTCTCTCTTGCCCAGAAACAGCTGAAGGCCGCAGAGCGCAACAAGAGATACCTGTCAGTAATTTATGCTGACCTTGATGGTCTGAAAGAAATAAATGACACCCTGGGACATAAAGAAGGAGACGCTGCCCTGACTGAATTTGCCGACCTGCTCAGAGACACATTCCGAGAATCGGACATAATCGCCCGACTTGGAGGGGATGAATTTGCCGTGGTCGTTGAAGTAGCGGAGCCGGACAGCGAACTGGTAATCAAAAGACGCCTTGAGGACAGGCTTTCGGCCGTCAACATCCGTAAAGACCGGAGGTACCTGTTATTAATAAGTATGGGGATAGTCCGCTTCGATCCCGATAATCCCTGCTCCATTGACGAACTGCTTTCACAGTCCGATAAATTGATGTACGCGAACAAGAAGGGCAAATAGTAAAGAGTGCACTGCTTTGTGAAAAAAGCCGGCCCCCTGTAAGAGGATATCTCCATCTCCCGTCATCCTGGCCTCTCAATTATCTTTCCATCAGGCAATAACATGCTGCATGGTACAGTTTAAAGCAGGTTTTTCCGAAATAATCATTATCAGCATGTGACTATGTAATGAAGCTATGATAAAAAAAATTAATGTTAAACAGCTGAGGCCTGGTATGTACATCCATCACATTAATTGCGGGTGGCTCCGGCATCCCTTCCTCAGAAACAGCATAAGAATAAAAGACAGGAAGGAAATCGGGAAAATTTCTGAATACGGGATCCGTGAGGTCTACATTGACACTGACAAAGGCCCGGATGTTGATCACAGTCCAAACCGGCAGACTCTCGACAGGGACATCCGGAAGGAACTGGACAGGATTGCTGAGACAAAATATTCTTCAATAAAAAAAGAGCCATTGGGAAAAGAGATCTTACGGGCCAGGGAGATCAGAAAAGAGGCAAAGCAGGCTGTTTGCAACATAATGGAGGAAGTGAGGTTCGGCAGGCCGATCAGGACTGAAAAGGTCGAAAGAGTGGTCGATAAAATGGTCGATTCAATATTCCGTAATCAGGACGCGCTGATAACTATCGGAAGGATCAAGAGGGTTGATGAATATACCTATATGCACTCATTAAGTGTGTGTGTGCTTATGATATCATTTGGCAGGCAACTGGGATTTAATGAAAGGCAGCTGAAAGAGATCGGGATAGGGGCGATGCTGCATGATGTAGGCAAAATGCAGGTGCCGGAGGAAATCCTGAACAGGAAGGACACATTGAATGATCAGGAATATGAGATTATGAAGAAGCATGTTGAGTATAGCCATTTATTGCTCGAAAAAACCGAGGGGATTTCTGAATTGTCTGTCACTATCGCTTCCCAGCATCATGAAAGAATGGACGGAAAAGGTTACCCCAATAATTTGAAGGGTGATGATATAAGTATCTACGGCCAGGCAGCGGCAATTGCAGATGTTTATGATGCCATGACATCGCAGCGCTGTTACCAGCGCAGATATGAACCGACTGAGGTGCTGAAAAAACTTTATGAATGGTGTGATTCTTACAATAAAGACCTTGTTCAGCAGTTTATCAGGTGTGTGGGTATATATCCAGTAGGTTCTCTTGTGAGGCTTGAAAGTGGTCTGCTGGGTGTTGTGCTTGATCATGGCAGGGAAAATTTGCTGCAGCCCTCTGTCCGGATAGTTTATGACACGAGAAAGGCCATGCATGTTATTCCCACTTATGATCTTGACCTCTCCAGGTCAGCAAAGGACGTAATCAGTTGCTGTGAAGTGTCCGAGAGGTGGAACTTAAGGCCGGAGCTTTATTTATAGTTATTGACGTAAAAAAAAGAAATCACATAGTTATTTCCTGTTACATTCAAGGTTGTTAAGGTTTTCTGTCTGCTTTCTGTGCATACATTGTGGATAAAGTCGCCACAGATCCAACGCTATCCCTAAAAGGGGATATCATTCCCGAAAACGGAAATCATCTGGTTTGCAAGTGCCAATTTTATCATGTTTTTCGTCAGGCATAAATATTGCAATTCTATTTACTTTTGAAAGGAGGATATTCGTAACAAGAGAAAAAACATACTACCGGCCTTATATAGAAGGCAGGAAAACCGGCATAAGCCCGGTAAATAAAAACCTCTCATGGAAAATTTAACATGAGAATGTGTAAAATCAAAAAGGAGAAAGAAATGAACAAGAAGAGATTGATGTATGTGTTGCTTGGAGTAATGATGATGGCATTATTACTCGGCTGCTCCAAGAAGCCTGAGGCTGAATTGGCAGATTCAAAGGCTGTATTGGAGGCAGTAGCTGCTGAGGGTGGAGAGAAGTACGCAAAAGAGGAGTTGGATGTTATTCAGAGCGAAATGACTGCAGCACTGGATGAAATGGCAGTTCAGGATGGAAAGTTTTTCAAAAACTATGACAAGACAAAGGAAATGCTTGCTCAGGTAAAGGCAAAGTCTGAAGCCCTTAAGGCAGAAATACCTGCAAGGAAGGAAAAGGCAAGAACAGATGCACAGGCCGCACTTGATGCAGCAACAATGGCTGTAACTGATGCAAAGGCACTTCTGGCAAAGGCCCCGAGGGGTAAAGGTTCTATGGCTGACATCGAGGCCTTCAATGCAGATGTTCAGGGTCTTGAGAGCGCAATCACCGAGGCACAGGGCCTGATGACCAGTGAAGATTATTTTGTTGCTTTGGACAAGGCCAATGGCATAAAGGACAAGGCATCAGAGATTTCAACACAGGTAACTGAAGCGCTTGAAAAAGTAAAGGCATCAAAAAAGAGGTAAAATAAGAATGTCTGGAGATATCCGGTTTTGATTCACGGCTTGATAAAGACGGTTTTACTTTTAATAGCGTTAAGTATTATGACCGGATGCAAAAGTGCACCAGTCCCTCCGGAGGTCAGAGAAGCTGAACAACAGCGGATTGACCTCCGGAAGGCTGGTGCAGAAATATATGCACCAGAGGAATACAAGATATACAAAAGAAGTCTGCGGGACGGCCAGATCCATCTGGCGAGCGAAAATAACCGGTTTATCTGGTTCAGGAAATATAAGGACATCAAGGTTGAATTCACCGGTATCCTTGCACAGGGGAAACTGATTGAGGCAAAGGTAGAGGAGCAGAAGCGCAGCAAGTCGGTAACTGTAGCAAATCAGATCGATTTTCTCCGTAACAGGATAGAGACCATCAGAAAACTTGCCTCTCTGATAAACGAGGGCAGACTCTCCAGTAAATCACTGACACAGGCTGAACTGCAACTGGCAGAGGCATGCGCCCTGAGTGATAGAGGCTGTTATACAGAAGCTGAGGAAAAGCTCAAAGTCATTTCAAAGCATACAGAGAAGGCTGCAAACTCGATTTTGCCGATACTGAACAGGTATGCTGATAATAGTAAAATAACCAAATGGCGTAACTGGGTGAACGAGACGGTTGAGTCCTCAAAAAGAAATCAGTCTTACTCAATTGTTGTCAGTAAAGTTGATAAAAGGCTTTATCTTTATAAAGGCGGCAGGTCTTACAAAACGTATGATGTCGAGTTGGGCACAAACGGGTCCAATCATAAAATGTACGCAGGGGACAAGGCAACACCTGAAGGTAAATACCAGGTAATCAAGAAAGTGCCGGGGAGCCGCTTTCACAGGGCGTTGCTGATAAATTATCCCAATGAAGAGGACAGGAGACAGTTTGCCATTGCTAAGAAAAAGGGCCTGATTCCCCAAAGGGCCGCTATCGGAGGTCTCATTGAGATACACGGTGGAGGCAAGGACGGAATGACATTAGGATGCGTGGCTATGGAAAACCACCATATAGAGGAGCTTTTCAGGATCGTTGACGTAGGGACCCCTGTAACTATAGTAGGGGCCATTGAATATGAAAACAGCGTCACATCCGCAATGAAAAAGTTATAGAAAAATGTTAAGAAACAGCAAATATATCATATTATCTGTAATACTTGTATTATTCCTTTCACTGGAGTGCCTGGGCTATTATCTTGCCGGCAGAAGCAGTATTAATACAGAACCCTCCAGCGGTAATGTGAGCGGGCAGAAGGCCGGAAAGGCTGTGTCCAATGGGAACTCCACAACCCTCAAAAAGAAAATCAGCGCACTTTCTCCAAAGGGCGTATATATAGTAATTGACACAGCCAGAAACAGGCTCTATCTCAAAAAGGGTGACGTTACTTTGCGCGAGGCCGTGATATCAAGCGGCAGCGGCAATATGCTTACAGATCCTTCAGGCAACAGGACCTGGGTGTTTGACACCCCGAGAGGGGAGCATTCGGTCAGGTCAAAGATTGAAAACCCAGACTGGATAAAACCTGACTGGGCGTTTGTTGAGGAAGGTGAAAAAATACCGAGTAATTACGGGGACCGCATTGAAAGCGGGATGTTAGGGGATTATGCCTTGTCAATCGGCAACGGCTATCTGATTCACGGTACATTATATAAAAGACTGCTTGGAAGGAATGTTACGCATGGATGCATCAGGGTCGGAGACGAGGACCTTGAATATGTCTTCAGGAATACTCCGATAGGGTCAAAGGTGATAATTTTTTAGGATGCGTTTCTGGAAAACTTTCCTTCTGATACATGTTTTTGTTGTCCTCTTTGTAAGTGCTGAAGTCCATTCAGAAACACTGAAAAATTCAGATGAAGAACGACTGCTGCTCCAGTCAGAGCTCACACTTGCTCAAAAGACACAGATATATTTCATTCTGAACTTGGAAGACAGGAAAATATACATTAAGGCGCGGGGAGTTGTATTAAGGGGCCTGGGATTAAAAGCGGTTAAATTCTGGGGAAGCCATGATAAAGTGAAGCTCTATACACTGGCCGGCAAGGCCGCGTTCTCTGAACCGCGCAGAGAAGAGATAATACCTGAAAATGCAAACAAGGATAAAAAGGACCCGCAGCCCTCAGCTGCACCTGCCACTCCTGCAACCCCCGCCACTGTTGATATCAAGGCACTGGAGCTTGAAGACATGCCGTCAAGCTACCGGCTCAAGTTTGACAATGGACTTGTCATCTCTGTAAGACCGGACAGCGGAGGAATAATTAACGGACTTTATTCAGTCGCCCGTTCAATAAACTGGTATATATCACAACCTATGCTTACAGTATGGTATGCTATAAAAAACGGACCGTATGGGGCCCTGAATCTGGTTCTGGATGAGACTGACGCGCGCGCGCTTTACTGGTCAATACATGAAGGCTCACGTGTTTTGATATACAATCCCCAGGACCAGTAGTATAATCTGTATAAATCCTGGTTAATATGTCGTCAAATAAATTGGTGGAACATTTCAGACGATCGCGTCGTGATCGTCTGCTGGCATATCTTATAATTCTTTTTCTCATTCTGCTTCTGATCGAATGGCGCACTTCAATTGTCCAGTCGTGGGTCTATTCCAATTATGCCAAAAAACTGCAGTTTACAGTTGAGAGTGGTCCCAGCCCCAGTATTGTCTTTCCGGAAGAAGGACCATTTAACAAGAGACGGGGTTATATACGCATCCCTGCATTCATCGAAAATCTGAAGAAAAATAATTATAAGATAACCCGGCAGGCCCGTTTCAGCCCTGAACTGGCAAGGGCTGTGCGGGAGGGGATCTCTCCGCCTTACGAAGAGAAGAGCGTTGCAGGCCTGACAATACTTGACAGGCAGGAACTTCCACTTTATGAAAGTATACCTAACGAGAGGGTCTATCCGTCCTTCGAGGACATCCCCGAGGATGTGATCAAGATACTGCTGTTTATTGAAAACCGGGAACTTCTCTCCCCGATGGATGAGAGCCAGAACCCGGTGCTTGAATGGGACCGTATGGCAAAGGCGGGTATCAAGTTTGTCGGCAGCAAGATAGGACTGCCTACTTCCATAGAGGGCGGGAGCACCCTCGCTACACAGCTTGAGAAATATCAGCATTCAGAGGGGGGACGCACTGGAGGGGCCAGGGACAAGATCCGCCAGATTACTTCAGCGAGTCTCAGGGTATACCGGGCAGGAAGGGACACCACTGTTTCGAGGAAAGAGATTGTAACCGACTATATAAATACGGTACCGCTTGCTTCTGTGCCTGGGTATGGAGAGGTCCATGGCCTGGGTGAGGGTCTGTGGGCCTGGCTTGATACTGACATAAAGGCATTGTCGGAAGTATTGCGCTCAGAAGATGCCTCTCCCGAGGGCATGAAAATCAGGGCAGAGGCGTTTAAAAAGGTGATGGTGCTTTTCCTTTCAGTAAAGGCCCCTACATTTTATCTTGTAAATAACAGACAGGCACTTATGAAAAGGGCGGACCTGTTTACGGATTTGATGGTCAAGGAAGGCGAGATCAGCGCAGAATTCCGTGAGGCGCTCAAGTCTGCTCCTCTCAGATTACGGACAAGGTGGGTCAATATGCCTGCACCATCTCCAATGGAGCGAAAGGCCCCGAATTCAGTCAGATACCATCTGCTCAAGGTGTTCGACCTGCCGGGGTTTTACGACCTTGATCGCCTTGACCTGACTGTGCATAGTACACTGGATTCGGAGGTACAGAAAAAAGTCGCCCAGATGCTTAACCAGCTCAGGGACCCGGAGTACGTTAAGTCTGCAGGCCTTCTGCAGGAGAGGATGCTGGAACAAGGGGACCCCAAAGAAATGATCTACAGCTTTGTCCTGTATGAAAAAACCGCTTCAGGCAACGCCCTTCGTGTTCAGGCGGACAATCTCGATAAACCACTAAACATCAATGAAGGTGTGAAGCTGGATATGGGCTCTACTGCCAAGCTCAGGACCCTGGCCCATTACCTGCAGATAATTGCCGGGACATATGAGCAGTTGGAGGGACGGGACAGGGAGACCCTGAAGAATGACCCTCTGCTTGACAGGGACCCCATAACCAGATGGATAGTCGATCAGATGACTGCAAATCCTGAAATGACGCTTGCTGAACTTCTTGAGGCGTCCATGGAGAGGAAATACTCGGGTAACCCCGGGGAAGTCTTTTTTACTGGAGGTGGTCAGCACACCTTTGTAAATTTCAAGAAGTCGGACAACAGGACAATGACGCTGTATGAAGGGCTGCAGAACTCGGTCAATCTCGTTTTTATCCGCCTTATGAGAGACCTGGTATATTATCACATGGCCCGTCTGGATGTGGATACAAAGGCCATAATGGAGGACCAGGAACATCCTGAACGCAGGAAACTCCTCTGGCAGATTGCTGACGGCGAGTCCCGCGAGTTCCTTTCGAGGTTCGTTATTAAATACAGGGGGCTCACCCTTGATCAGTCGATAGAAAAACTTTTAGGGACCAAAAGAACGTCACAGAGGCATCTCGCGATCCTTTTCTATTCCCTTCACCCTTCAGCCTCTCCTGATGAACTGTATCAGTGGCTGAGAGAGCGTAAACCGGAAGTGCCGGACCTGTCGGAGAAGGCGATAGCAAAGCTTGTTAAGGCATACGGCAAACCTGAGTTGAACCTGTCCGATTACGGTTATCTGCTCTCAAGACACCCCCTTGAACTCTGGACTATAGGGCAGCTGCAGAAGGACCCGAAGGTTGAATGGGAACAGCTGGTCGAATTGAGCGCTGATGCAAGAGAGCAGACCGGGAAGTGGCTGTTTCAGCCACGCAACAAAAGGGCCCAGGACCTCAGGCTGAAGATAGTCTTTGAGAAAATGGCCTTTCAGGAAATGCACAGGGACTGGAAAAAGCTCGGGTATCCATTTAACTCTCTGGTCCCTTCGTATGCCACTTCAATTGGCAGTTCCGCAGACCGTCCCAGTGCCCTTGCTGAGCTTATGGGGATCATAGTAAACGACGGGGTCCTTATGCCTTCTCTGAAGGTAACATCACTTCTGTTTGCAAAGGACACCCCCTACGAGACCGAACTCCAGCTGAAGACAGATCAGGGAGAAAGGGTCATGACTGTTGAAGTGGCCCGGGTCTTAAAAAAGGCACTTGCCGGGGTTGTTGAGGGCGGCACGGCCCGCCGTGTCCACGGTGTACTGAAATGGCCTGACGGGACACATGTAGTCATAGGCGGGAAGACCGGGACAGGTGACAACCGCTTTGAGACCTATGCAAAGGGCGGAAAGCTTATCAGCTCAAGGGTCGTCAACAGGACAGCCACATTTGTCTTTTACATAGGAGACCGTTATTTCGGAGTTGTGACTGCATTCATGCCGGGCAAGGAAGCTGCTGATTATGCCTTTACCAGTTCCCTGCCGGTCCAGGTGCTGAAACTGCTCGCTCCGGAACTGAAACCGATGGTTGTGCCTGAAGTTTAGGCACCCCTGTTTTTCTGCAATAATTATCTATTATGCAGTAAATCAAACATCATTAATTAGAACTCATTTCGGCTTATCGTCATTTCAACTAGAACCTATCTCAAAATTGATTTGAATGATAAGAACACTGAATGTCATTCCCCTACTTGATCGGGGAATCCAGTATTTTCAAGATGATCTGGATGCCCGCTTACTACATGCGGGCATGACAGTCTATAATATTTTGATTTTGAGATAGGTTCTAATTATTTCACAGAAATCCCCTGCAAGTGTTATAATTTACAAATTTTATCGCAGAGTTATAAAAAAAAGGGGAAAATGAGCTCTGACCTTACCCTGATAACCAATGAACAGAATGGAAACCTGCTGAACAGATTTCAGGTGCTGTTCAAGGACACGGAATTCTTCGATGTTCTGGTTGGTTATTTTTTCACAAGCATCGAACGACTCAACAAAATCCTTGCCGATCCCGACAGCCCTGATGTACCGCACCTCGAAAAAGAGATAGACCAGCTTGTTTATAAGCTGTATGACCTCACGCCGGAAGAGATTGCGATTGTGGAGGGGAAGGGAAAGTGAATACGAACATAAACAATCAGATGACCAATATTATTAATAGGAACGAATGAATAATATATATCCAACAAACAGGGGACATAGCTAAAAGGAGGGCTGCTTAATGAAAAGCGAAATCATCATCCAGTTGCACAAGAATTTTGAAGATTACGCCCACGAAATCGACGGGGAAGAATTCTGGTTTGCCCGCGATCTGATGGGACTATTGGGTTATACCAAATGGGAAAACTTTGCCAAGGTAATAGACAAGGCAAAACAATCCTGTCATACAGCCGGGCATTCTGTTGCCGATCATTTTCCTGACGTCAGGAAAACGATCCCTATGCCGAAGGGCGCGGAAAAAGAGATTGATGATTTCATGCTTACCCGTTATGCCTGCTATCTTGTTGCCCAGAACGGTGACCCGCGCAAGGTTGAGATAGCCTTTGCCCAGACCTATTTTGCCGTACAGACTAGACGGATAGAGATAATCGAGAAGCGTCTTGTCGATCAGGAACGGCTCACTGCCAGACACAAACTATCTCTTTCCGAGAAAGAACTGTCCGGTCTCATATTCGAACGTATCGGTGACAATAGCGGATTTGCCCGTATACGAAGCAAAGGCGATGCAGCATTGTTCGGCGGCAAGACCACCCAGCAGATGAAAGATCGTCTAAGCATCCCTGATAGTCGTGCACTGGCTGATTTCCTCCCGACCATTACTATCAAGGCCAAAGACTTTGCAACTGAGATTACAAATTTCAATATCAAACGTGACGACCTGTGCCAGGAGGGAGAGATTACCGGCGAACATGTGAAAAACAATCTCGATGTGCGTAAGGTGCTGACTAATCGCGGTATCAAGCCGGAAGAACTCCCGCCTGCCGAAGATATCAAAAAACTGGAACGCAGAGTCAAGTCTGAAGAAAAGAAGATTGTAAAAAAGACAGCTAACCCCAAGAGACTGAAATAAATAAAAAAAGTGTTCATTAGCTCCGTAATATGAGACTTCGAAGAATACCGGCAGGCTGCCAGAATTGCCGTTGAAATCATCGGAGACAGGCCGGTTATGAGTGAAGATTTCAGCGCTCGCTTCTATCCTCCTGCAAAAGCCTGCATTTTAGAGGGCAAAAAGTCACTGCTAAACTAATCAGCGTCAAATGCTTTATAATGTAATTCGAAACAACTATATGCCTTTTGTCCAATGAAAATGATTACGGAAGACTAACCGCATGCTCAGAGACAAAATCTTTAAGCTGACCCTATACAAGAAGCTGATAGCAATGATGCTGTTTCTCAGCCTCAGCCTCATCTCGATACTTGTCTTCCTTTATTATCAATCTGAGAAACTGATTTACAACGAGTTTGAAAGGCAGACGTCTGAGCTTTCAAAATCCATCCAGATCGGACTGAAGGAGGCGACAAGCGGAGGATTGACTGATGAAAAACGTCTGCAGAGTTTTCTTAACAAGCTCAATCCTAAAGGCGTAAAGGAGATATCTGTTATAAGCACGTCCGACCGGATTATTTCGAGTACAAACCCGAAAGATGTTGGAAAGTGGATAACAAAAAGCAAGAAGGAACTTATATTCAAGGCGGAGCTGGGACAGCCGGTTACAGGCGAAGAGAAGGGCGGATATAATGTTATGATCCCTGTTGTTTCAGGTGAAAAGCATATGGGTTATATATATCTTACATTGAACACGGAAGACTTCTCTGTTTTCCTTCAGACAAGTGCTATAAGAAGGATCGTTGCAGCCTCAATCATATTTGGTATAGGTATAGTCCTGGCTGTTTTTCTGGCAGGCAGATATACCAAACCTATTGAGGAGGTTGTGACTGCGGCCCAGAGGGTGGCCCTCGGAGACCTGAACCAGGAACTCCGCACCAACAGGAAGGATGAGATAGGGGAGCTGGCACGAAGCTTCAACTACATGGTCAAGAAGCTGCAGGAGGAAAGGGAACTGACCGAAAAGCTCAGGAAGGCCGAGCATCTTGCAGGCATCGGACAGTTTGCCCAGAACATCGCTCATGAAATCAAAAACCCCCTGAATTTCATCAACCTTTCGATAGACCATATAAAGGAGGTGTCAAGGCCTTCAGACCCGGACAAGGCTGAGAAGTTTGATTCTCTTATTCATAATATGAAGGGTGAGATACAGCGTGTCAGCAGGTTTACTGAAAGTTTTCTTGAATTCGGCAGGCCCTTTGAACTGAACCGCCGTGAGACTGACATGGAAAAACTGATAGATGACGTTGTTGAGCTTGTATCGGCAAAGGCCCGGCAGGAAAATATTCACATACGCAAACATTACGAGACCATGCCGAAGCTGCATGTAGACCCCGAATTTATCAAGACCTGCATTTATAATATAATCATCAATGCACTGGAGGCGATGCATAGCGGTGGCATACTGTCGATCACGACCGGCGAAGCTGATACGAAGTTCTTCCTTAAGGTCGAGGACACCGGGTCCGGGGTACCGCAGGACAAGATGGCAAAGATATTTGAACCGTTTTTTACTACAAAGACCAGGGGGCTGGGCCTCGGGCTTTCCTTTACCCAGAGGATAATCAAAGAACACGGCGGCAAAATATCATTTGAAAGCACGGAAGGAAAAGGAAGTATTATGACTGTATTTTTACCTGTGGGCAGGGGATATTAACATGCCGGTAATCCTCGTTGTAGATGACGAACCTCTTCAGCGTGACATTCTCAAGACGATACTTGACGGAGAAGGATATGAGACTTATGCTGCTGCTTCGGGTGAGGAAGCACTTGAGTTAATAAAGAAGTTCCATCCTGATATTATTCTTACTGATCTGAGGATGGAGGGTATGGATGGAATAGAGTTCATGGAGTCAGTCCCTGAAGAACCCTTTCAGCCGTCAGTTATTATTATTACAGCACACGGCACCATATCGTCTGCTGTTGAGGCGGTGAAAAAAGGGGCCTTTGATTATCTTACCAAACCGCTCGACAAGGACACTATATTTCTGACTGTCAGGCGCGGCCTTGAGCGCGTTAACCTTCTTAAGGAAAACCTGCATCTTCAGAGGGAACTTTATGACAAGTTCAAGATCGAAGGGATAGTCGGGAAGTCCGACAGGATGCAGAGGGCGATGGAGATCGTCAAGAAAGTAGCACCGTCAGGGGCCACGGTCCTTATCAGGGGAGAGAGCGGTACCGGCAAGGAACTGGTGGCGAGGGCGATCCATTATAACAGCAACAGGAGGACAAGACACTTTACCGCGCTTAATTGTGCTGCGATCCCTGAAAATCTGGTTGAGAGCGAGCTCTTCGGGTATGAGCCAGGGGCATTTACAGGGGCCACCTCGCGAAAAGAGGGCCTGTTTGAATTGACAAACGGCGGCACCCTGTTCCTGGATGAAATAGGCGACCTGCCGCTTCCATTACAGTCAAAACTTCTCAGGGTCCTGCAGGACAAGGAGATACGTAGGATAGGGGGCAAGGACTCAATAAAAATAGATGTAAGAATCATTGCAGCGACAAACAAGGACCTTGAAAAGGAAGTGGCCGAAGGCAAATTCAGGGAGGACATTTATTACCGGCTGAAGGTTGTGACCATAGCTCTACCTCCTCTGAGGGAAAGGTCCGCTGACATCCCTGAGCTGGTTAATTTCTTTATGAAGAAATACAACGAGGAATTCGGCAAAAGGATCAGGGCGATCGAGCCGGCTGCCATGAAGGCACTTGTTGAATATAACTGGCCCGGTAACATAAGGCAGATGGAGTCCGTCATAGAGAGGGCCGTGCTTTTAAATGACACCGGGACAATAAACATGAAAGACATCCAGGGTGAGCTCGAAATACTTCAGCCCGGCGGCAGGGCGTCCGCATTTGATATCCCGCCTGAAGGTCTTGATCTTGAAAAGATGGAGAATGAACTTATCCGCAAGGCCATGGAAAGGGCAGGAGGTGTTGCGACAAAGGCCGCTAAACTTCTGGGGATGAGCTACAAGGCATTCCTCTATCGGCTTGAGAAGTCAAACATCAACGGGTCTTCTGAATCACCGTCAAAAAAGAACGGGCATGATTAATTAATCTGTTGTCAGGTGCAATCCCCGGAAATTACGAACTCTGACGTTCTCTTACCTCAACATTGACCGGCGGGGTCCGGCCTTCCTTGTCCTGACCCATGTACAGGGTCAAATGCGGGAAGGGTATTTCAATATTAAGCTCGTCAAATTTCCTTTTCATCCGCCTGTTGAATTCACGTCCTGTCTTCCACTGCTCGCTGGGCTTTGTCTTGTAACGCGCTTTTATTACAACTGCTGAGTCGGCGAACTGGTCCAGTCCGAGGATTTCGATTGGTTCGAGTATATTGTCCCTATATTCCGCGTCACTGCGCAGGTCTTCATCTATCTGCTTGATAACTTTAATTACTTCATCCACGTCTTCTCGGTATGCCACTCCTATCTCAAAAACATAACGTGAGAATTCCTTTGTCATGTTGGTAACCAGGTCTATCTTGCCGTTTCTGACGTAATGGACATTGCCTGACATGTCGCGCAGTATCGTCATTCTCAGGTTTACCTTCTCCACGAGACCTCCCTTGCCAGCGATCTGCACTACGTCACCGACGCGGATCTGGTCTTCAAGCAGGATAAAAAAACCGCTTATTACATCCTGCACAAGGTTTTGAGCACCAAAGCCGACCGCCAGTCCCACAACACCGGCTGCAGCAAGCACCGGCCCGATATCCAGTCCGATTTCCCTCAGTATCATCATGGCAGCGATAATGAGAATAAGGACCTTCATTATGTAACGCACAACAGAGTTGAGAGTTTCGGTCCTTTTCTGGAATTCCGCGTCCTTCTGACGCTCACTGAATCCGGTAAGCAGGCGTGTCGAGATTATTGTGGCGACTTTTAAGGCCAGCAGGGCCAGTATCAGGATAAAGATGATTCTTACTCCGCTTGTCAGTGTCCATCCCCACAGGGGCTTGATATATTCGTGAATATCCATAATAAACTCCTTTTATTTACACACACCGGGGAATCAGTACCGCGTATCTCCAGACACTGAAACCAGGGATCAAGGGTGAAAAAATCATTGCCTCTTTGAGAAGACCCGGTTATGTATATAATGCCATATTAAGTACTTTACAATAATATGGATAAAGAAAAAACTATTAAAAATAAGTCTCATTCTAAATGCTACAGGCTACGACTTCTCAGTGTAAATTCATATACAAATAAATTATTGCCCGTTGAACTTCTCTCCCTAGGTGATTTGTTTTAGATATTTAAAGAATGAAAAGAAACCTTCAGATTGCCCCTGATATTTCATTAACACAGTCTTATCATGCAAACATGTTACACTACATATGCATACCGGTAGATTTGCACAGATTGTGTGAGACCGGGACCGCTGAAAAATAACTATAAAAAAGGAGGACACACCATAACTAATCAAAGACGAACATCACCCAGGAGGGTCATTGACAAGACCCGCATCAATAACCAGATAAGGCTTATCAAGTCAAAAGAGATCCGGGTCGTTGATGAGGAAGCGCAGATCGGAATAATGGATATTGAGTCGGCATTGAAGATCGCCAGAGAAAGGGACCTGGATCTCGTAGAGATCAGCCCGCAGGCCGAGCCGCCGGTCTGCAAGATTATGGACTACAGGAAGTTCAAATTCGAGCAGGCCAAGAAAGCGCGTAAGGCCAAAAAACAGCAGGCGACTGTAACCCTGAAGGAAATCAGGATGCGCCCTTCCATAGATACCCATGATTACGAGTTCAAGAAACTTAATGCACGGAAGTTCATTGATCACGGTGACAAGGTCAAAGTGACCATGCGCTTCAGAGGCAGGGAATTTACACATAAAGAACTTGGCGCGGATGTCCTGAGCAGGCTGGCTTCTGAACTGGCGGATGTCGCAAAAATTGAGTCACACCCGAAGATGGAAGGCCGCCAGATGGTAATGATTCTCATGGCCTCATAGCATCAGGCAATATTATGACTTCACAGCGTTGTTCGACTCCAGCTTTGCAGAAGCGTACAAATATTACAACGATTTCTGAACTTGCGGATATTACATTGTCAGTCGGGCTTTACCGCGAAAAATCGGAGGGGGTCCTTTTTAAGCTTTTAAGGCAAAGGCTGATGAGTACATGGAGCTTTCGCAAAAGAACGGTATAACGGCAGTTCCCGCTACCGTGTTGAATGTAGACAGACTGGCCGGCACAGCCATATAAGACGCTGGAGCGGTTTTTGAAACCAGCGGTGTGAAGGAAGAAACGGTTTGTATTTATAACAGGATTATTTAAAATATCGTGATTATTTCGTAATAGCTGATCTCAATTTTGCTATAACTCTGATACATGAAAAATTCAATATCAAATATTTTAGAAATATATAAGATTGTAGTGAAAAAGCATTATACGCCGGATGATGCAGCACGGGAAGTGGGGAAGAAGAGAAATATTGACTATACGGATTTATTGTTTTCATGCGCAAAGGACTTGAATATAAGTGGAGAAAAATTCAATTATTTTCTGGAATCCAAGAATGATTTTAATTTCAGGAATTTTCTTATCAGGCGGTTTCCTGAACATCAAGAGCAAATCGACAGATTTTTTGATACATTTGAGGATACAGGTGATATTCCGGTCATCGATTTATCAAAAATTACTAAACCGTCGTCCCATATTGAATTAAAAAGCTTTAACAGCCAGGCAATATTAAATTCTTTAAAAGATAAATTTCTGGACTGGAAGTCACGCCCCGATATTCCACAGGATGTGAAGGAAGAGTTGAAAAGCTGGATATCAAAAATTGAGGAATAAGATCACATGACTGACCAGAAGGACATAATAATAGAGAATGCAATCAGGATTGCTGAGCAGACAGACAGCGGGTCCATCTTTGTTTTTCTCGCATCACAAAGTGAATACCGCTGGTGGCTTCGCTCCGGGAGAACTTACAGCGGACAGATAATACTTGTACTTCCCAGTGACCTGAAAATCTCAGAGTCCGGTATAAGGAAGTCCTGCAGGGCTGTTATACGCAGCTGGTCCGGTAACCAGAGCCGTTTCTCAAGGATCAAGTACGCATTTCTCCATGGTGTAATGCAGGGACTTATTACTTCAGGCAGCAGGGTTGTGTGTGTACTGGGGCCATCAGGTAAAAACCATCTCGATACGATCACTGTGCACGATCTTTCACTGTCATGGAGCGAAGATTATCCCTTTGATGTCAAAGGTCTTATAAATAACAGGGCGTTTCACACCATCATGGCTGTTGCCGATATAGCCCTTGATATAGGGGCGCTTGGAAGAGAGGGGAAATCAGTAGGGACAGTTTTTGTAATAGGAGACCACGTAAACGTGATGAAGCTTTCTCACCAGGCTGTGTTCAATCCGTTCAGGGGATATGCCCGCAGAGAGAGAAAGATCTCCAGGCCTGAAGTCGTGGAGAGCATGAAAGAGCTCGCCAAGCTCGACGGGGCCATTATAATTTCCGGAGACGGTTACGTTGAGGCTGCCGGCCGTCATCTTGATGCAGGCGGTGCATCAGCAAAGACCCTCCGCGGACTGGGCGCACGTCATCGCGCAGCAGCAGGAATTTCACGGCGGACAGAGGCCGTGGCCATCGTAGTTTCAGAGAGCACCGGGAAGGTCACGATCTTCAGTAATGGTTGCATGATAGCCGCTCTCGAACCCCTGATCAGCAGAAGACTGGTCTGATCCTATGGAGGTTGAACCTCCATATTTCAGTCAGCAATGGTGCTTTTGGCCACGAGCATTTGAAATAACAGGTCCGGTCCTGTCTCAAATATATCTGACTGGTAGGTGGTCCAGAAGTTGTATGCACCCTGCCTGTCCCCCTGGATAAGCGAGCCTGCCATACCAGCGGCAACAAGGTATTTTTCAGAAGTCAGGGTCATCAGCATTTCATTTTCCAGAATATACTCTGCCATGCTGACCATGGCCTGCGCATCCCGGTCCCCTATTGCCTTAAACAGCCTGATCCAGTTTTGTTCACCGGCTGAAAGTGAGTCGGCGCACGGGACTGATCCCAATCTGTTCAAGACAGCATTGAGGTCTTGCGGACTTAAATAGGATGTAATCATAATCGATGTATTGTAAAGAGTGAAGAACCTTTCGGTCTGGTCAGGTGCGGACCGGCAGTCGCAAAATGTCTCTTTAAATTTAGAAATGTTCTCCCTTATCTCAAATGGGATAATCTCCTCAGGCTTATCAAAGCGACCGCTGACGCAAAGATCACGCATTGCCATTGATGCATAGGAAAATTTAGATGGATAGAAAACTTCCGAGGGGGTGACATTTGTGACCTCATGTGAAGGGGCAGTTCTGTTCAGCAGCTCCATAGCAGGCAGAAGCAAATGAGAGAGGTCGAGCAGGTCCTGCGCATTGGCCCTGAGAAATCTGGTGCGGGCCGCGTTCTGATCAAGGACAGGGTAATAGTCAGAATTTGCCCTGACAGGGAAGGCTGCAAGCAGTTCTCCCAGAAACTGCTTATCGCCTATTTTTCTGATATCAATGTCCTGCATGCCCTCAACCCTGATACGCTTTAATGCCCCGGCAATGTCTGGGATTTCAAATATATTATGGTCTGGCCTGGAGATCATGCCGGCTTTTTTAGCGATGATTATCATGTCTCCTTCGGTGGCTGCATACACTGCAAAATCAGAATAACTCGATGCTATTGCCTTTAATACAGAAATGACGAGCTTTACGTCTATTTCGTATAGCTGGACCCACTGTACAAACAATCCGTCTTCTTTCAGATGGTTATTGATCTGACGGTAAAATTCTTCAGAAAAAAGTCCGGCGACTCCGCTGACCCAGGGGTTTGACGGCTCGGAAATGATGATATCGTATTTCCTGTGATGGCCTGAAAAAAAAGTCTTGGCATCATCAATGTAGATCCTGCTTCGCGGGTCACTGTAGGCCAGCTCAACACGGGGGCGGAAGATATTTGACGCCTCAATCATGTATTTTTCAATCTCCACAGTATCGACCAGTCTGATCCCGGGATTACTTAACAGGGTATGAGTGGTCAGGCCTGAACCAAAGCCGATGGCAGCAACCTCGGCTGCCTGAGGATGGAGCGCCATAGGTAGGGCCCCTAAAAGGACCATGGTGGGTTCATCAGGGAATGGTTTGGCGTCAGTAAGAGTGCTCATGTTGAGACCCGCGTCCACTTTTCCATTTGTACTTACGGTTATCTCGCCGTTCTGATACTTAAATAAACTGACGGTGGCTGTCTTGCCGTCCCGGTGGAATATGAGTTCGCAGTCTTTGGATGTAAGGAGCTTACCAGTTCGATAAGCGCCGGACGCCATTTTATATGAATCGAACCTCACTAAAAAAAGGACTGAGGTAATAGCGCAAATAGATAGAAAGGTCACAACAGCAGGTACGCGTTTACTGCTATATTTTGCAGCCCCCCACATAAGCGCCAGTCCGAGCGTCATATCAAGCGCAGCACCGAAAGTTATAAGCTTTCGCAAACCCAGTATGGGCATTCCGAAGTGTACTGCAAAGAAGACCCCGGCAATGGCGCCTATCGTATTTGCCGCATACACTGCACCGATGCTACGTTCTCCATGGCCCTTTTTGATCAATATATACGTGATAAGCGGCAGGGTCATCCCGGCGCAGAATGTTGCCGGGAGCATAACCGCCAGGGCAATAGCGCTCATCGAAAGATTGAATATGATATAGCCAGTATCTGTTCTGCTGATTGTCTTTGATATCTGTTCAATGACCTCAAAAGTGCTGCCGTAGAGAAGCAGCGTGAAAAGGGCGAAAAGGCCCATCGCAATCTGGACTGTGATGAGGTAACGCAATGGATCAGAGATCCTGTCGATCCGGCGCTGTATCCATAATGCCCCCAGTGCGAGGCCAAAGATAAAGGCGCTGAGCATAAGTTCAAAGGCATTAGTCGAACTTCCCAGCACAAGATTCAGCATGCGTATCCATCCGATCTCATATATAAATGATGCTGCTCCGGTGACCAGTGAGGCGAATAGAAGAATCAGATACCATTTTTTACCCGAATATTCCTGCGCTCCATCCTTTTCAGCTTCAATGGCCTGGACTTCCGCAGTCTGCCCTTTCGCAAGCAGCCATACAGAAATTGCAAGGAAGATATTGATTATTCCGGCGGTTCTCATGGTCCACGGAAGGCCGATCAGACGGATGAGAATGAAACCGCTTACAAGTACCCCTGCTGCAGCGCCAATGCTGTTGGTAAAGTAAAGCAATGAAATGGACCTGCCCGGGTTTTGCGGAGAGAGACGGATGATACCCGAGCTCATCAAAGGAAAGGTCATGCCGAGCAGGACCGACTGTGGCAGTATCATCAGGGTCGACAGCGTCCATTTGTATGCATTGACAACTGCTGCCTGCTGAAGGCCTGGTATAATGGTTGTATAAGAGATCTGAGTGGCCTGATCAAATACATTGTGAAAGACCAGCGCGAAAAGGCCGACGGCCCCCTCTGCCACTGCATAGCCGATGAGAAGGTTTTTCCATCTGGCGGAATATCTGCTGCAGAGCCAGGACCCTATAGTCAAGCCGCCCATGAAGATAGCCATCACCAGGGTCTGGGCATATGCCGCGTGCCCCAGAAAAAGCTTCAGGTAGTGGGTCCAGATCGACTCATAAATAAGACCGGAAAATCCTGAAAGTGTAAAGATCAGAAAAAAAGCTGTAAGTTTCCTGTCTGATTTTACTTCCATTGCGTTATGTTAAATCCGACTTTTATAAGTTGCGGGAAATAACCTTCCAGAAAATAGTTTTTTATAGTGCGGTTAGTTATACCGTATGTAGTTATTTCGAGTATAACAGAACGTATTAAATAAAATATCGGGAACCGATCTCATAATTGAAATACTATAGACTGTCATGCCCGCATGTAGTAAGCGGGCATCCAGACGTTGTCCCAGTGAAAACAGAGAACTATAATTTTAAAAATACTGGATTCCCCGATCAAGTCGGGGAATGACATTCGGTCTTCTTATTATAAAGATCAATTTTAAGACAGGTTCTGCAATACCTGTAAGTCATTTATTCGTTTGGCCCGGGCCTGAATTATCAATGAAGTTCAAAAGGCCGGCCCATGATTTATTAAACTTTCAGATTTTGATAATGAATGATATGATGTAGAGGAGAAAAATCTTATTGGCGGGAAAGAGGAGGACGGCTGATGCAGTCAATCTTTCTTGTTGAAGATGACAGGAAAATCGCCCGTGTGGTAAAGGCATACCTTGAAGGTGCCGGGTTCAGGGTCATGCATTTTGAAAGAGGCAGGGACGCTGTGGATGCGGTGATGAAAGAAATCCCCGCAGCAGTAATTCTTGACCTGATGCTGCCTGACACCTCCGGTGAGGAGGTGTGTCAGGACCTGAAAGATATCGCTGATATCCCTATTATCATGCTCACCTCCAAGTCCTCGGAAGAGGAAAGGGTGGCAGGGTTTGCCCTTGGTGCTGATGATTATGTTGTCAAGCCCTTCAGTCCAAGGGAACTGGTTTACAGAGTCAGGGCCGTACTGAAAAGGGCAAAGAAAGAAGACATGGCTTCAGCTGTCCCGGCGAGTTACAACAGCGGGGCCCTGCTCATCGATGGACAGACTTATGAAGCGAAAAAGAAAGGGCTCTCATTAAAACTCACCCCAACGGAATTCAGGGTATTAAATACTCTTGCGTCTTATCCGGGCAAGGTATTTACAAGAGAAGAGCTTATTGAAAAGGCCTTGGGGTACCAGTTTGAGGGATATGAGAGAAGCATTGATGCCCATATCAAAAACATCCGGCAGAAGATAGAAGACGATCCCAGGGAGCCTTCATTCATTGTTACCATATACGGTGTGGGATACAGATTTTCGGGTAAGAAAGATGTTTAGAAGCCTCTGGATAAAATATTTTCTTCTCCTTGCCTCGGTTTCTCTCATAGCACTTTCATCAGCACTGCTTTTACGTGAGCTGATGATATCTGATTTCAGGAAGTATCTTGAGGGTGAAATGGAGGACAGGGTCTACTGGGTAACCGCCTCACTTGAAAGCACCTATGAGAAATATTCAGGCTGGGAGCGGGACAGGGTGATTGAGGACACTGTGTGGGCACTGATGCTTGGATTTGATGTGAGGCTCTATGATAAAGATGGCAGTCTTGTAATTGATACCGGCCTGGCAGTTGACTCCCTCTCTCCTCTGATAAAAAAGAGGGTGGCAGCACTGTCCGAACCCCGGAAGCAGGAGACCGGCGGCAGATTTGTCCCTTATGCCCTCTTTCTGGGAGGCAATGAAATCGGTCAGCTGGAAGTTAGCCTGCTTCGTCCGGCAAAAGAATCTCTTTTCATACACCGATCAAACATGATGCTTCTGCTCTCGCTGCTGCTCCTTGGCGGAAGTGCAATTTTCCTGAGTCTTGTATTCTCTAAGAAGCTTACCAGGCCGGTGCAGAGGCTCACTGAAGGTGTTACCGCAATCAGTGAGGGGAACCTGAAGAAACGGGTGGCAATTCCGGGCAGAGACGAAATCGGCATGCTTTCCGACGCCTTTAACAGGATGGCGCAGACCCTTGAAACGCAGGAATCCCTCAGAAAGAAAATCACATCAAACATCGCACACGAACTTAGGACACCGATGAGTATTATTCGCGGAGAGCTTGAGGGTATGATGGACGGTCTTATACCGGCAGACAGGGAACATCTCGACTCGCTGTATGCGGAGATAAAAAGGCTGATGACCATACTGGAAGGTATTGAGGAACTTGCAAGGGCGGAGGCGAGCAGCCTGACACTGCGTAAGCGGGAGGTTGAGCTGGCTGCGTTTCTGGGCAACATTGCCGGGAGATTCCGGCAGACTTTTGAAGAAAAAGGAGTCGACCTTGAAATCCGGTGTGAGGACGGTCTTGCTGCCAGTGCCGATCCTGACAGGCTCAGCCAGATCATCATGAATCTCCTCAGTAATGCTTTAAAGGCAACCTCAAAGGGAGGCCATGTCCTTATCAAGTCGGAGAGGAGAAATGAGGACGCAGCTATAGAAGTCATCGACAGCGGCTGCGGAATAGAACATAAGGACCTCCCGTTTGTCTTTGAACGGTTCTATAAAGGCAAAGACGGCGGCCTCGGACTCGGACTCACCATTGTGCGGGAACTCGTTGAGGCGCATGGAGGGCAAGTGGATGTGCAGAGTGTATATGGCAGGGGTTCTTCATTCACTGTAATTCTACCTCTTTAATCCAAACAATGCAGACATTGAAAAATAATTTATTTAACTCGATTATTTTATTATCATATTATGCATATGATTATGAATTATAATATGCATCCTGACCTTGATTGAAAATGCGTTTAATGATTCGAAAAACAATTAATTATTCAACATCCGCATTATTTAAAATAGATTTTATCCATTAATCCCTTCACAATTGTTCATAATCCCTTCACTGTCAGTTCATATCGATTGTGTACCCTTTAATCATGACGAACAGAAAAAAGTCCACGAAGCAAAAGAAAGGGGGTGTCCATAGAGCACATTGTATGCAAATGATGTATGACCTGCATGCAGCCTTATTGAGGCTGTCAGGTCCATCAGACAAATGAAAGGAGATATGATATGAAAAAGTTGATAACAATAACTGTCATTATAATGGTGGCCGCTGCTTTTCTGGTCATTGGCAACACCGGGGCCGAGGCCATGAACAGGGAGTCAGCGGTAGCGCTGACAGCTGGCATGGTCCTGATGGGGATACCTGTTATGCATGCTATAGCACATGAGGCGGCACACCATGCCCGGGCCTATGATTATGCTTTTCCTCCTCGTTATATTGAAAGGACAAAGGTGGTCTATGTTCAGCCGAAGCATAAGAGAATGCACAGACACAGAGATCATGACAGAGATTGCCGTCATGGTTGGGACCGCCATAATGATGGACGGGGTCATAGGGATTCTCACAGGGATTCACGCCGGCATCATAACGATGACAGGCGCAGGTAGGAGCGGCTGCATTGACCTGAGATACGGCGCATTCTATAATTGAATGAATATCAGCAGGACATAACACTGAAAAAGGGAACGGAGGCAGTCACCGGTGACTATAAAGGTATTTATATGGAATCTGACAACTGCCATAATTCTTACTGCATACATGAGCGCGGAAGCAGGGAGCCGGGACCGCGTGCACTCTGTTCCCTTTGATGTCCTGACACAATCAGAGGCTTTTGCAGGTGATGAAAGGAATCCTTACGGACGACCCGGGAAAGGACGCTACGGAGAGAAGAGCACTGTCATGGATGAAGCAGAAGCGCACAGGATGCTAAGGGATTATTTTCAGGGCGACGTTAAAATAGGCAATCTCAGAGAGAGAAGGTTTTATTTTGAGGCTGAGATCAGGGACAGGCGGGGCAATCTGATAGACAAAGTAATTATTGACAGAAGGACCGGAAGGATGAGGTCTATATATTGACCTTGCTGTCCTGTTCTGCAGGTTTCGTGGTGTGTCTGCATAAACTCTATTTCTAAAGATTGAGTAGTTTATTCCGAAAATATATGTAAAATAAGTGCAGAGAAGCAACATGTGTCTTGCAACGAGTCTTAAATTTCAATAAGAGGGGCGAATTGATACTCAATAAGGTAGTGGCAAGGTTCAAGGACGGTACTTTAAAGAAGGGTACAACTGCTGATTTTTTCCCCAACAAGAAGAGTTTTCATCTGACATTGCTCGATGGAGATATAGTTACAATTGATGTTGAGGATTTGAAGGCCCTCTTTTTTGTCAAGGATTTCGAGGGCAATAGGGACCGAAAGGAAGAATATACTGACGTTGTTCCCGGAGGGGGGCGGAAGGTCCGGATAGAGTTTGCTGACGGTGAGACTGTCATCGGGTTTTCTCAGGGCTTTTCCCCGAACCGCCCTGGCTTTTTTGTGATCCCTGCAGACACACAAAGCAACAATGAGCGTTTTTATGTTGTAACCTCCGCAACCAGAAAAGTAACTTTCATTTAGGGTTATAGACTCCTGGTGTAGGGAATATTACTTAATCCGGCATAAGAAATTTCTTATATTAATCCTACCATCTTCTATCGATTTACATGGCCCCGGATTTGTCCCACAATTTAATTGAGGTAAATGACCCCGGCAACTCCGGGGGAAAGGTGGCGCAATGGACAACGCCATGGTCGCAATCGAGGTGGAGAACAGAATAAAAAAGCACAGTGTCTTTATAGTCGACGACCACGCAATATTGCGAGAAGGGCTTTCACACCTTATTAATAGTGAAGAAGACCTGCTGATATGCGGGGAGGCGGACAATGTTACGGATGCATTTCATGCTGTTTCAGAGGGGAAACCTGATATTGCGATAGTTGATATCAGCCTTGGAGACGGCAGCGGCATCAGGCTTATAGAGAACCTTACTTATTCAAATCCGGGTATAATGGTGCTGGTGCTCTCAATGCATGATGAAGCCACATATGCCGAACGCTGCCTCAAAGCCGGGGCAAGGGGCTATATAATGAAGCAGGAGTCCTCCAGGCAACTGCTGTCGGCAATAAGGACGGTCCTGAACGGGGACATTTATGTCAGTGATAAATTAAATGTACAGCTACTCCACAAATTTGCCAGAAACAGATTTGAAGGCATTGACGCTCCTGCAAAGCCGCTCAGCAACCGCGAGCTGGAAGTCTATCAGCTTATAGGACAGGGCCTGAAAAAACATGAGATAGCGGAGCGCCTGAACCTCAGCGTCAAGACCGTTGAAACGTATATAGAGCACATCAAGATCAAATTGCAGTTAAAGGGCACGCACGATGTGTTCATCCATGCGGTCAAGGCGATTTACTGATGTAGGGGCGGGGTCATCCCGCCCCCACATGATTTAGGCGTCAAGATTCAAGAACAGGCAAATTCCAACCATAAGTAAATTCCCTATATCTTCCATAAGAAAAACATCCTAGGCCGGGATAAGAAATCTCTTCATCAAAACCTTCATTTTTCCTTCGATTTACAGTGCAGTGCAATTATCTGACAATCAAGCTAAGGAAGATAGCTGTCAGTGGTTTAAAACAGGCGGGTAAACATAACCGGGAGAGGAGGCATAAGGGAATGTATAAGATCTTGAAAAAAGAAGACCTGTCAGAGCAGATAACCCTGTTCGATATCGAAGCAGGAGATATCGCTCAAAAGGCGAGGGCGGGCAATTTCTTCATACTCAGGACCCATGAGCAGGGAGAGAGGATACCTCTGACCATCGCTGATTTCGACAGAGGCAGAGGCACGATTACAACCGTCTTTCAGAAGGTCGGCAAGACCACGCATCACCTGGGGACCTTTAACGAGGGGGATTATATAACCGACGTCATCGGACCTCTCGGCAATCATTCTCACATTGATAATTTCGGCAGGGTCGTATGTGTGGGCGGCGGTGTTGGCATCGCACCTGTTTATCCGATAGCAAGGGCGCTGAAAGAGGCAGGCAACAAGGTCACATCCATCATCGGCGCGAGGTCAAAATCAATCCTGTTCTGGGAAGAAAAGATGCGACGCGTATCAGATGATCTGATTATCACTACGGATGACGGATCCTGCGGTACAAAGGCGGTAGTAACCGTCCCGCTTGAAGATATCCTGAGCAGTGAGAAGGTTGACCTGGTAGTAGCAATAGGGCCTGCAGTCATGATGAAGTTCGTATGCAGGACGACTGCAACATACAATGTCAAAACCATAGTCAGTCTGAATTCCATCATGATCGATGCAACCGGGATGTGCGGCGGGTGCAGGGTGGAAATCGGGGGAGAGACAAAGTACACATGTGTGGACGGTCCTGAATTTGATGGACATCTGGTGGATTTTGATCTGCTTATGAAGAGGCTGCAGGCCTATATTCCGGAGGAACATACGGCCATGTGCGGCGGGAAAATGAATGGGGGTAAGTAAAATGGCAACTATGACAGAGGAGAGTAAAACAAAAGAGAGAGTGGAGATGAGGGAGCAGCCGCCTCTGGTCAGGGCAAGGAATTTCAGGGAGGTCCCTTATGGATATTCTCCTGAAGAGGCATTTGAAGAAGCGGGCAGATGCCTGAGCTGCAAAAACGGCCCCTGCAGGGAGGGCTGCCCGGTCGGAGTGGACATCCCCGGCTTTATCGGTCTCATAAAAGAGCGGAGGTACCTTGATGCCTGCTACAAGGTCAAGGAGCGGAACGCACTGCCTGCGGTCTGTGGAAGGGTATGTCCCCAGGAACTCCAGTGTGAGTCCCGCTGTCTCATGGGGAAAAAGGGCAAGCCGGTTGCGATAGGGAATCTCGAGAGGTTTGTTGCTGATTATGAGGCCGCAAACGGCGACATGAAAATTCCGGAAAGACCGAGGTCCACCGGCAGAAAAGTGGCTGTAATAGGATCAGGTCCCGGCGGCCTGACATGTGCTGTTGACCTGGCAAAGTCCGGGCATCATGTCACTTTATTTGAGGCCCTGCACAAACCCGGTGGGGTGCTGATCTATGGCATCCCGGAGTTCAGGCTTCCCAAGGCGATCGTTGAACGGGAGGTTGAGTATATAACAAAACTTGGTGTGGAATTCGTGCCGAATGCAGTGATAGGGAAACTCTATACGATTGACGAACTGATGAACGGACGGGGATATGATTCATGTTTTATCTGTATTGGCGCAGGGCTGCCCATGTTCCTCGGGATACCGGGGGAGAACCTCAACGGGGTCTGTTCTGCGAATGAATATCTGACCAGGGCCAATCTAATGAAGGCCTATCTCTTTCCGGAGTATGACACCCCTATAAAGGTGGGCAAAAGGGTGGCGGTCCTGGGTGGCGGCAACGTGGCAATGGATTCTGCAAGGGTGGCCTTAAGGCTTGGAGCTGAGAAGGTCTATCTCATTTACCGGCGTTCCGAGGCAGAGATGCCGGCAAGGAAGGCAGAGGTGCACCACGCGCATGAGGAGGGAATAGAGTTCGTACTGCTCACAAATCCTGCAGGATTCGTTGATGATGGCAAGGGGAATGTCTGTGCAGTTGAGTGTATAAAGATGGAACTCGGTGAGCCTGATGAAACAGGCAGGAGAAGGCCGGTCCCGGTAAAAGGGAGCGAGTTCCAGATTGAAATAGACGTGGCAATCCCGGCACTCGGGACCAGGGCCAATCCGATACTGACAAAGACAGTGCCGGATTTAATGATCAACAGAAAGGGCTATATAGTTGCAGAGGAAGGGTCAGGAATGACCTCGAAGCCAGGGGTCTTTGCAGGCGGAGACATTGTTACAGGCTCTGCAACTGTTATTCTCGCCATGGGGGCAGGAAGGAGGGCAGCGAATGCAGTCAACGAGTACCTTAAGTGGAAGTATTGGGAGTTCAAATAAAAGAAGTTGAGAAGCCGGGAAGTTGGCAAGATGAGAAGCAGTTAGCTTATTCCTTTTATTAACTTCACAACTTCTTATCTTCCTAACTTCTTAGAAAAGGAGGAAAGACAATGAAAGACTATATAAACATTTTAGTCGTAGACGACGACCCGATTATCATCAAGAGTGCATGGAGGGCGCTTGAACCTGAGGGATATATCGTCGAAGGCGTACTCAGCGCAAAAGAGGCGATGAACAGGATCCAGCAGAACCACTACGATCTTGTGTTTACTGACCTTATGATGCCGGGGATTGACGGTATTACCTTCATCAGGTGGCTGAGACAGGTCCGGCCAACCATAGGGATTGTGGTCATTACAGGCCACCTTATACAGGAAATGGAAACCATAAAGGAAGCGCACAAACTCGGGATAATCACACACATGAGGAAGCCTTTTACCCCGGCCATGCTGAAAGAAACGACAGCCGAGACTCTGGCATGGATGAAAGAGGTTGAACTCAACAGCAGGCTCAAAGAAGAGTTCCCGGAAGTAATACTCAAAGCAGTAGATGAGGTGGCAATGCAGTACAGAGGGAATCCCGGCCATACAATCCGGGCATTGCTCCGCTGCCAGGACATACTGGGATATCTCCCCCCGGGGATACAGAAGCGCGTTGCACAGGGACTTGACATGTATCCGTCCGAAATACACAGCATCGTTTCTTTTTATCCCTATTTCAGAACGAGACCGGAAGAAGATCGTGTCCCATGCCACATAATGGGCAGCCAGAAAGTCTGGAGGGGCATGCCCTTAAAGAAGGGAAAGAAAGTTGAGAGCGCGGTAAATGAATTTATCAGGATGAGACAGCTGGAAGAGGCAAGAGGATAGACGTCTATTTATAACATATTGTGAGCGCACAAATGTATGTCATTCCCGCAAGCCCCGAACAAGTCGGGACAGGCTTTGCGTGCCGGGAATCGGTTTCAAGAAAAGATTCCGGATACCCAAACATCGGGCACAGGCAAGCCGGAATGACAGTAAAAAGAAGGAGCCGCAACATGACAAAACTAACCATAGATGAGCTTCAAAAGATCAGGGATGAAAATAGAGCGACGTTTACCCTGAGAAAAGGTGAATCCAGGGCCAAGGTAACAGTACACATGGGGACCTGCGGTATCGCAGCCGGGGCAAGGGGTGTCATGACAGCCCTGATGAATGAGATTGTCCTTTCCGGGAGGGAGGACATACTGGTAAAGACCACAGGCTGCGGCGGGCTGTGTGCAAGGGAGCCGATGGCTGTTATTGAGTTGCCTGAACATCCACCGGTCATTTACGGAGAGCTGAATGAAGAGAAGATAAGGGAGATATTCAGGGAGCATATTTTAAGCGGACAACCCGCAGAGAAATATGCGCTCGCTCTGGGAAGTGAAACAATTTTTTAAACTTAAGTAAGAAGAAGGAAGTGGGAGGTAGGAAATAAATTAGACAACTTTGAGTCGTTTGCTTCTCACTTCTAACTTCTGACTTCTCACTTTTCTTTTGAAAGGAGGCAGACATGGAAACCGCAGTACGTACACATGCAATGCTTTGCGGAGGCACAGGCTGTATGGCGAGCGGGACGATGAAGGTCAAGGCAGCCATGGAAGAGGAATTCAGGAAAAAGGGAATTCAGGATGAAGCAAAGGTGGTGCTCTCGGGATGTAATGGTTTTTGCGCCAAAGGACCTGTTATGGCAGTGTATCCGGATGAGACATTTTATCAGGACATAAAGACCGAAGATGTACCTGCACTTATTGAAGAGCATTTTCTCAAAGGGAGACCATATCAGAAACTTACATTCAAAGAGCAGGAGAAAAAAACATCCATCCCGTCAATACACGATATCCCCTTTTTCAAACACCAGGTGCTTGTGGTGCTGAAAAACAAGGGGCTTATCGACCCTGAGAGGATAGAAGACTATATAATGATGGACGGGTATAAGGCGCTTTCAAAGGCGCTGACACTGATGAAGCCTGAAGATATAGTAAAGGTGGTCTCGGACTCCGGCCTGCGCGGAAGGGGAGGGGCCGGTTTTCCAACAGGGAAAAAATGGGAGCTTGGCCGTAAGATCAGCTCAGATGAGAAATTTGTTGTATGCAACGGCGATGAAGGCGACCCCGGTGCATTCATGGACAGGTCGGTCATGGAGGCAGACCCTCATGCGGTAATCGAAGGGATGATTATCTGCGGCATTGCGACTGAAGCACATAAAGGCTATATCTATGTTAGGGCTGAATACCCGCTGGCAGTGAAACGTCTCCAGATCGCCATAGACCAGTGTTATGAGGCTGGACTGTTAGGCAAAAACATTCTCAACACCGGATTTGATTTCGATCTTGAGATTTACCAGGGAGCAGGAGCCTTTGTCTGCGGGGAGGCCACTGCCCTGATGCGTTCTATTGAAGGGAAACGCGGCATGCCAAGACCTAAGCTGTGGCGCTCAGCAGTCAAGGGACTTTGGGACAAGCCCACAGTCCTGAATAATGTCGAGACACTGGCCAATATCCCGCAGATCGTATTAAATGGCGCGGGATGGTACAGGAGCCTTGGCACTGAAAAAAGCGCGGGCACCAAGGTCTTTGCACTTACGGGCGCAATAAATAATGTAGGACTCGTTGAAGTCCCGATGGATACAACACTCAGGAAGATCATCTTTGATATAGGCGGCGGGATCGACAGGAAGGGGAGAAAGTTCAAGGCAGTCCAGCTGGGCGGTCCTTCAGGCGGGTGCATTCCGGAAGCATACCTCGATATCCCGGTGACTTATGAGGCAATCGAGCAGAGCGGTGCTATCGTAGGCTCGGGCGGGATGGTTGTAATGGATACAAGTACCTGCATGGTCAGCACGGC
The DNA here is from genome assembly GCA_003599025.1 of Nitrospiraceae bacterium. GTDB lineage: Bacteria > Nitrospirota > Thermodesulfovibrionia > UBA6902 > UBA6902 > UBA6902. Next base: position 21,268 of record QZIL01000034.1, on the reverse strand, counting down.
AAAGTTTTTTCTCGAATTCACTGCGGACGAATCCTGCGGCAAATGTGCGCCCTGCAGGATCGGGACAAGACTGATGCATGACCTGCTCATCGATATCTGTGAAGGCAGGGGCAGGGAAGGGGACATAGAACTGCTTGAAGAGATGTCCGATACGATCATATCTGCTTCTCTCTGCGGACTCGGTCAGTCAGCGCCCAATCCCGTGCTCTCAACGATAAGGCATTTCAGGCAGGAGTATGAGTCGCATATAAAAGACAAATGGTGTACTGCGGGTGTGTGCCGTGACATCAGCACATTTTGTATCAATGAACAGCTCTGCAAGGGATGCGGCGCGTGTATGAGGGCATGTCCTTCGAATGCCATTGAGGGAGAAAAGAAAAAGCCTCATAAGATACTTCAGGACGCCTGCCTTCACTGCAGGACCTGTGTTGATACCTGTAAATTCGATGCGATAAAGATACTTCCCCTTTCAGCACGGAGTGCGAATGAGGCTGACTTGCAGTACTATGCAAACGCGGGGGAGGGACTTGTTGAGAGTAACGCGTAACAGGTCAAATAAGTCCTATTACGCGTATATGACTTATTTAATGAACGGAGGTGTAACATGATAGAGCTGACCATAAACGGGAAAAAGGTCGGGACTGAAAAAGGGAACACCATTTTGCAGGCTGCGCTGGCCAACGGGATCAAGATACCCAATCTCTGTTATGACAAGAGGATTGAGGTGTACGGCGGCTGCAGGTTATGTATTGTAGAAATAGAGGGGCAGAGGAAACTTGAGGCGTCATGCGCTACACTTGCGGGTGAAGGAATGGTAGTTAATACAAATACTCCAAAGGTCCGGAAGATACGTCAGAATGTGCTTGAGTTTTTGCTGGTGCACCATCCGCTTGACTGTCCTGTATGTGATAAAGCCGGAGAGTGCGATATACAGGAACTGGTGTATGAATACGGCAAGCCTGAGGGCCGCTTTTTCAGAGAGAGAAAGCATATGCCGCCTGATATAAAAGGGCCTCTTGTTGAATTAAATGCCAACAGATGTATCCTTTGCGGCAAGTGTGTACGGCTCTGTTCCGAATATCAGGGACAGGGGGCTCTGGGACTTATCGGCAGGGGCTTCCCGACAGTGGTGCAGCCGGCATTTGGAGAAGCGCTTGAATGTGATTACTGCGGGCAGTGTATTGATGTTTGCCCTACCGGCGCGCTACTGAGCAAGCCTTTCAAATTTAAAGCCCGGCCATGGTCGCTCGAGGAAAAGGACACGTTATGTCCCTTCTGCGGCTGCGGCTGTACCCTTACAATCGGGACTATGGACGGGAAGATAGTGAGATCAAAGGGCAGGCAGGGCCATGGAATAAATGACGGGGACCTCTGCGGCAGGGGTAGGTTCGGCGTGGATTATATCTACAGCGAAAATCGCCTGAAGTCACCGATGATAAAGAATGGAGATGAGTTTGTTGAGGTTTCATGGGACGAGGCATTTGGTTATATCAGTGACAACCTTAAATACCTGATTAACTCTCACGGACCCTCTTCAGTGGGGGCCATAGGCTCACCCAGATGTACAAATGAAGATAATTACGTCCTGCAGAAATTTATGCGTCGGAATATAGGAACGGACAATGTTGATTCCTCCGCCGCTTTTGGCTATGGGATTGCGGAGAAGGCCTGGAACATGGCCTTTGGCCTGAGGGGCCACAAGATTGACATGAAGTTCCCGCTCGGCAAAGAGGTTGTCCTTGTCCTTGAATCAGATCCGTGCACTTCTCATCCTGTATTCGGGCTCAACATCCTGAAGGCAAAAAGGCAGGGGGCAAAGCTCCTCGTTGCAGATAGCAGAGAGACAAAGCTTACAAGGCACAGCACACAGTGGTCGAAGATAAGGCAGGGGACCGGGGTGGCATTTCTTAACGGGATAATTAAGGTCATATTAGACAGCGGGCTTTATGATAAAGAAACCACTTCAAAGATCAGCGGATATTCAGACCTTGTGGAGGCGGTAAAAGTCTACACACCTGAAAGGGTATCTGAAATAACAGGGCTTACGGCCGAAGAACTCGTTACTGCGGCAGAGACATTTGCCGGGGCTAAAACGCGTATGCTTACTCTCTCAATCAGCGTTTCTGATAATACAAAGGGAATTGATACTGTACTGGCAGCGGCAAACCTTATCAACCTCCTCGGGGAGTCTCCGGAGGCACTGCAGATACCGGCTGAATACGCAAATACCTTCGGGCTTTACCAGATGGGCGTCAGGCCTGACCCCGGACCGTTTCAGCAGACATCAGGGACTGCCGGAACAGGCCTTTCTGAAATGCTTTATGAACCCTATTCGCTCAAGGCCCTGTATATAATGGGGGCAGATCCTGCTGCCACTTTCCCTGACAAGGCAAACATTACCCACTCACTGAAATCGCTGTTCCTGCTGGTAGTGCAGGACATTGCTATGACAGAGACTGCAAAACTGGCCCATGTCGTGCTGCCTGCTGCAAGCTGGGCGGAAAAGGAAGGTACATATACCAATGCAGAAGGTATTGCACAGAGGCTCAGCAAAGTCATTGAGCCGACAGGGCAGTCACTGCCTGACTGGCAGATTATAAGCAGGCTTGCAACAGCCATGGGAAGGGACATGGGCATAAGAAAGAGGGAAGACATAGAGAAAGAGATAGAAACGCTCTGTGAGATATTCAGTGAGCTGCCTGTTCTCTCTGCGTCTTTCATGCCCGTTCATTACAGTCCGGGGGAAGAACCGGATGCAGAGTATCCCCTGAACATGGCGGTCAGGGACATATTACAGCATGCAGGCAGCAGTTCGACAAGGTCAAAAACACTCGGTCTCGTTTCTTCAGAGGCGCTCCTTGAGGTGAGTGGACATGATGCCCAAAGGTTCGGCATATCAGACAGCTGTCATGTCAGGGTAAGTTCAAGACGCGGCAGCGCTTACCTTAAGGCCATTGTCTCTGATGATGTACCGTCAGGCACAGTCTATGTGCCGTCAAATTTCCCCCATAGCGGGGTAAGCGCCCTTACGCATCTTTCCTTTTATAAGGGGATTCCGGTTGATGCTGTGAGGGTTGAGACGGTGTGATATGTTAATGCCGGGGTGCATTGCTATGAGCCCCGGCTTTTATTATTTCGGGACAGGACAAGTCAATGATGTTCTGTGACCGCAGACAGCATCAATAAGTTTTTTCATGGCTGTTACTGAAAGGCCAAGACTGTCTGCCTCATTTTCAACTGCATCGCATGTGCCGTATCCGCCAAGGTAGCCATTGATGCGCGTAACTGCAGTCGAGCTGAGATAACCTTTCATGTCAGGATATAGCGCTTTCAGTTCCTCCAGAATATCAGGATACATTCGCAGAGTGTGCTTCTGGTGGTAGTCTTCGGCAAGGGTAAATCCTGAAAAAGGTTCTATCGCTGTTTTTAAATTGACTCTTGTCGCAGACGCAACACTGGCCCCTGTCTCTTTTGCGAGCCGTTTTTGTTCATCATTGTGATAGAACACTGCAGCCCGGTACTGTCGTGACCAGGACCCATGTGTCGGTTCATGGCTCTCCCAGAAGATATCCAGTAATTCATTATATGAGATACGGGACGGGTCAAAATCAATCTGTACTGCCTCTGAGTGGTCACCGATATTATGATAAGTCGGACTGCCGGTTGTACCTCCTGCATAGCCCACGCGCGTGCGAATCACGCCGGGTATACTCCCGAACCGGGAGTCAGGGCCCCAGAATCAGCCAAGGGCGAAGGTAGCTGTTTCAATACCGACAGGAATATCCGAGTCGATTGACGGTACGGCTCCTGTATAAGGTGTATGTTTTTTATCTGTGCTCATGTGCTTGTCTACTGTTATAGAAATCAGGCCGAATGCTCCTGCTGATAATCCGACCAATAGCATGACAATAAATACGGTCTTCATGCTTTAAGAATATGCGCATAATGTGAATTAATTATGAAGTCTTTTTAATGGTACTCACAGCATATATACATGAGCCGTAGCCCGAAATTTGACAGCGTCCCGGTTTCGTGCTATATCACTTATAAAATATGAGAATATTTTTTAGCTGACCTGAATACATAACACCTTTAACTATGAGAGGTAAAGATCATGATGGAAAAAAGTGACTGCCCCATAACAAAACTGTCGACCATCGTTGTTGCTGTTGATAATTCCGCACACAGCGAGAAAGCCTTAATTGAGGCATTAAGCCTCGCAAAAGCGTGTTCCACACAGCTATATGCACTTTCAGTAGTTGAGATCAATGAGGAGTTTGCGTCGCTTGCTCCGGAGGCCGTAGAAAGGAAGAGCGGGGCTGTAAAGAAATTACTCGATTCCATCTCGGAACGTGCAAAGAAGGAAAATATCAGATGCAGCGTTATATCTCATACCGGAGAAGACCCTGCCCAGTTTATAGTCGAAGAAGCCAAAAAACTGAATGCGGACATGATTGTTATGGGCAAGCACGGCTCAAGAAAGAGCCTGACCAAGTTTGTAATGGGAAGCGTGACCGCAAAGGTCCTCAGCCATACTCCATGCAATGTTCTTGTGATAGTTAACTGAAAATTATTACCAGATCAGGGACAGGAAGGCATCAAGGTCGGTCTGCAGACGGTTGAACTTGCACCAGATAACCATACACTGCTCTGAGCGGTAGCAGAAGCCGTCCTTTATTACAACATGCACATTGATCCCTGTTCTGTCCTTGTGAGGACAGGACAAATGCAGTTTACCGGTTTCCACAGCGTAGGTTTTCTGCATCAGAGAGTCTTTTTTCATACAATTATTTTATCTTAATCCTCAAGCAATGCAAAGCAGACAGATGAAAATGATATCATCTTTGAGCCAACAAAGCGTTTAACATAATATCCCGACATGTCGGGAGGAAATAATTTGATTTACGACCTGCCTGCCGGTAGGCAGGTACGTTAGACGCATTTTCAATCAAGGTTAAGTTGCATATTTATATTCAACGTCTCATGCATTATATGATCATAAAATTATCGAGTTGAACAAGTTGTTTTTTAATGTCTGCATTATTCGGATTAAAACCGTTCACCCATTCCTTGATATCTTCTGCTGTTCTATCTGGAGCTGTTTTAACAGGGCAAAATCCTTTTTCTGTTCCGCTTCTTTTATCTTTCCCTGAAGCTCCTGCAATAACATCTTCCGTTCATTAACTTTCATACGCTTAATGCAATCGTTCATCGCTTTTTCCGGATCTTCAAATTCAGGATTTTCAAGATCTTCATTTAATGAGAGTCCGGTAAGATAATTCCTTTCTTCGCCATCACACTTTGACAAAAGCTGTTTCAGTTCGGTCGTCCCTTCTTTAATTCTGTTGAATATTGATCGGGCAACAGGATCTTTGAAGTCTTCGGACGTTATTGTTACACATACTTCTGCCGCTCTCTCAGGCCGCTGCAGCAGCAGCTTGATTATGTATAGTTCATTTTTAGGCTTGGCTTTTGGTTTTGGCTGAGGAGATGGAGCGGACCTGTTATGCCCCTGCTGCTGTTTCTTAATACGCTGATACTCCTCTCTTACATAACGCTCCTCCACATTGAGCTTCTCAGAGAGCATTTTTATGTATGTCCCCTGTAGTATTTTGTCCGGTGCCTTTGATATGGCTTCTATCGCCTCACGGGCCATTATCCGCTTGTCTCCCTTCTGCAGCATAAAAAAATCTATGACCGACAACGGATTTTCGAGCAGGGCCTGAAATGCCTCTTTCCCCTTCTTGCGCAAAAAACTGTCAGGGTCCTCTTTTCCCGGAATGGAAAGTATCTTCACATTAAGACCGCTTTCCAGAAGTATGCCGGCAGAGTTTTTAGCGGCCTTGTTTCCGGCTTCATCACTGTCAAATACAATGATGGCCTCCTCCGCGAACCTCTTTATCAATTTCCCGTGTTCCTGCGTGCAGGCTGTTCCAAGAGGGGCCACCGCATTTGTGAAGCCGAATGTATGGGCGGTAATTACATCGAGGTAACCCTCCATGAGCAGGGCCTGTCCTGTGTCTTTTATAGAATCTTTGGCATGGTTAATCCCGTACAGGATTTTCCGCTTGTTAAATACCGGTGTTTCCGGTGAGTTCAGATATTTGGGCTCGGAATTGTCGATCGCCCTTCCGCCAAAGGCGATGACATCTCCCTTGAGATCATATATGGGGAACATTATTCTGTTTCTGAATACATCATAAATACCCTTTGGCCCCTGGGTCGCGAGTCCGGCCTTTCTTACCATCTCCGGTTTATAGCCTTTGCGTCCAAGAAAATTGAGCAGGCTGTTCCATGAATTCTGGGCATACCCGAGAACAAACCGTTTCTGAATGTCACCGCTGATCCCCCGCCCTTTGAGATATCCTGCGGCCTGTGCATGTTTCGGTAAGTTCTGCTCGAAAAACCATGCAGCATCCTTATTTATATTAAACAGGGGCTCTTTCTCGCCTGTCTCTGCAGCCTCCCTGGGGGAGGTTTTGAGAGTGACCCCGGCCCTCTTGGCAAGTATTTTCAGCACCTCCGGGAATGAGAGGTTTTCGCTCCGGGCCAGAAATGTGAATATATCACCTCCGCTCCCGCAGCCGAAGCAGTGAAATATCTGTTTTGCAGGGCTGACAGTGAATGACGGGGTCTTTTCAGCATGGAACGGGCAGAGGCCTTTCCAGTTCTGGCCTGCCTTCTTCAACTGGACATAGTCCGATATCAGGTCAACGATATCTATCCGGTCTTTTATCTCTTCAAGGGTGCTGTCGTGGGGAGGCATAATTTAAATGATACAGGATAGGGGATGGGGGATACAAGACCATGGATATTGAAATCCATAAAGAATAGGGGGCTATGCGTACATATAACGTAAAACCTGCATGGCACATTTTATGAGTTTGTTGAATGAATATCGCAGAGTTTCCTCACAACATTGGGCTGTTGGGCAGGGCAGTTCTTTCGAATAAAGCTGAAGAGTTCGAGTGCAAAAGACGATTAATTTCTAAACTGTATAATGAAGCTGAATTTCATTTATATTAAGAACCTTGCTACTCAAAAGGGATTGCAGGAAGGTTTTGCTTTCTCAATCAAACCAGGAGTTACCTATCGTAATACTTAAGGTACATGTGATTCGCTGGATAATGACTATGAATTCATATTCGGTGGGGAGGAAGCCTATTAGTGATAACCACTCTTCTCTGACAATGCTTTTATGGTCTATCCGGATTCAAGCGAGAAATTCAAATATGGTTTCTAAGCATAAGTTCCAGCGGATGGGGATTCAGATAGTACTGTCTCTTTAAATACGGCTCATCATAAAGCCGGACATAATGATTTATGAGGGTAAGTGGCGCTATGAGGGGGACGAGGCCTTTGTGGTAGGTCTCGATGGTCTTAAGCAATTCCGCTTTCTCAGCCGGGGTGAGTTCCTTTTTAAAATATCCCGCGATGTGCATCAGGACATTCGTGTTCTTTTTTACCGTGGCAATGAGTCTGAGCCCGTCCATAAGCAGGCTGATATACCGGTCACGCACTTCCCTGAGCTTCCTCCTCTTTTCTCCGGCCACCATCCGGCCGAGCAGTGAATAATGCTTCTGACTGTGAGACATAAGCAGAAGTTTGATGTCTGTATGAAACGATACCAGTCCTCCGGCTGTCCCGTCATTGGTGATGAATTCCTTCCACCGCTTAAAGACAAAAACGCGTTCGATGAAGTTTTCACGAAGCTCCGGGGCGTGGAGCCTTCCCTCGTCCTCTAAAGGAATGAGCGGAAACCGCCTCACAAATGCGCCTGCGAATATGCCGATCCCTTTTCTCGCTGACATGCCTGACGGTGAATATACTTTCACCCCTGAATATCCGGAACTGGGAGACCTGCTTTTGAATATGAATCCGCAAAGATCTTCATTCTCAAGTGCATCCAGTTTTTTCTGCGCCCATTCTTTCATTCCTTGCGTGTGGTCCGTTCCTGTTCGTATGGTAACAAGGCGCGGTCCATCAGGACTGCCCACCAGGTGCATGGCTTCTCTGGGAACAGGAAGCCCGTATTCAACCTCGGGACAGACAGGTAGCCACTCAACATATCTGCCGAGTGTGTCAGTCAGGTAATGGTCCTGCTTGTGCCCGCCGTCATAGCGGACCTTTTCGCCGAGGAGGCAGGAGCTGATTCCGAGTTTAATCGTATCGCTCATCAGAAACCGGTGACCCCGGGACCTGAGGTCTCCTCAGAGAATGCAATTTTGACCGCTTCCTTAAATGGTGTTTTTGTAATGGGCACATATGTATCAATAGAGCTGTCCCGGCATACGACTTCGTTTTTCAGCCCTTCAATAAGAGGATGAGCGATACCCGCTGGAACAGGGGTCACAAGATCGACCCAGTATGAGGAAAGTGATGGAGTGAGCAACGGTACATCAATAATTATCCGTTTTGCAAGGCCGCGCGCTTCTGCATACTGATCCATCATGCCCCTGTATGTAAGGACCTCCGGTCCGCCTATATCATAGGTCTTTCCCGCTGTATCAGGGTTAACAAGGCATCCACACAGGTAGGCTATAACATCTTTGACTGCAACGGGTTGAATGCGGGTGTTGATCCATTTAGGGCATATCATGACCGGAAGGCGTTCGACAAGGTACCTGAGCATTTCGAATGAGGCGCCCCCGGCCCCTATAATGACAGCTGCCCGCAGAATAGTGGCAGCTGTTTTTCCTGATGACAGTATGTCAGCCACCTCAGCCCTGCTGCTCAGGTGTTCTGACAGGCCCTGCCCTTTTTCACCAAGACCACCGAGGTAAATTACCCGTTTTAATCCCGCTTCTCCGGCAGCATCTTTGAAATTGCCGGCTGCTTTTTTGTCCTGGTCCGCGAACCCTGGACCCCTTGCAATGCTTTTGCCGCCCATGGAATGCACCAGATAGTAGGCGCAATAGATGCCCTCTAAAGCTGCCCTTATGTCCTGGTTCTTCATGAGGTCGCCCTGCAGTACCTCGATGTCTTTTCCTTCCGGCAGCATCCCCCTTGTTTTGGAAGGTGAACGGGCCATAAGTCTGAGTTTGATGTCCATGCCCGCAAGCGCTGTGACAAGCCTCCGTCCGATAAAGCCTGTTGCCCCGAGTATCAGGACCCTGTCATCCGCTTTTAATTCAAGCCGTTCCATAAAGAAATCATATCACAACTTATAATCATGGAGACCTGCATAATTCGATATACCTTTTGACATCGAACTTCCCTTTGCATCCATTGTAACTCATATATCTGATCTTGCCGAATACGCGCCGCTCATTCCATGCCCTGTCATGTACACCGCCTATACTCCAGGCAATGCCGGTATAACCGTTGGGGTCCCTGCCGTCAAGTTCATATCTGTCATTTAAATAGATTGCAACTTCCATTGCCTTCTCAGGTGACCCGGTCCACTCCAGTATCTTCTTTGCCCAGTACATCCTCATGTAACCATGCATCTTTCCCTTTGTCACCATTTCCAGCTGAGCAGCGTTCCATAACTCGTCATGAGTTAAAGCATGTTCAAACTGTTCTGTTGAATATATATATTCGCGTGGTTTCCTGCTGTGCTTGTCAAGAGATTCTCTGGCCCATGAGGGGAATCCCTCTACAGAATCATAATCAGTATTATAGAAACAGAAATTGTCCGATAATTCACGTCTGACAATGAGTTCTTCCAGGAAGGCGTCTTTATCGTTCCCGGGTGCCGGGCTTGAATGGACTTCAATGGCTATCCTCTGAGCAGAGATTTGTCCAAAGTGCAGATATGGGGAAAGATTTGACTGGCCGTCAACAGTAGGATCATTGCGCTTTTTATCATAGCCCGGCAATTTCTTCTTCACAAAATCACGCAGCATTGTTTTTGCCGCCTTTTCCCCGGGCTTCAGCCAATCGACCTCTTCAACGGTATTATCGACTCTTAGAGATGACCGAACTTTCTTCCAGTTAATTATCTCCCGCATCCCTTTAAATGCAAAGGGATGATTTATGAGCAAAGGAATATCCTGAAGAAATTCAGGAAGCAGCTTTCGCATCTTCGGACGAAACGTATAAGCTGCATACTCCTGCCTGGGGGATGCTGTCCAGCAGGGCACGATATTGTGGGCGTCCACCTCATAAAAGGGTATATCTATTCTGTCAGCCACCGTCTGCTTCCATTCTCTCTTGATCTTAAGAGGGTCGAAATCCGTGATCAGACAGGAAGCCCCTATCTTCTTAACAAGCCGGGGAATTTCTCTATCAGGTGCTCCGGTTAACAGGATAAAAGGGATGAGTTTTTTACCCAGCCCTGCTTCAAGTTCCTCAAGCCCCCTGAGCATAAATCCATACTGACGAATGGTTGCGCCAAGAAATTGCGGCACAAGGCAGAATGCTGCAACAAGGGGGACCTTTTGCTTCAATGCGAGGTGCTGTGCAGAACAGAGTGCCCAATTGTCCTGCATGCGCTGGTCGCGGCTCATCCAGTAAAGGACAGGACCTTCAATGGTTTTTCCTTCCTGAACAAGCCGTGCCCTATTATCAGTCATCATATAAGAAGATAAGCCTCAGACGTCAGGGACCCTTCAGGTTATCCGGTGCCAGGATTAAGGGACCATATCGGTCTCTAAATTGATGAGAATATCAATATCCTTTCCCACCATCATCCCGCCGAGATCCAATTGCTGGTTCCAGATCATTGCGAACTCTTCGCGGTCTACTCTTAGACGGCCGGCAAATCCCAGGCAGGTCTCGCCAAAAGGACTTTTCACAGGACCTGAATAACTCACATCTAAAGTTACAGACCGTGTAATACCGTGCATGGTCAGGTCTCCTGTGATTTTAAGGCTGCTGAAACCGGTCCGTTCTGCCTTCTTGCTCTTAAACGTTATCCCGGGATATTTCTCTACGTCAAAAAAGTCCTGGCTCCTTAGATGGTCATCACGTTTCTTAATACCGGTGAAAATACTCTCAGCGCTTATCTCAATGGCTACTGATATCCTGGCTGCATCCAGAGGATCAAATTCGACAGTCCCGGTAATTTTATTGAACTGACCATGAACATCAGCGACCATCATGTGACGAACAGAAAAAGCTGCTACAGAGTGATCAGGATCCACGACCCATTTTGACATGATGCATTACCTCCTTATAAATTTGTTCTGCAAGCGATATTCAGTTCAATGTACTGAAGGCCGTTCCTCCTTCCCTTCTGACTTCTCCTTCTGTCCGGAAGACTTTCCTGATGTTTTTTCAGTTCCTTCTGCCTTGTCTACCTTGCTGGTGCTGATCCCGAGCACCTTCCAGAGGGGTCAGAAGCCGGTAAAGGCGGTCACGAATGCAATCGCAGCTACTCCAAATATCAATGTTTTCAGGGCTGCTCCGCCATGAATAAACAGTCCTGCAACCATAAGCACAATTCCCAGAATAATTCTTATGTTCCTGTCAATTCCTCCGACGTTCTTTTCCATTTCATTACCTCTATTCATGAGGGTCCACTGTACATCAGATGTACATGAATAAAGCTTATCACTGCCAGGGAAAATGTCAATCGGGGGGTAACGTTGTGTGATTGCCTGTTCAGAGACATTCAAACAATATTATAGTTTGTCCTGCCGCCGGTCAGCGGTCTTTATCTTAAGTATTATTACAACAGGAATGATAAGCACTGCTGTCAAAATGAGCTTAAGCAGGACCTCATCCACAGAATAAATCGATATCCCCCCGCCAACAAGAATAGAGATTATGGCATAGACCTTGGCCTTTCTGGGCATGCTCCTTGTCTCATGCCATTGCCTGATGAGCGGGCCGAACGTTTTGTTTGCAAGAAGCCGGTTATGGAGCCTTTCTGAAGATTTCGCAAAGCACGCAAGGGCCAGCAGCAGCAGCGGGGTGGTCGGCAGCACAGGGAGAAATATGCCGAGAAAAGCCAGACCTACAAAAAAAATTCCCAGAACAATGAGCAGAGGTTTGTGCATCACACTCTAAACCGTAAAACCGATATCAAAGACGCTGTGGCAAGAAGGGCATATAAAAAGCCATCTGGTTATGCCCCCCTCTTTCCTGAACATGGAATGGAACCCGTCCTTGTACCCGCATGAAGGACAGATTTTAAACTCTCCGTCTAACTGAACTTTAATGATGTCATAATCCATTTTTGGTCACCTCTCTGTGCTTAATAGTGTCAGTAGTCAGTGTCAGTGTCAGTAAAAAAAACACACACCGACACTGATCTCAGGTTCAGGGTAAATTTATGTCAGTCTGTTTCATTCTGTTTATCATGTTCAATAATGATCGTCTCTCCGTGCTGAAGGACCCGGAACGCTTCTTCCGGGACGCTCGCGTCTTTCAATGCCTTTCTGAGTCTCACCGGCGGTTCATCCAGAGGTTCGTCAGTTAGCATGAATGTGCCCCAGTGCATTGCAACAGATTTTTTTGAACGCAGGGCTATATGTCCCTGAACAGCTTCCTCAGGATTGATATGATGATTTCTCATAAACCACCTCGGTTCATATGCGCCGATAGGCAGTGCTGCCAGATCAAAGGGACCGAAGCGGTCACCTGTTTCCTTAAAATGCGACGAGAATCCGGTATCGCCACCGAAGTAGAAGCGGAAATCATCGGCGATAATTACCCAGCTTGCCCACAGGTGGTCATTACGGTTAAAGGGCGTCCGCTTGCCCCAGTGCTGCATAGGCACGGCAATGACTTTCAGGCTGCCAGCTTCCTGCTCATCCCACCAGTCCATTTCAACTACATTGGTTATTTCCAGCTTCTGAAACCATGCCTTGAGTCCAAGCGGCACGAAGAACTTTGTCTTATCGCCTCCTGTTCGGGCATGCAATCCTCGTACAGTGTTGACATCAAGGGAATCGTAGTGGTCATGAGAGATAATGACAATGTCAATATCAGGCAAATCCTCCATCGCTATGCCGGGAGGGACTACCCTTCTGGGCCCGGCCCACTGGACAGGAGAGGCGCGCTCTGAAAACTGCGGGTCAGTGAGGATGTTATTCCCGTGCATCTGAATAAGCAGGGTCGCGTGCCCGATCCATGTCAGGGTTGTGTGGTTGTGGTTGGAACGGAGAAAAGGGGGATCGTTTTTTGCGAGGGGAAAGCTGTATGAGTCAGCTGATGGAATTTCTTTCCACAAGCGCTCCCAGCGCCATTTAACGAATTCGAAAAAACCGTGGTCTTCCTGAAGATATACGTTTCTGAAATTCCCGTCCCGATGGTGCTCCGGTGTCCCTTCTTCTGCGGTTGACGCGCAGCTTACGGTAAACAAGAAGATGATGACAGTGCTGACTGCACTCCTGATAAATGGTCCCATCGCGTGTCTCTGACCGGCTTCTATATTTATAATTCAGAGTATACCTCAGGAAACAGTAATATGATATTTTTTACAATTCTCCCCTTTTAAGCGTCCCGACAATTCACCACCGGGGCGTGAGTGAAAATATCTGACCGAATTAAGTATAATAGTGCTCTGATTAATTGCAGCAGTCAGTTATCAAAAGACAGCGCCCATAGCTCAATTGGATAGAGTGCCTGACTACGGATCAGGAGGTTGGGGGTTCGACTCCTCCTGGGCGCGCCATTTTTTTTAAAAGGTTACAGCTTTTTGTTTTTTCCGTATGCGTGAATTTTTTCCACTCATATTTTGTTAACTATTCAATTTATCATTATTTTCAATAAGCGTCAATATAAGTCCATTCTTATGTCAGTCAGAGGGTTGGTAATAATCGTGTTGTGGAATTCCAGGTTTTTTCCTCACTGTGATAGGGCAATAAATAAAATTGGCAACTACTCCTAATTATCTTCCGATCGTTAAGTATTTGTGGACCGAAACCAATACCTCTTATGAGGGCAGCTTTATTTTTTATTTGACTTAAGGAGTCGTGAAGTTAACCTCGCTACCATAATTTGAATGATTTTCTGATATATCATATGCATCAACAGAAAAATAATAGTTTACTCCACTTGTAAGCCCAGTAACTGGGAAGTACGTTACATTGCCCGCATCAATATAAGTAGTGTAATACCCAGAACTGTACCCGTAATATATGAAATAACCTGAAAAATCAGTTAATGGTGACCCGTCAGCGTTTGTGGCCGGCGCAGTCCACCATAGGTCTATTTGATCTGACGAAATAACTGCGCCATCAATTTCGCTTGGTGGTCCAGGCGGAATAGTATCTGGGGGCATGAGAGTAACGTTTTCTATGGTAACCAGCCCGTCACTTACTATCATATCTCCATGAATCTTCGTATTTCCTGTGATGGCTGTATAATCACAATTATATCCACACTGCAAGGTGACTGATTTATTAATATCAAGAAGAAGATTTCCGTATATTAATAAATCCTGACATTGGATAGTGTCCCCATCAAGCGCTGAATCATAAGCCGCTTGTAGAGAAGTGTAATAAAAAGGTACTTCATCGAGAATATTCGCAGGCGGGATGGTCGGACATGTATCAGATAAGTCGTTGGTGCCATCTCCGTCTGTATCACTATTTAAGGGATCGGTTCCATTTTGGGATTCGACAAAATCCGAAAGTCCATCTCCATCTGTGTCTGTAAGCAGTGCATTGGTTCCTCTATTTAATTCCTCGGAATCATTAAGTCCGTCACCATCTGTATCAGAGTTATTGATGTACGTTCCGTAATTAATTTCTTCTTCATCAGATAACCCGTCGTGATCACGGTCATTATTTTCTACCATGTTGGATAAAAAGCTCTCTGTATTATCGGCTTTGACAGCGGATACAGCATATGTCCTTGTCTTTATTGAGGAATTAGCTGCCCACCGATGTCCTGTATCAAACGTGTTTAATGTTGAAGTTCCTATCTGCGTCAGATAAGGTTCACCTATCTCTTTTGAATAGATGTTGTAGCCTGTTACTTCGGGATCAATGCTCGCATTCCAAGTAAGTCTTGTCATAAGACCTCCTGAATCTACAGCATCAGCTTGAAGACCTGTCGTCGGCAAAGGTGCATGGTTTACTGTAATCTGTTCTACTGAACTGGAATTGATGTCGAATGTGAGGGAGGTTGTATTGGCGTGGTTAAACCCTCTGTAATCGTGACTTGCAGTATCTGTGTCATACATATACTCTACACTTAAATCATAGTCTTCATTTTTTGTCCCTTTAATATATACCGTATATGATCCGTTAACTGGATTGCGTATGACAATACTTGCAGAATCAGCTACAAATGATATTTCAGAGCCTGGAATATCATTTTCTCCATCTCCTGTGTTTGGATTTATACCAATAGCCTGACTATCAGGGTTAATGATATATGGCTGTACGTTGCCATCAATAGAGAGTATGAGCGTATTGCTGCTCACACTGGCTGACATTTGTTGTATATTTGAAATACTTTTTG
The DNA here is from genome assembly GCA_003599025.1 of Nitrospiraceae bacterium. Taxonomy (GTDB): domain Bacteria; phylum Nitrospirota; class Thermodesulfovibrionia; order UBA6902; family UBA6902; genus UBA6902. The sequence goes on along the minus strand of QZIL01000034.1, from coordinate 5,908 downwards.
AAGCTACAACTGAGTTCTGCACCGGAAGTGTTCCTTCAAGAAACTGAATTAATTCATCTCTAAACTTGTAAATTAGTTGCATGTGTCCACCAGCTTTTGAAATAGGGGGGCGTGCCCATCCATCATAATAGGGAAACAGTGCACTGCTCTCTAAGACAGTTGTATCACCATTTTTTAAATAGACAGGCTGTGAGTCACTCCTTTTTTCTGGAACTCCATCCAGATATAAATTGTTTGGCGATTGCACCCTAATATCATTCATAGTCTTTTGCCCCGTACCAACAAAAACAGCTGTATCAACTGACGCTGTACCGTTTCCCATTCTATATTTGTTTGGATCAGCATTTAATAATTCAAGAAAAGTGTTTCTGTCCGATGATGTGACTTTCAAGGGATACGGGCTATCCTTTGTTATTAAAAAATCTTCAGAATAAAGAAGATCCCCTAATTCTGGAACATGCTCGTGGTAAAATTTATTGATGATTTTCTTATTCATATCTATAGAGAACCGTTTACCAGTCATTGTTTCATATAGTTTTTCAGTTGTTTTTGTATAAAATGCAGCAACTCCCTCCATTGTATCAACAATGACTGGATCTCCCCCCTCCCACATATAGTATGCTTTTGCAGAACCCTGATTTGGTACGCCAACCATTGCAAACTTGTTTATATCATTAGAATAGCTATTACTCTGAATATAAGCACGTACTGCAAGACCTCCCGTGCTATGTGCAATTATATTTACTTTCCCGGTCTTCTGTTTACCTTTATTAATACAATCCCTTAAATATGTTTTAGCAACGTCCTCAACCGGCATACGCCAGTCAAATGGACATTGTATAATTGTATCGCCATCTTCATATCCAATATTTTGAAGCTCAGATACTAAGGATTCCCAGCCTGGCCCTAACCAACCTCCTGGATCATGGATTTCAAGTTTATCGATTTCAGTAGGATATTGTTTCGGTAGTCTGGGAAATACATTTGTCGAGCTTTTTTTACTTGATCCTGCTATCCCAGGAATTAATATCACGGGATCATGAGCATCATCAACATGAATAGGGATTTTTATCGGCCATAAATATAGTGCTTTGTCTTCAGGAATGAAAATCTTTATTTCATCGCTGGACTTTCCATTATGCTCAGCTCTCAAGAAGTAATATCCGCAGGGAATAGTCTTGCCATATTCATAGTGGCCCCATGCATCCGTTGTTCTTGAATAAGTATTGTTCCTGTTATAATCTTGCAGGTATACTATTGCACCTGCTAAGGAATTACCTCTATTATCATCAACATTACCGAATATACGTCCGAGACCTGACCCAGAACCTGTTACCTGAAAATCATTACTCGTTCCCGACTTCCCACCTCCGCTTGCTCCAATGTTGATACCTGTCCCTTTTTCATAAAGTTTTACATTGTCGGACCAAGTTCCGTTTGTTAAAGATATGGTTGTAGGTTTGACTTTTCCTGCATTACTCCACAATGATACTTCCCCATTGTAATTCACAATGCTTCCATTGGCATCTCTGGCAGTTATTTTAATCGGGAATTGACCGTTCACTGTTTGCTCGCCAATAGAGCTTCCGTCTGGCGCAGTAATATCAAAATGATCCAATGTACCAAATGACCCAGACAAGAGATCAAACCTAATTGCATTATTTCTGATTTGATCTGTTGCTGGGCCAACTATTAAACTATTTGCTGGTACCATTTGAAGCAAGATCATTCCCAGTCTCACAATAACGCCATTACCAACCCTTGCAATTTCAATTTGTCTATCATCTACACCGTTAGGCCAGAACCATGACATATTACTTTCATCATAAACTGATCTGTCGGGTGTACATAGACCTGTATGTTGCATACAGTAATCACTGGTTGTACTTTGACCATACCAGCCATAAGTCGTATATAAAAATTTAAATAAAACAAGGGTACTCTCCGAAGCAAAATCTAATACCGGGTAGCAATAACCTCCGGTGCTGGCAAGCTTAGCGATCAACTGATTATCATCATCAGGTAAGCTAGGAGGAGACCATGTATCAATATTTGTAAACAAAGGACTTGTTGTTATATTTTCTACATAAAACGATGCATCAATAACAGCCGGTCCCCAACATGAACCTGAAATACTACCGGCGCCCAAATACTGGGCTAAATAGACCCCATTATATTCGATAATTAATTTTCCGCCATGCTCAATCCAGGTTTTGACCCTGGAAATAACATAAGCGTCGTTGTATAAAGTAGGTTCTGAGGCCGTCCTCATATAAAGGACATTATAAATTGACAAATCGACTGTTCCATTTTTGATCATAGACGCATCAACAATATCATATTCGAAAAAGTTGGAATTTAGAAATTGCTGAATATTGCCTTCGTCAGCATCAACGGAAGCAGCATTCCTAACTAAAAGGCCCACTCTCAATCCAGTGATAGGCAATGAACCTCCTGCCCTCAGCCATCCCTGAACCGGATAGCTCCCGCTAGACCCACTTACACTAAAGCTGCCATTTGATTCAGTCAACGCAAGACATCTGTTAACATCTCCCGAATCATTAGAAAAGTTCTGCTGAATTGTACAAACTTGATTACCCGAAACACTTCTGACAATAGCAACGTGTCCGTAAGACCCGCCGTTTGAAACAAGGATGTCTCCGACCTGCGGAGCTGTAGTCCCACCATTGGGGTAGCTGTCCAGTCCCATCTCGGATGCCCTGCTATAAAACTCATTCGCATTCATGCCAGATCCGTTATACAGGTTTATTCCATACCAGCTTAAATAGTACCTTCTTACATACTCCACACACTGCCACTTAATCCCGGTATACGAGCCGTTATAATAGTTCTGCTGACCGCTGTAATAGGAAGTACTGCCATTTGAATATGCAGTGACCCCGTTGAAATCTCCGAGATCTGTTCCGAATGCTGCGGCGCTTGAATATGAAGGAGTCAAAAAGGGTAACAGCAGAAAAAATAGAAATATAATCTTGCGAGCCATAACGTCCCCTTCTTGAAGAAATAATAACTTTATTCTGAAAGAATCTCTTTTGTTAAAAGACGGCTACCGTGTACAACAGTAACAATTTTTACTTCATTCGTTCCCGAATCATATTTATAAATTACCCGGTAATTGCCAATTGTTACCTCCTTATAAGGCATCTGTGAAAATTCCGGAAGATGACGTCCTGATTCAGGAAAGCCCTGCAATCTTTCGACAGAGTCAATAATACTCTCTGACGTCAACCGGGCATACATAAGTGAATCAAGTGCTATGTAATCGTAAATGTTCTCAATATCGGATATCGCTCTTTCAGACCAAATCAGTTCTGCCATTTCTTGGACAGCCTTTCAAGAGCTTCTTTATGAGAAAGTGTCCTGCCTTCCTTAATATCTATCTCCCCTTCCTCTATTTTCTGTAAAAGATATATACGGTAAATAACATCTTCGATATCCACTTTTTCAGGAAGTTCCTTTAAAAGACTTTCCAGTTTTGATTTTAATATTTCCATGCCTTATACCTCACTTGAAAAAATAAGTTTTTAAAAGTCATGTGCCTATAGAGAAAGACCGGAGATACTCAGTGAGCAACATACTCAATATCTTTCGGTCAAGGAAGAAACTCTGATACAAAAAGTATACTATATGCCGCTGTAAAACTGTGCAAAAATCGACATGTCTACTATCTGCGTCACACCCTGCAGCGCGTTACTATTTAGTGAGTGGCTTTCAAAGGTACTTATTGATTTGTATGAGGGAAGCCCGTATGTATCCATACATACGGGCTTGCAAAACTGAGGATAGTTGGTGGGATTTACAGTCTTTCTTCTTTTTCCATATGGGTGAATTTTATAGGTGAACCAGGTACAAAAGAATGGATTTTATCCACTGGGCACAAATAATCCAATTTAAAATAATGTGGATTTATGGTAAGTTATTGAAAGTTCGATCAAGGCGAATTGACTACGGATCAGGAGGTTGGGGGTTCGACTCCTCCTGGGCGCGCCATTTTTTTTAAAAGGGGAGGAATTATGAGAATCAGGCCATTCGGGAACAGCCTTATTAATCAAATCTTTGTTTTCTTCGTGTTAGCGACCATGCTGACCGGCTGTTTCCATCACCGGGAACACCAGAAAGAACACCATGCTCCGGCAACTCAGCAGAGATTCGATGATATTGAATTATGGGTCAAACGGTTTGAGGACCCTGAACGTGACAAATGGCAGAAACCAGCTGAAGTGGTAAAGGCAATGAACCTGAGGCCTGGTGATATTGTTGTAGACATAGGGGCAGGCACTGGATATTTTACAAGACATATAGCTGCTGCAGTATCACCGTCAGGGAAGGCGATCGGTCTGGACATCGAGCCGGGGATGGTGAAATATATGGAAGAAGACGCGAAAAAGCTTAATCTCAGCAATTATGAAGCGCGAGTGTCCAGGACTGATGATCCGGAACTGGCACCTGATTCTGTAGATGTAATCTTTCTCTGTGACACATACCACCATATTGAAAACAGGGTGGAGTATTTCAGGAATGTCATCCCGAGCTTAAAGACGGGTGGCAGGTTAGTTGTCGTTGATTTTATAAAGGACACGGATTTCGGACCTCCGCGTGACCATAAAATGGCCGAAGAAGTGGTCATAGAAGAACTGCAGGAGGCGGGCTATCGACTGCTAAAGACCCATGACCTGCTGGAGTATCAGTATTTTCTGGAGTTCGGGATATAGAAGAGCACGTCATTCCGGCTTGTCCGGAATCTTTTTCCAGAAGTTTCCCGACGCGCTGCGCTTGCGGGAATGACAAGTTAAAAGCAAACACAAATCAGCCTCTTCCTCTTACATGCCTCACCAGCGCCATTCCGAGATAAAGCAACGCTTCAATATCAAGAAATTCAGTAGCGCTTGAGTCCAGAAGCACTTTGCAGTCTGCCCCGAATTCCTCATCCGCAGGCCACATGAGGACAAGCATGGGAAGATTTGGAAGAGCATTTATGACATAACTGTAATCTGTGGAAAATCCTTTTACCTTTTCAGCACCTGCTTCAGTCAGACTTTTTAGTACCAGGTCTTCATTATGTTCAAACATCTTTGCGAGCGGGATTTCACATGCTTCGTGAAAACTTTCGGACCTGATCAGGCCGTCCTTGAAATCCCTGAATGCAGTCCACATACCGGACAGGGCCCCGCTGCCGGCCTGCCTCAGGTACATGAGAATCAGGAGTCTGTCCATTATATCAAGAGGCACATTAAATCCGGACCAGCCCAATGTTATTTCCCTGCCTATATAATAAATCTTAAGCGTGTCATCCTTAACAAGGGCGCCTGTGCCTCGGGGCATGGTTGAGAACCCTGATGCTGAAATTTCATCAAGCAACTCTTTAAACCTTATCTCCTTCCAGTCCCCTGAATCAGAGAGCATTTCCTCAATTTGCATTTTTAAAGTCTCATTCAGCTCCCTGCACCCGGAAAGCGGTGTCATCTTCCTCAGCACCTGCACGGCAAATGCCATACAGCTGCCGGAAGGGCACCTTCCACAATTTGTGCGCGGGAGTTTTTTGTAAAGGTCTATCGGCTTGCGAATATTTGTCACCTAAGTTTACCGATCCATACAGCACTCTTTTACTAATGATTGACTTAAAAGCAGTGCGGCATGTTTATATGTCGGATGCACTGCAATATTACCACAAGAGATTCGATGAAAATCCGTCAGGCCGCAAGCTTATCATATTAATTCATGATAGAATTGTAGCAGGAATGATATCAGGCGCCTCAGAAAAAGTAACAGGCTATCTCGTCCGGAAGATCAGGGAAATAGATGCTGCCCCCCGTAGCAGGTTCAGGAGCTTTGCGATAGAACCCCTGAGGCTGCTTTATGTGGCTGCCCGTGAATTCGAAGATGGACA